>NZ_CP090953.1:306666-613333 GCF_021513175.1 Sphingomonas sp. S2-65 | reverse complement strand
ATAATCTCTACCTTTGGGGGGACGGGTCGACCGGACTGCCAGGGACGCCGGTGACGCTGAAGGCCCATATCGGCTATTCGGACGGTAATCCCGGCCTTGGCCCCAACGGCACCAGCGTAGCGCCGACCGGCAAATACTGGGACTGGATGCTCGGTGCCGATGTTGCGGTCGGGCCGCTCACGCTCGGGGTGGCCTATGTCGATACCGACATCAGCCGCAGCGAGTCCGCCTATCTGCTGCCGAACTTCTCCTCCACCAAGGACGGCGGGTCGATCGCGGACGGGCAGGCGGTGTTCTCGGTCTCCGCGGCCTTTTAGCGCGTACCGGGACCGGCGAAACCGGCGGCATCGCCTGTTTCGCCGGTCGGGTGCAGACGCTAAGACCTCCCGTCATGAGGGAGGCGGGACGCGTCATGGCAACATCCAGCGCCGAGCGGCGTGCGGCGGCGTTCCGCCGCACACGTGAGGCCCATAAAAGCGAAGTCGCCGAGGACTATGTCGAACTGATCGGCGACTTGATCGCCGAGCAGGGCGAAGCACGCCTTACCGACGTCGCCGAGAACATGGCGGTGACCCAGGCGACCGCCGCAAAGATCGTCGCGCGCCTGAAGCGCGAAGGGCTTGTCGAGAACAAGCCCTATCGGTCGCTGTTCCTCACCGCCGCGGGGGCCCAGATGGCGGACCGGTCGCGTACCCGCCACCGGGTGGTCTATGACTTCCTTCGTGCCCTGGGGCTCGACGACGCCGTCGCCGAAGCTGATTCGGAAGGGATGGAGCATCATGTCAGCGACGGCACGCTGGAAGCGATCGCCGCGCTGACGGTTGAACTGCGCAGCCGGCAAAGCGAAATTAGCCTAGGCTAAACTTGAACGAAACGGCTATCTGCCGGTTGTGCCGTCAAGAGCGGGACCGGCAGAAGGCCATCGGATGAACGGCAGGGGCAACACCGAACAGGATGATCGTGGCTGGCGGTCGGCTGGTACCCAGTCGCTGCCCGAGGTTTTCCGCTCGGTGCCCGTACCCGCATCGGCCGTCGGTTTGCGTCGGCTCGCGGCGTTCGCCGGCCCGGGGTTCCTGGTGGCGGTCGGCTACATGGATCCCGGCAACTGGGCCACCGACCTGGCCGGCGGATCGGCCTTTGGTTATTCGCTGCTGTCGGTCATCCTGCTGTCCAACCTGATGGCGATCGTGCTCCAGACCCTGGCGGCGCGGCTGGGCATCGCCACAGGCCGCGATCTCGCCTCTGCGTGCCGCGACGCCTATAGCCGCCCTGTAGCGATCCTTTTGTGGCTGCTGTGCGAGATCGCGATCGTGGCCTGCGACCTTGCCGAGGTGATCGGCACGGCCATCGGACTCAATCTCCTGTTCGGTCTTCCGCTGGTGTGGGGCGTATTGCTCACCGCGCTCGATGTGTTCCTGATCCTGGCGCTGCAAAAGCGGGGGTTTCGCCGGCTCGAGGCGTTCGTGATCGCGCTGCTGGCGATCATCGCGGGCTGCTTCGCCTATGAGTTGATCGTGTCGCGGCCCGATCTTTCCGGCGTTGCCGCGGGGCTGGTGCCGACGTCGCAGATCGTGACCAACCCGGCGATGCTCTATCTCGCCATCGGCATCCTCGGCGCCACGGTGATGCCGCACAACCTGTATCTGCATTCCGCGGCGGTACAGACCCGCAATTTCGATCCCAGCCCGGAGGGCAAGCGCGACGCTGCCAAATGGGCGACGCTGGACACGACGATCGCCTTGATGCTGGCTTTGTTCGTCAATGCCGCGATCCTGATCCTGGCCGCCGCGGCGTTCCACACCGCCGGGAACACCGAAGTCGCCGAGATCCAGGACGCCTATCGGCTGCTTACCCCGACGCTCGGCGCGGCGCTGGCGAGCACCTTGTTCGCCGTTGCGCTGCTGGCTTCGGGTCAGAACTCGACGGTGACCGCCACGCTCGCCGGGCAGGTCATCATGGAGGGCTTTTTGCGCCTGCGCCTGGCGCCCTGGGTGCGGCGGCTGGTCACCCGCGGCCTGGCGATCATCCCGGCCGGCATCGTCGCGGCCCTGTACGGCGAGTCCGGAACGGCCAAGTTGCTCGTGCTCAGCCAGGTCGTGCTCTCTCTGCAATTGCCGTTCGCGGTGGTGCCGCTGGTTCAATTCACCTCCGACCGCACGAAGATGGGAAATTTGACCAGCCCTCGATGGTTGAAGCTCGTGGCATGGCTGGTCACTGCCCTGATCATTGGCTTGAACATGAAGCTTCTGCTGGACACGATGGGGATGACCGGTTCCTGAGGAACCGCCTGGTGGAGGGATCGTGATGCGCGACGAGACGGACGAGACGGTGCACTATGACAAGCCGGCCGGTGGTTGGGGATCGCTTCGCGGTATTTCGCTGGTCGCCGGCAAGGAAGGTGTTTCACCGGGCGCGCTCGATACGCTGCGGCGTCAGAACAAGCCGGGCGGGTTCATGTGCGTCTCGTGCGCCTGGACCAAACCGGCAAATCCGCACCCGTTCGAGTTCTGCGAAAACGGTGCCAAGGCGACCTTGTGGGAGCTGACCAGCCGCCGCTGCACGCCCGAGTTTTTCGCCCAGCACACCGTTTCCGAGCTCAAGACCTGGCGCGACTATGACCTGGAGCAGGTGGGGCGATTGACGCACCCGATGCGCTACGATCCCGCCAGTGACAGATATGTACCCGTCGCCTGGGAGGAGGCGTTTCGCGCGATCGGCGCGGAGCTGCGCGCTCTCGAGCCCAAGTCGACGGTCTTCTATGCCTCGGGACGGGCAAGCCTGGAGACGTCCTATCTTTGGGCTCTGTTCGCCCGGCTCTACGGGCACAACAATCTGCCCGACAGCTCGAACATGTGCCACGAGACCACCTCGGTGGGCTTGAAGAAGGTCATCGGCTCGTCGGTCGGCACCTGTGTCGCCGAAGACTTCGAGAAGTGCGACGCGATCTTCTTCTTCGGGCAGAATCCAGGCACCAACAGTCCGCGCCTGCTGCACCCACTGCAGGAAGCGGTGCGGCGCGGCTGCCGCATCGTCACGTTCAATCCGATCCAGGAACGGGGGCTGATCGCCTTCACCAATCCGCAAAGCCCGGTGGAAATGGCGACGGGCAAGGAGACCCGCATCTCCGAGCTGTATTTCCAGGTTCGCCCGGGCGGCGACATCGCCGCGATCCTGGGGATGTGCAAGCACGTCCTGGCACGCGAGGAGCGTCAATGGACCGAGCAGCGGCATCATCTGATCGACGTCGACTTCATCGAACAACACACCCACGGCTTCGGCGCCTTTGCCGATCTGGTGAAGGCCACCGAGTGGGAGGACATCGAACGCGAATCGGGCCTGACTCGCGCCGATCTGGAGGCGGCTGCCGACATTTACTGCGGCGCCAAGAAGGTCATCGCCTTTTACGGCATGGGGGTCACTCAGCACGTCCATGGCTCGCAGACCATCGGCACGCTCATCAACCTGTTGCTGCTGCGCGGCAATTTGGGCCGGGAAGGTGCCGGCATCTCGCCGGTGCGCGGCCACTCCAACGTCCAGGGACAGCGCACCGTCGGTATCTCGGAAAAGCCCGAGCTGGTGCCGCTCGATGCGCTTGAAAAGCTGTTCGGCTTCGCACCGCCGACTGAGAAGGGCATGAACACGGTCGAGGCGTGCGAGGGCATTCTGGCGGGCGAGGTGAAGGCGTTCCTTGGCCTGGGCGGCAATTTCATCCGCGCCATCCCGGAGCGCGAAAAGATGGAGGCGGCCTGGACCGGCATGCGCCTGACCGTCCAGATCGCGACCAAATTGAACCGAAGTCACCTGATCAACGGCGAAGTCGCCTATCTGCTGCCCTGCCTCGGCCGGTCGGAGGAAGACCTGCAGGATAGCGGGGCGCAGATCGTCACGATGGAGGACAGCCTGTCCTGCATCCACGGCTCGATCAGCCGCCGCAAACCCGCCAGCGAGCATCTTCGCTCCGAACTTTCGATCGTCGCGGGACTCGCCAAGGCGGCGCTACCGGACAATCCGAAGGTGCGCTGGGACGACTGGGTCGGCGATTATGGCCAGGTGCGCGAGTTGATCGAAGCGACCTATCCCGACGAGTTCGCCGATTTCAACGCACGGGTGTTCACGCCCGGGGGCTTCTACCGCGGCAACGCCGCGCGCGAGCGGGTGTGGAAGACCGAAAGCGGCAAGGCCGAATTCAGCATCCCCGACGGGCTGAACGCCTGTGGCTTTGCCGAGGCGCCGGGCCGCTACCGCCTGATCACCTTGCGATCCAACGACCAGTTCAACACGACCATCTACGGCTATTCCGACCGGTTGCGCGGCATCGAAGGGACACGCGACGTGCTGCTGATGAACCCGGACGAGATTGCCAGGGCCGGGATACGCGCTGGCCAGGTCGTTGCGCTGGTCAGCGATGCGGAGGATGGCATTCACCGCGAGGTCGGCGGCTTGACCGTGACGCCTTTCTCGCTCCCCGATGGGTGCGTGGCGGCCTATTATCCGGAAATGAATCCGCTCATCGCGCTGTCGCATCATGACTGCCTGTCGAAGACTCCCGCGGCCAAATCGGTGCCGGTCCGCATCAAGGCCGACGCGGCGTAGCATGTCGGCGCTGCCGGCTGGTCCCTTGCTGGTCGAGTACCCGACGAACAGCGGGACCGCGTACGAAGGCATGCGGGCGGTTCCGCTGGAGACGCCGATCGCGATCGAGTTCAATGGGATCGGCTATGGGGTGATGATGGCGACCCCCGCCGACTTCGAGGACTTCGCTCTCGGGTTCACGTTGACCGAGGGGCTTGCCGCGCCCGACGAAGTTCTCGGGATCGATACCCATGCTGTCGAGGGTGGCTTCGTCATACGCGTGACGCTGGTGCAGTCGCGGCTCGAGCCCGTGCTGGGGCGCGCCAGGCTGCGGGTGTCGGAGAGCGCCTGCGGGCTGTGCGGCATGGACAACATCGCCCAAGTCCTGCGGCCCTTGCCGACCCTCAAAGCCCGAATCGGGACCACGCGCGCGGCGATCCACGCCGCGCTGGACGGGCTTCCCGCGCTCCAGCCGCTCAGCGCCGCGACGGGTGCGGTGCACGCCGCGGCGTTCTGCGCGCCCGATGGAACGATCAGGCAGGTGCGCGAGGATGTCGGCCGCCACAATGCGCTCGACAAGCTGATCGGCGCGGTGGCGCGCTCTGGCGGCGGTTTCGGGGACGGGTTCTTCCTCGTGACCTCGCGTTGCAGCTATGAATTGGTTGAGAAGACGGTGCAGGTCGGCTGTCCGCTGCTCGTCGCCATCTCGGCACCTACCAGCCTGGCGGTGGAGCGCGCCCGCGAAGCGGGGCTTGCCCTGGTGGCGCTCGCCCGGCGCGATTCGATGCTGGTGCTCAACGATCCGCACCGGGCGATCGCGTGAGGACGCTGGGCGTCGTGCTGGCGGGCGGCAAGTCGTCGCGGTTCGGCTCGGACAAGGCTGTCGCGATGCTCTCGGGGCGGCCGTTGATCGCGCACGCGCTCGACAATCTGCGCCGCCACGCGGAGGCGGTCGCGGTCGCCGGGCGGCACGTCGCCGACGTCGTCAGCGTGGAAGACCGCCCGTCGCCCGGGCTGGGCCCGCTGGGAGGCCTCTGCGGCGCCCTGGCCTATGCAGCGCAACACGGGTTCGGCCAGGTGCTGACCTGCGGCGTCGACTGCCCCGATCTGCCCGCCGACGTCCTAGACCGGGCGCCGAGCTATCTGGAGGGCCAGCCCGTGATCGGGCTGTGGCCGGCAGACGCGCTCGGCGCCCTCGAGCACTTCATCGCCACCGATCCCCGCCGCTCGGTCCGCGGCTTTGGCGAGCGGATCGGCGCGCGCGCCATCCGCTCCAGCACGGCCGCGCCCAACATCAACACGCCGGCCGATCTCGCGGCGCTGGCCACGCGATACCCCTAGACGTGGGCCAGCCCCCGCTCCAGGCCGCGCAGCTCGGCCAGGCCGCGCATCCGCCCGAGCAGCGAGTAGCCGGGATTGGTCTTCCTGCCGATATCGTCGAGCATCTGGTGGCCATGGTCCGGACGCATCGGGATGCTCCGCCCCTCGGCGCGCGACAGCGCGACCACTTCCTTCATGATCGCCGCCATCCCGGCGCTGCCCTCGAGATGGGCGGCTTCGTGGAAGGTCCGCTCACCCTCCTGCGCGACCGAGCGGAGGTGGAGGAAGCCGATCCGGTCTCCCAGCCGGCGCACCATGCCGGCAAGGTCGTTGTCGGGACGCGCGCCGAACGACCCGGAGCAGAAGCACAGCCCGTTGGCGGTGCTCGGGACCCGCTCGAACAGCGCGCTCACGTCGGCCTCGGTGCTGACCACCCGCGGCAGTCCGAAAATGGGGAAGGGCGGGTCGTCGGGATGCACCACCAGCCGCACGCCGGCTTCCTCCGCCGCCGGGCACACCGCTTCCAGGAACGCGACATGGTTCTCGCGCAGGCGATCGGGAGTCACCGCGCCATAGCTGTCTAGCGCCTCCTGGAACTGCGCGGACGTGAAGCTCTCCTCGCTTCCCGGAAGGCCCGCCAGGATCGTGCGCTCCAACGTGCGTCGGTCTTCCTCGTCCATCACCGCGAA
This sequence comes from Sphingomonas sp. S2-65, assembly GCF_021513175.1. Taxonomy (NCBI): domain Bacteria; kingdom Pseudomonadati; phylum Pseudomonadota; class Alphaproteobacteria; order Sphingomonadales; family Sphingomonadaceae; genus Sphingomonas; species Sphingomonas sp. S2-65. Next base: position 606,752 of record NZ_CP090953.1, on the reverse strand, counting down.
GCGGCGCGCCGCGGCTTCGCGCACCGCCGGGCTGTAATCGGCCTCGGCACCCGCCCGGCCGAGCAGATGGAGGTCATAAGCGGCGAACGCCTCCCACTCGAACCGCAAGGCGAGCGCACCGTCGGGCAGCTCCCACGCCAGGTCCGTCCGCGTCCAATCCAGCAGCGGCATGAAGTTGTAGGTCACCACCGTGACCCCGCATTGCCCCAGATTGCGCAGGCTCTTGCGATAGGCGTCGATCAGTTCGTCCCAATCGGCGGACCGCCGCTTGATGCCGTCATGCACCGGCAGGCTCTCCACCACGCTCCAGCCAAGCCCACTCGCTTCGATCAGCGCCTTGCGCGCGGCGATCGCTTCGACCGGCCAGACCGCGCCGTTCGGCAGCTCGTGCAACGCAGTCACCACTTCGCTTGCCCCGGCCTGGCGGATATCGCGCAAGCGCACGGGATCGCCGGGTCCGAACCAGCGCAAGGTCTGCGTCAACAGCAACGGCAAGCTCCCCAAAAACGGCGTCGCCGACTGCTCTACCGCGTCGGCCGGCGTCGTCGCAACTCCTGCCGATGCGGCACAAGCGCGGCCACCGCGCGCCATCGCGCATGACACGGGACGCCCGGGCCGGTTAAGCCGCGCGGCACCCAGGCCGGTCGCGCACGCCGTTAGCAACCCGCGCGCCGCAACAAGGAGGCACAACCTTGATCGCCCGCATCCGACTTGTTCTCCCCGTGCTGCTCCTCCTGCACCTTGCCGGCTGTGCGTCTTCGGTGAAGGTGATGACCTTCAACGTCCGCTACGCCTCCGACCAGGGACCCCAGCGATGGCCGGTGCGCCGACCGGTCCTCATCGCCCTCCTGGAGCGCTCCCGGCCCGACGTCATCGGAACCCAGGAACTGTTGCAGCGCCAGGGCGACGACATCGTCAGCGCACTGCCGGGCTACCGCTGGTTCGGGCGGGACCGGGCCGGGGGGCATGCCGACGAGCATATGGGCGTGTTCTACCGCCCCGATCGGGTGCGGCTGCTACGCAGCGGCGACTTCTGGCTTTCCGATACGCCGGAGCGGCCGAACAGCATGAGCTGGGGTGCGGACCTGCCGCGCATGGCGACTTGGGCAGTGTTCGAAACGCGGGGATCACGCCCGCGCCAGTTCCTGTTCGTCGACACGCACCTGGCCCACCGCGACCAGGACGATGCGGCGCGCGAGCGGTCCGCGGCGTTGATCCTCGAACGCCTCGCCGCCTTTCCCGCGACTCTGCCGGTAGTGCTTGCGGGCGACATGAACACCCGCCCGAACAGCAGGGCATATGCCATCTTCGCGCAGGCGCTGCGCGATGCGCGCACCCATAGCCGCGCCGTGCGCGGACCCGAAAACACCTTCCACGATTTCACCGGCACCGCCGATCGGCGGATCGACTATCTGTTCACCCGGGGCTTCCGCGCGACCACGGTCGAAACCGACGATTATCATCAGGGCGGCGTTTACCCCTCGGATCATTTCCCAGTGACCGCTACCTTCCGCTTCGCCGCTGCAGGGCCAAAGCGGCCCTGACCGTGGAGCGGTTTGCGGCGCTTCGCCACCGATAACTGCCCAATCCAGCCCGCCGCCAGTGCGGCCCCAACAATATCCGTCGACCCCTCAGTCTGCGGCGCTGACCTGTGAGAAGTGCCCCGCGTCCGACGAACCGCGCGGGCATTCAATTGACAAGTTGCTTTTCTTATTCTCTCATAAGGGCAAGCCAGGGGCGTTCGAACGCTCCAACGCCGGCCTCGAACCGGATGATGATGGCAACACTTGGTGAGGACAGGCCGCGCATCGAAAGCGGCCGATTGGGAGGACGCCGCCGATGAGCGCTCTGGATCTGCACACGAATTTCGCCGCCCCCCGCCGGTATTCGGCGTGGAAGCTGCTGCTCTCCGCGAGCATCATCGCCGGCATCGCGCCTGCCGCGTTCGCGCAGGATGTCGCGGCGCAAGCCGGCGCCACGGCCATGCAGGCGCCCGGCACTCCAGGCCCGGCCACAGGCCCGGCGCAGGAAACCGCCGATCCCAACCAGGCGACAACCACCGAGGATGTCGTGGTCACCGGCTATCGTCGCTCCATCGAGGAAAGCCTCAATCAGAAGCGTGAGGCCAGCGCGTTCGTCGATGTCATCACTGCCGAGGATATCGGCAAGTTCCCCGACAAGAACGTCGCCGACGCGCTCCAGCGCGTGCCGGGCGTAATCATCGATCGCGACGGTGGTGAGGGCAGCCGGGTCAGTATCCGCGGTCTGACGTCGGATCTGACGCTTACCCTGCTCAACGGCAACTTCCTGGCCGGCGCCGACAGTGGCGACCCCGACCGCTCGTTTAACTATGTCCTTCTGCCGTCGAACTTCATCGCCAGCACCGAAGTCTACAAGTCGCCAGAAGCGCGCATCGATGAAGGTGGTGTTGGCGGCACCATCATCCTGAACACGCGCCGCCCGCTCGATCTGCCGGCATGGTCGGGCTTCGCCTCGATCGAAGGCACCTACGCCGACACCTCCGAAAAATTCGAGCCGCAGATCGGCGGTCAGGTGTCGTGGAAGAACGAGGCAGAGACGATCGGTTTCCTGGTCGGCGGCGTTTATCAGAAGCGCACCAATCGCGAGCTGCGCAGCAGCGCTGACTCGTGGCTTTGGTGGAGCGATCGAGACGCGACCGGCAACGTCATTACTCCAGCGACCGACGTGAAGGGCAACACTTTTGCCAATGACGACGCCATTTCCTATTGGTCTGGCGGTGGTCAGACGACCCAGGATGGCAAGCATTATTCCGGTTATTGGGCTCCGCAGTCAGTGACGGCGGAAGTGTTCAACCAGGATCGTGAACGCACCGGTATTCAGGCCACCCTGCAGGTCAAGCCATTCGATAACCTGACCGTCACCTCTAACTATTTCCGTTTCGAATATAGCAGCGATTATGTCTCCAATCGGGTGCAGGTGCCCGAATGGGGTTATGGCAGCTTCTTCAAGGATGCCGCGCTGGATTCGAGCGGTACCATTTTCCAAGGCGCGACCTTCGCGCTGCCCGCCGCTGGCACTGGCTGCCTCGCTCGTCCCACACCCTGCACGATGGAGACGCCTTGGATCACTGGCACCTACAGCCGCGAGAAACAGGTCTCCAACACCTTCGAAACCGAAGTTGCCTTTAAGCAGGACCAGTTTGACGCCCGTCTGAAGGTCGGCAAGACCAAGTCGAGCGGTGGGCCGTCGATGCGGTTCAACGTTGCGGTCAAGCCGCGCGTAACCATTCCTGGCCAGGAGCAGAGCGGCAGTGCGCTTAGCGCCTGGGACATCTCCAACGGTCAGATCGACTACACCTTCTCACCCGGTGTGCTGGAGAACCTCAAGGCTGGTATCGCCCAGGTGGACGTGGGATCGACGCGTTCCAGCTTCATCAACACCGATCTGGGCCAGCGCTACGCCCAACTCGACCTGACGCGGCGCTTCGACGGCTTTCTTGAATCGATTCAAGTTGGTGGCAAGTGGCGTGAGCTGAAGATCCATCGTGAGACAGGCCGCAACGATTGGTACGCCGATCCCGCGACAGAGCTGCTCTACCAGGACACCGATGATGGCGCGGTCGCGCGGCCGGAATTCTTCCTGGATAAGGAAATCGGAAACCTGATCGGCGGTTTCAGCAGCACGACCTTCCCGGGCATCAATTTCGATAATTATATCCGTTATCTTGACAGTACCTACGGGCCCTCGGTGAAGTACCAGGAAAAGGACTTCATCTACGATCTGGGTGAGCGGATTCTCTCGGGCTATACCCAGCTGAATTTCCACAGCGGTGCGTTTCGTGGGAACATCGGTGTGCGCGTGGCGCAGACGAAGCAGACCGGCAATACCTCCGACCGCCTCGTGTACCGGCGCGATTACTGCGTGAATGGCCCCGGCGGCCCCTTCGACCCCAACCGGCCGCTGGGAGCCGACGGCAATTGCGCCATGCTGCCGCTGGAAGTGCGCGAGGAGATCGTGAACACGCGCGTTGACCAGTCAAAAACCTATACCGACGTGCTGCCGAGCGCCAATGCGGTCTTCGAAGCCACGCCAAACCTGCTATTCCGCGCTTCGGTCGCTAAGGTGATCGCCCGCCCGTCTTTCGCCAATCTGGGTGCCGAACGCTCCTTGAATTACAACTCGCCCGAATTCGTCTTCGATCGCGGCCAGTTTGGCGCGGTCGAAGGTTGGTCGGGTGGCGGTGGCAACGCCGACCTCAAGCCGTTCAACGCCTGGCAATATGATTTTGGCGTCGAGTGGTACTTCAAGCGTGGATCGGTGCTGGGCGCGACCTTGTTCCGCAAGGACGTGTCCGACTTCATCGTGCCGCTGGTGATCGACGTCACGCGCGAAGTGAATGGGGAGCAGGTGCCGATCCGGCCCTATTCCACTTTCGCCAACGGTTCCAACGCCCGGTCGCAGGGTGTTGAACTCTATGCCCAGCACACGCTGCCCTTCGGCCTCGGCGCACAGGTGAACTTCACCTACAACGATACTTCAACCGCCGACATCACCCTCGATGGCCAGAAGGTCGGTACCTCGGCCCTGGTCGGTAGCGCCAAGACGCAGATCAACGCCTCGGTGTTCTACGAGAATGACAAGCTGCTGCTGCGCGCTTCGTACAATCGTCGCGGTGAACGCGTGGGTGCGCTGGTGTCCGGCCTTAACGAATACACCAAGCCGTATCAGCAGGTCGATCTCAACGCCTCTTATGCCGTGACGGACAAGTTGATGCTGACCGCTTCGGTCATCAACCTGACCAAATCGGAAGAAAGCCGCTATCTGGGCAACGATACCGAAGACCGCTTCACCTACCGGAACTACTTTGGTCGCCGGGCCTATGTCGGCCTGTCCTACAACTTCTGATCGTCGTCGGCCCCCTCCGGCTTCCTAGGGTGGCTCCTTCGGGAGCCACCTGTTTTCCTTTTTCTCCAAGGCGGTGCAGATGATGAAGCGGCTTCTTCGCCTGGGGCTCGGCGCCACCGCGCTGCTCGCTTGTGGTCTCGCGACCGCATCCAACCCGATCGTGCCCGGCTGGTATGCCGATCCGGAGATCCGGGTGTTCGGCGGGCGCTATTGGATCTATCCGACCTATTCCGATCATGCCGGCACGCCCGATCTGACGACCCGCTTCACGCCGGCGCAGCAGGAAGCCCGCAAGCGCAAGACGGTGCGCCCATCTTACGGGATGCAGACCTTCTTCAACGCCTTTTCCTCGCCCGATCTGGTCCATTGGACCAAGCACAGCCATGTGTTCGACGTGCGCGACGCCGCCTGGGCCGCCTATGCGATCTGGGCGCCTTCGGTGCTGGAGGCCAATGGCCGCTATTACATGTTCTTCAGCGCCAACGACATTCAGAGCGACGCCGAGCTTGGCGGGATCGGCCTGGCGGTCAGCGACAAGCCCGGTGGTCCGTTCAAGGATGCGATCGGCAAGCCGCTGGTGGGCAAATTCCACAATGGCGCGCAGCCGATCGACCCCTTCGCCTTCCGCGACAAGGATGGGCGGGTCTATCTGTTCTATGGCGGGTGGCAGCATTGCAACGTCGTGCGCCTCAGCCGCGACCTGAAGTCGATCGTGCCGTTCCCCGATGGCTCGACCTACAAGGAGATCACGCCGCCGGGCTATGTCGAGGGCTCGTTCATGATCGAGCGCAAGGGCGTCTATTACCTGATGTGGTCGGAAGGGGGGTGGACCGGGCCGGACTACAGCGTCGCCTATGCGATGGGTCCGAGCCCGACCGGACCGTTCAAGCCGATGGGCAAGATCCTCAAGCAGGATTTCGCGATCGCGCGGGGGGCGGGGCACCATTCGGTGGTACAGGTGCCGGGCACCGACGACTGGGTTATCGCCTATCATCGCCGCCCGCTCGACACCGATCGCGGCGAGCATCGCCAGGTCGCCATCGACAGGATGATCTTCAACGCGGATGGTAGCATCCGTCCGGTGGTGATGACGCGCGAAGGCGTCGCGCCGCGGCCGATCGCGGCCAAGCATTGAACATGGGGAGAAGCAGGGTGAAAAGCACTTGGGGGCAGCGGCTGCGCGCCGGCACCGCGATGTTGGTGACGCTGGGGCTGGTGGCGCCGGCACCGCTGCTCGCGCAGGCCGCGGCGCCGCGTGAGGCGCTGGTCGACCTGGTGAACCCCCTGATGGGCACCGATTCCGACTACACCTTGTCCTATGGCAACACCTATCCCGCGGTGGCGGTGCCTTGGGGCATGAACTTCTGGTCGCCGGTCACCGGCAAGATGGGCAGTGGCTGGGGCTATACCTATGACGCGAACAAGATCAGCGGCATCAAGCAGACGCACCAGCCCAGCCCCTGGATGAACGATTACGCCGCGTTCGAACTGATGGGGACGACCGGGCCACTGCGCATCAGGCAGGACGAGCGCGCGTCGTGGTTCAGTCACAAGGCGGAAGAGGCCAAGCCTTACAAATACAAGGTTTATCTGGCCGATCACGACGTCACTGCGGAGGTCGTTCCCACCAATCGCGCCGCCCAGTTCCGCTTCACTTTTCCCGAAAGCGACGACGCCCACATCATCCTCGACGCGTACGATGAAGGTTCGATGGTCAACATCGACGCCAAAAATCGCCGGATTACAGGGTATGCGCGCAACAACAGCGGTGGCGTTCCGCACAACTTTCACAACTTTTTCATCCTCCAATTCGACCACGGTTTTTCCGTCACCCGCACCTGGGATCAGAACTGGCAGCTTCGCGATTCCGCCAAGAGCGAAGGCGCGCATGTCGGCGCCGTAGTGAGCTTCAAGACGAAGCGCGGCGAGCAAGTGGGGGTGAAGGTCGCCTCGTCCTTCATCAGCCCCGAACAAGCGGAACGGAACCTGACGGAAGAAGTCGGCCGCGACAGCTTCGCCCAGACCGAAGCCAAGGCGCGCAAAATCTGGGAAACCGAGCTGTCGCGCATCCGCGTCAGCGATCCCGACAAGGATGCGCGCAAGACCTTCTACTCGGCGCTATATCGGATGCTGCAGTTCCCGCGTACCTTCCACGAGGTCGATGCGCAGGGAAAGACCGTCCATTACAGCCCCTATGACGGGCAGGTGCATCCCGGGCCGATGTTCACCGACAACGGCTTCTGGGACACCTGGCGCGCGGTGTTCCCGTTCTTCGCGCTGATGTACCCCGAGGTGGACGGCCAGATCATGCAGGGGCTCGTCAACACCTACAAGGAATCCGGCTGGTTGCCGGAATGGGCGAGTCCGGGTCACCGCAACGTGATGATCGGGTCCAACTCGGCCAATCTCATTGCCGACGCGTATCTCAGCGGCGTCCGCGGCTTCGACGTCGAGACGTTGTACGAGGCGATGGTCAAGAACGCCACCACCTCACAGGGTCGCCCGCGTGATTCCAAGGGCAATGTAGTCAACGCAGTCGGTCGCGAGGGCGTCGAGTTCTACAACCGGCTGGGCTATGTACCCTACGACGTCGGCATCAAGGAGAACGCCGCACGCACGCTGGAATATGCCATCGCCGACTTCTCGCTGTCACGCTTGGCGGCTGCCCTCGGGAAGACCGAGGATGCTGCCAAATACGCGCAGCAGGCGCAGAATTACCGCAAGCTCTACGACGCCCAATCCGGCTGGATGCGCGGCCGCAATCAGGATGGCAGCTGGTCGACGCCGTTCAACCCGCTGAAATGGGGCGACGCGTTCACCGAAGGCAATTCGCTGCACTATAGCTGGTCGGTGATGCAGGACGTGCAGGGGTTGATCGACCTGATGGGCGGCGACCGCAAGTTTGTCGACCGGCTGGATTCGATCTTCACGGCGCCGCCGCTGTTCGACGACAGCTATTATGGCGAGACGATCCACGAGATCCGCGAGATGCAGATCGTCAACATGGGCAATTATGCCCATGGCAACCAGCCGATCCAGCACATGATCTACCTGTACGATTGGGCCGGCGCGCCGTGGAAGACCCAGTATCACGCGCGTGAGGTGATGACGAAGCTCTACGCGCCGACGCCCGACGGCTATCCCGGCGACGAGGACAACGGCCAGACATCGGCGTGGTATGTGTTCTCGGCAATGGGCTTCTACCCGGTCACGCCGACAGTGGGGCAGTATGCGATCGGCAGCCCGCTGTTTCGCAACGTCCAGCTCACCTTGCCTCACGGCAAGCGGCTGTCGATCGAGGCGGAGAATAACAGCCCCGACAATGTCTACATCCAGTCGGTGACCCTCAACGGCAAGCGCCACGACAAGAGCTGGCTCTCGCGCGAACAACTGACCGGGGGCGGCACGTTGCGCTTCGTGATGGGGCCCAAGCCGAACACCGCCTGGGCGAGCGGCAAGGCGGCGGCGCCGTTCTCGATGAGCGCGCCGGCAAAGTGAAGGAACGTGCGATGACCCTTACTCGCCGGGATCTGGTGGCCACCAGCGGGGCGATTGCCCTGTCGGCAATGGTGCCTGCATCTGCAAGCGCGGCGCCATTCGTCTCCAAGCGGCCGCCGCGCGAGAAGCGGGCGTTCATCAGCCCCGCGGTCGAAGCCGAGATCAAGCGCGTCAAGGCAAAGATCGCAGATGTCGAACTCGCCTGGCTGTTCGAGAATTGCTATCCCAACACGCTCGACACCACGGTTCAGCCCGGCACGGTCGACGGCAAGCCCGACACTTTCGTCATCACCGGTGATATCGATGCGATGTGGCTGCGCGACAGCTCGGCGCAGCTTCAGACCTATGTTCACTTGGCGCCCAAGGATGCCGGGCTGCGGCGGCTGTTCCATGGCGCGCTCCAGCGCCAGGCGCGGTGCATCCTGGTCGATCCCTATGCCAACGCGTTCCTGAAGGATACGAGCGCCAAGTCGAACCTGGGGGCGGTCAACGACCTTACCGAGATGAAGCCGGGCGTGGCGGAGCGAAAGTGGGAGATCGACTCGCTTTGCTATCCAATGCGGCTGGCGCATGCCTATTGGACGGCGACGCACGACAAAGCTCCGTTCGATGCCTTCTGGGCACGCGGGATGGCGCAGGCGGTCGCGACGCTGAAGGAACAGCAGCGGCTGGACGGACCGGGGCCGTACCGTTTCCAACGGCGCGAAGTGACGCCGACCGAGACGCTGATGTTCGGCGGGCTGGGTTCGCCCACGAAGAAGGTCGGGCTGATCCATTCGGGCTTCCGGCCCTCCGACGATGCCTGCGTGTTCCCGTTCCTGATCCCGTCGAACCTGTTCGCGGTATCGGCGCTCACCATGCTGGCAACGGTGCTGCGCGAGGCGCGGGGCGATGCGGCCGGTGCTGCGCAGGCTGAAGCGTTCTCCACCAGCGTCCGCCAGGCTTTGGAGCAATATGGCAAGATGCCGGGCGGCGAGACCTGGGCGTTCGAGGTCAATGGCTTCGGCGACGCGATCTTCATGGATGACGCCAATGTGCCGAGCCTGTCGGCGCTGCCGCTGCTGGGAGCCGCCGACCGTCACGACCCGCTCTATCGCCGCACCGCCGCGCTCGCCTGGAGCCCGCGCAATCCCTATTTCTTCGCAGGTTCGGCGGCACAGGGGATCGGTGGACCGCATGTCGGCATGGACATGATCTGGCCGATGTCGCTCATCACCCGCGCGCTGATGAGCGATGACGATGCCGTGATCCGCCAGTGCCTGAGCTGGCTGAAAGCCACGCATGGCGGCACCGGCTTCATGCATGAAAGCTTCCACAAGGACGATCCCGCCAAATTCACGCGCAGCTGGTTCGCCTGGGCCAATGGCCTGTTCGGCGACCTCATCCTCGACCTCGAGCGGCGCAAGCCCGCGCTGCTCGCCGCCACTTACTGAACCGTACCGGAAGGCCCCGTTTGATGATCACCGCCAATCGCCGTCAATTGCTGTCCGGAACCGGACTGGCGATCGTCGGCAGCACCGTTCCCGGCACCGCCTGGGCCCAGGCTCCTGCCGCGGCCAAGCCCGACTTGTTCGTCGGCACCGGCGGGCACGGCCACACCTTTCCAGGGCCATCGCTGCCGTTCGGGATGGTCCAGCTGGGGCCGGACACCGATAACGCGCGCTGGGACGCGTGTTCGGGCTATCACCGTACCGACGGGTCGATCATGGGGTTCAGCCATACCCACCTGTCGGGCACCGGCATCGGCGACATGCTCGACGTGCTGGTGGTGCCGACCCGCGGCAAGCTGGAGCTCAAGCCCGGGCCGCTCGACAATGCCGATGGCGGGTATCGACAGCGCTTCTCCGACGAGCATGCCGAGCCGGGCTATTATCGTGTGCGGCTGGAGTCCGGCGTACGCGCCGAACTGACCGTCACCGAGCGTGTGGGCCTGCACCGCTATCATTTCCCCAAGGGCGCGGGACACATCCTGATCGATTTCGCGCACATGATCCTGGACAAGTGGGACACTGGAGCGCTGATCGAAAGCGCATCGCTGGCGCTAGGCGTCGACGGCATGCTGACCGGCAGCCGCCAGGTGAACCGATGGGCCAAGGGGCGCAACATCCACTTCGCCATGCAGCTTTCGCGCAAGCCCAGCCGCGTCGAGTTCTTTGGCGACGACGACAAGCCAGCGGCCGAGGGTGCGAAGGGCGTCACTGGCAAGAGCGTGAAGGTCGCGCTGTTCTTCGACGAGGCGGGCGGCGCACCGATCGTCATCAAGACGGGCATGTCGGGCGTGTCAGTGAATGGCGCGCGTGCGGCGCTGACGCAGGAGGCGCCAGGTTGGAACTTTGATCGGGCCGCGGCCGAGGCGCGGAGGATCTGGGCGCGCGAGCTGCAAAGCGTGCGGGTGAAGGGGGGCACCGAGGCTCAGCGCACGATCATGAGCAGCGCCCTGTACCACACCATGCTGGCCCCGACGCTATTTACCGACCGAGATGGGCGCTACATGGGCATGGACCGGCAAGTGCATCAGGCGCCCGAGGACGCGCCGGCGTTCAGCACCTACTCCACTTGGGACACCTATCGCGCGCTGCACCCGCTGCTGACGCTGATCCGGCCCGAACATGCCGCGATGTTCACCCGCGACTTGATTCGCCAGACGCAGCAAAGCCCCTATGGTCCGCCGGTCTGGCCGCTGCAGGGGATCGAGACCGGCTGCATGATCGGCTGGCACTCCGTGGTGATCATGGCCGAAGCGCGGGCGAAGGGGATCGAGGCGGATTATGCGGCTGCTTGGCCCAACATCCGCCGCCGCGCGTTCGACCCCAAGTTCAAGGACAGCGACAGCTCGCTTGGCCGCGAGCATTATTACGCGCTGGGCTATATTCCCGCCGACAAGGTGTGGGAGTCTGTCAGCCGCACTCAGGAATATGCTTATGACGACTGGGCAATGGCGGTGCTGGCCGAGGCTGCCGGCGCGCATGACGATGCTGCGACGCTGCGCAAACGGAGCCTGAACTATCGCAACGTGCTCGATGCCGAGGTCGGCTTCGCGCGGCCCAGATTCTCGGACGGAAAATGGTGGGGGTCGCCTTATGATCCGATCCAGATCGGGCACATGCCCAAGCCGTGGTGGCGCGACTTCACTGAGGCCAATGGCTGGCAAGCGACTTTCCTCAACCAGCACGACACGTACGGCCTGATCCGGCATTTCGGCGGCGACGCCAAGTTCGAGGCGAAGCTCGACGCGTTCTTCAACGGGCCTTCGACCCTGCCGGCCAATGCGCCGCCGGACATCACCGGATTGGTGGGGCAGTATGCGCATGGCAACGAGCCCGACCAGCATGCCGCGTATTTGTACGCCTTTTGCGGCAAGCCGTGGAAGACGCAGGCGATGGTCCGCAGGCTGTTGACGGAGATGTACAAGGCCGATCCTGACGGTGTGATCGGCAACGACGATTGCGGGCAGATGAGCGCGTGGTTCGTGCTGAGCGCGCTCGGTTTCTACCCGGTCGATCCGGTGAGTGCCGTCTATGTGTTCGGGTCGCCGCTATTCGACGAGGCAGAGCTCGACCTCGGCAAGGGTCGCACGCTGCGCGTTCGTGCGCCTGGCAATGGTCCCGACAGCCCCTATGTCCAGTCGGTGCGGTGGAATGGGCGTCCCTGGACGCGCAACTGGATCGCGCATGCCGAGCTAGCAAAGGGCGGCGAATTGGTGTTCGAGATGGGACCCAAGCCGTCTCGCTTCGGAACGGCGATGGAGGATCGCCCGCCATCGTTCGGCAAGTCAGGCTGACGCCTAGACGGTCCCGGGAAGGGTTGACGCCTTCCACAGCGCTCCTGGCTTCGGCAATAGATAGTGGCTGAACGGCAGGATGGCGGCACCCACCGCCGGGGCGTCTTCTGACAGCTCGGCGCGCGCTACCGGTGCAATTGCCGGTAGCGCAGCGCCGGCGGCTGCCATCAGGGCATTGGCGCGGACCGCGAGCCGCTCGACCAGCGCCATTGGCAGGCGGCCCCCGATCAATACCGCTGCCGGATTGATCAGGCAGTTGATCGCCGTGAGCGGGGTAACCAGCCAACTCGCCGCCTGCTCGATCCAGCCATCCACGCACGCATCGAGCGCAGGCGGAAAAGCTTCGGCGGTCATGACGTCCCTCAGGACGAAGCCATGCCGTTGCAGATGCCGACCCAGGCCGGAGAGCGACACCAAGGTTTGTATCTGTTCGCCCTCGGCGCCATCGACATACGCGCGCATGAAGCCCAACTCGCCGCTGCGGCCTGTGGCCCCTCGCGAGTAAGCGTTGTCGATCACCAGTCCGCCGCCCAATCCCAGGGAAATGAGCAGATAAAAGAAGCTGTTGTGCTGCTGGCCCTGGCCGAGTTGCATCTCGCCCATGGCGGCGGCGGCGGCGTCGTTCTCTATGAACACCGGCACGTTGTAAGGCTCAGCAAAAAGGTCAGCCATGTTGATGCCGTCCCACGCAGCATAGGCATCCGGCCGGCCGGGGAGATCGATGCTGCCTAATTGATCCGGCACGGCAACGCCAAGTCCGACGACTTTAGCGATGTCGACTCCTGCACTCCGCAGCATCTCACCAATGGAAGCGCAATAGAGCGCACGAACCTGATCGGGCAGGGCATAGTCGATTTCCTTCACGACGCGAGCAAGCGTCTGCCCCGCGAAGTCCACGAGCACGATCGTGATGTGGTCGCGGTCGATGTTCACGCCGATCGCGTGGCACGCGTCGGGCCGAACCACGAGCTTCGTCGGAGGCTGCCCTCGACCGCCGCGCCGCTGCCCCGCTTCTTCAATCAGGCCGTCCTGCAGCAGCCGACGGGTGATGTTGGCAATCGCGGCGGCCGTCAGCCCCGTAATCCCCGCCAGTTCGACCCGTGTCAGCGAGCCGCCTACCCGGATCGCATGCAGCGTAACCCGCTGATTATGGTCGGCGGCTCGCTCGAGGTTGGTGCCAGAAAGACGTGGGCGGGATGCAGCCGCGGTCACGCCACACTCCGCAATGCGTTTTGTTGATCGGAGGGGAGGACTATCAGGAGGGCGGGTGCCGAATGCAGAGGGAATGGCATTATAGGTTTTGGGCCTGGCGTAGATGCAATTGTCGAAGCATTGCAGCAAGGAATGCGCCTGTCCACCATCGCCGCTGCGTTGTCGTCGATGGTGCTGTAGGCTGACTGCGCCACACTCTAGCATCCTCGGCGCGGAAGGGTTGAGCGTCTCACCGAACGAGAACTCCGTGTGCACCCCAGCGGCTTGCCTCGATGTGCCATCTACAACATAGTACCCATCTATAACCTTTGTAGAACCCAAGAGGAAACTCATGCGCGGATCGCAGTCGTACGGTCGTTCCCTGTTGCTGGCGGGCGGGCTGGCGCTTTCAATGGCGCTAGCTGCTCCATCTACCGCGCAGACGATGCCCGGCATCTTCCCGGCTCCAGTGTCAGCGAAGTTGACCGGCGAGAACCTCACGCTAGGGAAAACGGTTGTGCTGCTTCAGGCCGGCACGCCCGACGCTGAGACAAACGCATTGGTACGCCGCGTTTTGACCGCAGCTGGCGTCGAGCAGATACGCACTGCGAACCGGCTTCCGGCTCGGCTCGACGTCACCCATGTGGTACTCGGCACAGGCGACGCGCCGCTGGTGAAGCAGGCGCTGTCTCGCGCCCGCGCAACTCTGCCCACGCAGGATGAAGGCTATGCGCTCGCCAGCACCGCCACGGAAGGCGGCGCCCTGATTGTATTGGCCGGCAGGGATGGTGATGGCTTGTACCATGCGGCTCAAACGCTGCGACAGATCGTGAAGAAGCAGGCTGTCCCCGCACTCGCAATTGCGGATTACCCTGCGATGCCGGTGCGCGGCACTATCGAAGGCTTTTACGGCAAGCACTGGTCGATGGCCGAACGCGCATCGCATATCGGCTTCCTCGCCGAGTTGAAGGCTAATACTTACATCTACAGCCCCAAGGACGAGCCGTTCGCGCGTGACCGCTGGCGTGAGGATTATCCTGCCGAAACGTTGAGTGCCCTCGGCGGGCTGGTGAATGCGGCCAACCGCCAGCACGTCAACTTTGTGTATGCGATCTCGCCGGGGCCCTCGATCTGCTATTCCAATCCGGCTGATCTCGAAGCGATCCGCCGGAAATTCGCTACGCTACGCGGCATCGGCGTGCGCAGCTTCTATGTCGCGCTGGACGACATCGAATATACCAAGTGGAATTGCCCCGCCGACGAAGCTGCGTTCGGCAAACCGGGTGAAAAGGCAGCGGCGAGCGCGCAGGCGAGGCTCTTGAACGCAGTGCAAGCCGATCTCACGGCCGCGAACGACCATGGTTCGCTGATCATGGTGCCTACCGAATATTACAACACCACCGAGTCGCCGTACAAGGCGACGCTCCGCAAGGAACTTGATCCGCGGGTCGTGGTACAATGGACGGGCACGGATGTCGTGCCCCCGTCAATCTCGGTGAACGACGCACGTAACGCGACGAAGGCATTCGGACGCAAGACGCTGCTGTGGGACAATTATCCCGTCAACGATTACCGTGAGTCGTCCGGGCGGTTGCTGCTGGCACCTTACGCACGCCGCGAGGCAGGGCTCTCGACGGAGCTGAGCGGCATCGTCTCGAACCCCATGAACCAGGAGGCGGCCAGCCGTCCGGCAGTCATGGGTCTGGTGGCCTTCGCCTGGAACGACCGCGGGTACGACGCGGATCGCACGTGGCACGCCGCGGCGCGCTATCTCGCAAACGGCGACCGGCAAGTCACAGCCGCGCTCTTGTCCTTCTTCGACACACAGCACCTGGCTCCAACATTCGGAACGCACCCCTGGCAGCCTCAGGCGCCGCGCCTGAAGACACTGATTGACGGCGCGCGCGACGCGCTTGCGTCAGGCGACGCGGTCACGCAGGCCCAAGCGTTGGACACGCTTGCCGCTGCTGCCGACGAGTTGGCAAGTGCGCCAGATTTGATCCGCGCGGGCGTGGTCGTGCCGGGCTTTGTCAGCGAATCCAAGCCGTGGCTCGACGCGACCGAGCTTTGGGGCCGCGCGCTCAAGTTGACCGTCAGCGGACTCAGCGCAGGACTTGGCGGCACAGCAGAGGGCGACGACACGGCCCGCCGCTTCTTTTCCGATGCTGAGCGTCTGGCCAAGCAAGCAGAGGCGATCAACTCGATCCCCGGTGCGGTCCGGTTCGATGGGCCGGTCAAGGTTGCCGACGGCGTTATCGACAATTTCGTTCGGGACGCCCCGAACCTGATTTACACTTCCCGCGCACCGCGCTGACGCATCTGCGCCCCTCGTTGCTCTGCCCTCGCTAGCCGGCTGTCGTGAACTGCTGTTTACTACTGCCAGCTAGTGAGTAGCAGGCATGAACCCGAACGCGAAGCGCGAGGCGGCGAGTATCGGCGCCAATGGCGCACATGCTGCTGCCGAGGTGGTGGAAGGTGCTTGATGGACTTGGGGCGTGAGACGGCGTGTAAGCCGCTATCATCAAGCTCGCCGCCGCTGGTGACCCCTACGAGAATCGAACTCGTGCTTTCGCCGTGAGAGGGCGACGTCCTAACCGCTAGACGAAGGGGCCATTGCTGGCGGAAGCGGGCCTTTAGGAGGCTATGGCGAGGCAGTCAAGCCGCGCCATGCGCTTTCAGTCCGAGCCATCCCCGGACCTTCGGCAACCGTTGGAACACGGTTCGCTCCAGCATCAGCATGATCAGCAGTGTGGCGCCGAACAAGGGCATCCAAAACGCCAGGATCGCAATGGCACCGGCCGGCACAAAGCCGAACCTTGGCCGCTGTGCCGGCACCGGTGCGCCAAGCAGGCCTTGCGGGCGTCTTCTCCACCACATTATGAAGCCGGATAGCGAAAGCGTCATGAGCAAAAGCGCCGTCGCCGTGCCGAGCAGCTGGTTGGCCATGCCGAACAGCGCACCCTCATGTGCGGCGATGCCGTAGCCAACGACTTTGTCCAGCCAGTGGCGCTGGGCGAATTCCTTGCGGGACAACAGTGCGCCGCTGCGACCGTCTACCGTGGCTTGTCCCCGCAAGGGCCGGTTGGCTGCGTCGGATGCAACCGTCCACGGATCGTCGCCACGTGCGGGCGGCGAGATCATCACCGGTGCGGCCATGCCCAACGGATAGGCCGTCGCGATTACACGGTCGAGCTCGCTGACGCCCGGCGCCTCGTGGCGCATGGACATGGCAGCATGTCCGGCATGGTCACCCATCATCGCTGCGGTCTGTGCGCTGCCGGTCGGCCAGTCCTGTGGACCGTCGACTGTGTTGGTGACCTGGCGGACCTCCTGGAAGTAGCTGCCCCAGAATTTCGCCCAGGGAAGGCCAGTGGAGATCAGGAACAGCGCGAACACCGCTACCCAGATCCCGGCGACGGCGTGGATGTCGCGCCAGAACCCGCGCCGCCCACGGCGCAGGCGGGGATAGAGGATGCCGCCAAGCCCTCGCGCATTGCGGGGCCACCAAAGGTACAGGCCCGTGAGCAGCATCACCACGGTCCAGCATGCAGCGATCTCGACCAGATAGCTGCCCCAATTGCCTGCCTTCAGCGTACCGTGAAGATCGGAGATCACTCGCATCGGGCGGGCGCCCTCCTGCTCGACCTTGAGAACGCGCAGTGAATAGGGATCGACATACACTCGGACATCGCCGGCGGCCGTGCTGACGATCACGCGGGTTGCCGAGTTTGCACTCTGCGGCAGCTGAAATTTGTGGAGGCTGCTGCCCGGCACTGCGGCAAGGGCTGCACGCACCTGAGAGTCCGCAGTGGAGCGGGGTGCCGTCACCGCCAAGCGGTCGTACGGCCGTTCCAGCCAGCTTTCGATCTGGGGCTTCCACAGGTAGATCGTGCCGGTGATCGCCAGCCAAAGGACGAAGGGCATGCAGAAGATGCCGGCATAGAAATGCCAGCGCCATACCGCGTTATACCAACGGGTTCCGAGGGCGGCGGGCATCAGAATGCGGCCCGGAGGCCGGCGAAGATGCTGCGGCGTTCGATGGGGTAGAAGATCGCGGAGGCGGGGGTGTATTGGACGACGGCGGAGACGTCGCCGGCGGCGTTGTTGCCGGCGAGGTTGCGGGCGTCGGCGAAGAGGTTGACGTTTTCGTTGACGCGCAGACGTGCCGTCAGACCGAGCGACGCATAGCCGTTTGCGCGGAAGCTGTTGGCGTAATCGGCCCAGGCGCCGCGCGGTACCCACTCGACATTGGGCGCGATATCAAGCGCTTCCGTGCCAAGCCTGAGCTCGGTTCTGAACATATGCTGGGGGATCACCGGCAGGCGATTGTCGCCAAAGGCGCTGTCGCCGCGAAAACGGAAGTCGCTCCACTGATAAACCTGCCGCAGCCGCGCCCAGGCAGCCATATCCAGCGTAAACCCCAGCTCGACGCCTTGGTGACGGGTGCGATCGGCGTTGTAGGTTGCAGCCGGAATCGTCGGCGGATTCACGTTATATTGCAGCAATTCGCCCCTCAGATCGGCGCGATATGCGCTGATATCGAACTGAAACGGGCCTGCGCGGCCGCGCGCACCCACTTCCGCCGTCCACGCCCGCTGCGCGTCGAGGGGCACGAAATCGGATATCTGGGCGAGTTCGATGAAGCCCGGCAGCTCGTGGCTGCGGCTGACATTGGCGTAGAGCTGGATGTCCTTTGCCGGCTCGAACAGGATGCCAAGCTTGGGGCTCAACTGCTCGAAAGTGGAGCGCCCGCTGACGGTGGCGGGGAATTGCTGATCCTGCCGCCGCAATCCGCTGGTGAAGATGCCGCCGGCGATCAGCGTCAGGCCGGCGAGCGGGCGAACCCGCCCTTCGACATAGGCGTCGATGGTGCGCGCGGCCTGGTCGGCACGGAAGGTGGGCGCGCCACGGTTCCCGTCGACATTGACGAAGCGCCGGGAGTCGACGGTGCCGAAGCGGGCGGTGACGCCGGCAGTCAGTCCGAAGGCGCCGAAATCCTGGTCGAGCCGGGCATAGCTGCCCCAGTCGAGCGCCTTCTGCTCGGTCACCTGGAAGATCGGGTGGTAAAGCTTCTTGGCGTTGAGGAAGATGCCTATGTCGAGACCGCCGTTGCCCAGATCGAAGCTGGTGCGGTTCTGGAGACGCAGCGAGTCGACATTGCGCTGCTGATCGCCGGCATAGCTGCCGGTCTGGGGATCGTCGCGCACCACCGCGTAGGTGAGGGCGCCGGGCAGTTCCTGCTGGAGCGTCTGCACGGCGGCGTAGAAGCGCGTTTCGATCCGGTCGGTCAGGCGGATGCCGGCATTGCCGTTGAAGCGGAAGGCGCGGCGCCTGGCGTGATCGCGGTCGCCGTCCGAGGTGTCGCCGGCAACCGCAAGGAACGCGTCGCCCCGCTCATCGGCGAAGCCGACGCTGCCAAAGGCGCGCAGGGTGTCGAAGCTGCCGCCGTCGAGGCGCAGGGTGACGCCGCGCGCGCTGCGGCCCGTGGGCGTCACGCCGTTGATCGCGCCGCCAAGCGTCGAGGCGCCGAAGCGCAGCGCGTTGGCGCCGCGGAACACCTCGAGGTGCTGGAGGAAGCTCGGGTCGAGCTCCTGAAAGTCGCCATTGTCGTCGGTCAGGTTGATCGGGATGCCGTCCTGAAGCAGCGTCAGCCCGCGCATGTGATAGCCGCGGCTGATGCCGGAGCCGCGGATCGAAAGGCGGACCTCCTGGCCGAAGCGAGGCTGGGCGTAGACGCCGGGGGAGAAGGCGAGGGCGTCGCGCAGCGACACAGTCTCGCGGTTCTGGAACTCGGCGGCGGAGACGACGTCGGCGCCGCCGGGGGTTTCGTTGACCTTCTGAATGGCCTGTTCGACCAGCTTCTCGGCAGTGACGACTACTTCGTCAGTGCGGTCGGTCTGCTGCGCGAAAGCGGGCAGGGCGGCAAGCAGCATGGGCGCGCCCATCAGCGCGCGGAGGGCATAAGACATGGAAATTCCTCGGATGACGTTCGGGGCGCCCGAAAGCGCGCGGGGAAGTCAGCCGAGGAGCGGAGGTCCGGTGGAGAAGGGGGGCGGGGCCGCGAGGCCGAGACCGGGCGCGACGGCAGAAACCAATGCCGGCGCGACATCATCGCAAGCATGGGGCAGAGCGAGGGCGGCAGAGACTTCCGGGGCAGGCAGCGCCACCGCCGCGACCGCGAAGGGACAGGGATGTTCGGGTGCGGCATCGTGCTTCTGCTGGCCGTGCGCACCGAGCGCCTTTGCCAATTCGGCGCGTGCTTCTTCCGGGAGCGCGCGGCCGCTTTCGCCGCACCATTTGAGGGCGACGCCGGACGCGCTCGCCTGGGGCATCCAGCCTGCGGGGACCATGACGCGGAGGAAGAGCGCGCATGCGAGCAGCAGCAGCGCGACGCGCCGCAGTCTTCCTGCTCGCATGGTCGACAGACCCCTCATCGTGCGCCCCTGTTGCGCAGTGAACCGGCCCGCAAGGGCCAGTCGTCCTGCGCTCAACCCGCGAGTGCCGCGTTGGTGCCTCCGTACGCGGGTGGCGGCGTTATTTCCAGTGCTGGTGTTGCTGGATTGGGCGCTGAACGGGCTACCGAGTTTCTTCGTCACCCCGGCCTTGAGCCGGGGTCCCGCTGCCTTAGGGGCGGCAGCGGTTCCGCTGGCTGGGGTGGCAGAAGAAGCGGGATCCCGGCTCAAGGCCGGGATGACGGGGGGGGAGAGAGAGGACGGCTGGGTGCTCGGCTTGGTTAGCCGGTGACGGGGAGGCGCAGGCTGCCGTCGGGTTCGTAGTTGAGCTCGCTATAGGCCACGACGAAGTCGAGCGATAACTCGCCGTACAAATGTGGGAACAGCGCGCCGCCGCGCGAGGGCTCCCACTTGATCGCGTCGGCCGCGGCGGAGAGGTCCACCGCCACCAGCCAGAGATGCTCCTGGCCGGCAAAGTGCTTGTCGATCGTCTCGCCAAGCTGCTCGGCAGTGGAGAGATGGATATAGCCATCCTCCAGATCCACCGGCGCCCCCTTGAACACCCGCGCATGTTCCAGCGTCGACATCTGCTCGGCGGTCAGCACCTTGTAGGCGAGGCTGTCGTTCATCACGGTCTCTTGCTCTCCGGCGCTCACCGACCGTCCTCCGGACCTTCGGCAATGTCTTCAGCGGTGTCGGCGTCCGGTGTCGGCTCGCTCGCGACCGGACCGTCGGCCAGGTTCACTTCGGCCTCTTCCTCGCTTTCCTCGATCCGGGCGGCCGAGACGACATGCTCGTCCTTGGCAACGCGGAAGAGGATCACGCCCTGGGTGTTGCGGCCGGTGACGCGGACCGACCCGACGGTGGTGCGGATCAGCTTGGCCTGATCGGTGACCAGCATCAGCTGTTCGCCATTGTGCGCCGGGAAGCTCGCCACCACCGGGCCGTTGCGGTCCGAGCTGACGATGTTGGTGATGCCCTGGCCACCGCGATTGGTGCGGCGATATTCGAACGCCGAGGTGCGCTTGCCATAGCCGTTGGCGGTGACGGTGAGGACGAATTCCTCCGCCGCCTCGAACTCGGCCATGCGTTCGGGGCTGAGCGTGATTTCACGCTCGCCTTCCTTCCACGGCGCGGCCTTGAGGTAATCCTCACGCTCCTGCGGAGTGGCGGCGAAGCCGCGCAGCACCGACATCGAGATCACTTCGTCGCCTTCGGCCAGTCGGGCACCGCGAACGCCGGTGGAGTCGCGGCTCTGGAACTCGCGGACGTCGGTGGCGGCGAAGCGGATCGCGCGGCCCTGCTTGGTGGCCAGCAGCACGTCATTGTCCTCGGTCAGCAGCGACACGCCGATCAGGCGATCGTCCGAGCCTTCCTCGAACTTCATCGCGATCTTGCCCGAGCTGCGGATGTTGGCGAACGCGTCCATCGAGTTGCGGCGGACGCTTCCCTTGGCGGTGGCGAACATGACGTGGAGATCGCCCCAGGTCGCTTCGTCCTCCGGCAGCGGCAGTACGGTGGAGATCACTTCACCGGTGGCGAGCGGCAGCAGGTTGATCATCGGCCGGCCGCGGGTGGCGGGGCCACCCTCGGGAAGGCGCCAGACCTTCATGCGGTATACCTTGCCGTGGTTCGAGAAGAACAGCACCGGCGTGTGCGTCGAGGTGACGAACAGGTTGGTGATCGCGTCGGCATCCTTGGTGGCCATGCCGGCGCGGCCCTTGCCGCCCTTGGCCTGGGCACGGAAGGTGTCGAGCGGGGTACGCTTGATATACCCCTCCATGGTCACGGTAACGACCATGTCCTCGCGCTCGATCAGGTCCTCGTCCTCGATCCCGTCGGCGGCCCCGGCGATCTCGGTGCGGCGCGGCGTCGCATAGGCGTCGCGCACCGCGGTCAGTTCCTCGACGATGACTTCGTAGAGCTTGGCGCGGTTGCCGAGGATCTCGAGCAGTTCGGCGATCGTCTCGGCCAGCTTGGCGAGCTCTTCGCCGATCTCGTCGCGGCCGAGCGCGGTGAGGCGGTGGAGGCGGAGGTCGAGGATCGCGCGGACCTGCACGTCGGACAGGCGATAGCTGTCGCCGGTAACCTCGGTGTCGATCGCCTCGACCAGGCGGATGTACGGCGCGATCTCGGCGATCGGCCAGTCGCGGGTAAGCAGCCGGTCGCGGGCGACGGCGGGGCTCGGCGACGAGCGGATGATCTTCACCACTTCGTCGAGATTGGTGACGGCGATCACCAGGCCGAGCAAGATGTGCGCGCGGTCGCGGGCCTTGGCCAGCTCGAACTTCGAGCGGCGGGTGATGACCTCCTCGCGGAACTTGACGAAGGCCTCGATGATGTCGCGCAGGTTGAGCAGTTCGGGGCGGCCGCCGCGGATCGCGAGCATGTTGGCCGGGAAGCTCGATTGCGCGGGCGTGTTGCGCCACAGCTGGTTGAGCACGACTTCCGGGGTCGCGTCGCGCTTCAGGTCGATGACGATGCGCACGCCTTCGCGGCTCGATTCGTCGCGAATGTCGCTGACGCCTTCGATCCGCTTTTCCTTGGCGGCTTCGGCGATCTTTTCGACCAAGGCGTTCTTGCCCTGCTGGTACGGGATCTCAGTCAGCACGATCGAGCGGCGCTCGCCGCGCTGTTCGGTGGTGTGGCGGCTTCGCACGATGATCGAGCCGCGGCCGGTCTGATAGGCCGAGCGGCAGCCCGCGCGGCCGAGGATGATCGCGCCGGTCGGGAAATCGGGGCCCGGGACGATCTCGATCAGTTCCTCGATCGTGATCGCGCCATTGGCGATGTACGCCAGGCAGGCGTCGATGACTTCGCCCAGATTGTGCGGCGGGATGTTGGTCGCCATGCCGACGGCGATGCCGCCGGCACCGTTGACCAGCAGATTGGGATAGCGCGCGGGCAGGACGGTCGGTTCGCTTTCGGAGCCGTCATAATTGTCCTGGAAGTCGACCGTATCCTTGTCGATATCGTCGAGCAGCGCGGAGGCGACGCGGGCGAGCCGTGCCTCGGTGTAGCGCATCGCCGCGGGCGGATCGGGATCCATCGATCCGAAATTGCCCTGGCCGTCGATCAGCGGCACCCGCATCGCCCAATCCTGGGCCATGCGCGCCATCGCGTCGTAGATCGAGCTGTCGCCGTGCGGGTGGTATTTACCCATCACGTCGCCGACGAGGCGCGCCGACTTGCGATAGGCGCGGCCGGCGACATAGCCGCCTTCCTGCGCGGCGTAGAGGATGCGCCGGTGGACCGGCTTCAGGCCGTCGCGCACGTCGGGAAGGGCGCGTGCCACGATGACGCTCATCGCGTAATCGAGGTACGAGGTCTTCATCTCGTCGACGATCGAAATGGGCGTGATGTCGGAAGAGTCGGCGAGCAGCGTCGCGTCGGTCAAAGGATGGTGCTTTCGGGTTTGTTACGTTCAGGTTGCTCTAGCGGGCGTAGTACCTCCTGCCAACCCTGCGCGCCTGCGCATGCCCGCGCGCGCGTGTGCGCGAGAGAGTGCAGTACGGGCAGCGCGGCATGAGGGCGAGCCGACGGATTGAACCAACGCGTTCAAAGGCGGTTCATGGTGCGATTGTCATCCCGCGATGCAACCGCGTCGCTTGAACGGGCCCGAACGGTTAACTAGAGGACCAGTCGAACCCGTCCGCGTTCCCCACGAGGAGAGTATTACATGACGTTCGTTTCGAAGCTCGCGATGGCCGCCGCGCTGACGCTGGGCACTTCCGCACTGGGCGTCTCGCCCGCGCTTGCGCAGAAGAAGAACGACAAGGAACAGGCGATCAAGGTGAGCGACGAGTTCCGCACGCCCGCCGCCGCCGCGCAGGCCGCAGTGGACGCCAAGAACTGGACCGCCGCCGAGCCGAGCATCGTCGCCGCCGAAGCGGTCGCCAAGAGCGATACCGAAAAGTATTTCGCCGCCGTGCTGCGGCTTCAGCTCGAAACGTCGCGCAACAACGTGAACGGGCAGATCGCCGCACTGGGCGTTCTGGCGAGCAATCCCACCACGCCGCCGCAGAACGTGAAGCCGTATCAGCAGCGCTTTTATTACCTCCAGGGCGCCGCCGCCGCCAACGCCAAGAAGAACGCCGAGGCGATCCAGTATCTGACCAAGGCGCGCGAGGCGGGATCGAACGCCGAGGACATCTCGATCCTGCTCGCCAACGCCTATGGCGCGACCGGCAAGAACGCCGAAGCCGTGGCCGAAGTGGACAAGGCGATGGCCGCGAGCAAGGCCGCCGGGCGCAAGCCGCCGGTCGAATGGTACCGTTTCGCGATCCCCAAGGTCAGCGCGCTCGGCGACCGCGCCGCGACCGCGCAGTGGATGACGCGCTACATCCAGGAATATCCCACCGTGCAGAACTGGCGCTGGGTGGTCCAGGTGACTCGCCAGGGCACGCCGGCGGCCAATGAGAAGGTCGAGAAGCTCGACCTGTACCGGCTGATGCGCTCGACCAATGCGCTGGCGGACCGCGGCGATTATGCCGACTATGCCTATCAGGCGCAGACCAGCGGCCTTCCCTGGGAAGCGGTGACGGTGATCGAAGAGGGCCGCAAGAACGGCAAGATCCCGTCGGGGGATTCGGATACCGGGCGGATCTATACCGCGTCGCAGGCGGCCGCGAAGGCGGAGGGTTCGCTCGACCGCCAGGTGGCGACGGCCAAGACCGGCACGCAGACCGCCAACCTGGCCGACGCGTTCCTCGCTTCGGGCAACAACGCCAAGGCGCTGGAGCTCTACGACCAGGCGCTGCAGCGTGGCGGGGCCAAGGCCGACGAAGTGAATTTGCATCGCGGCATCGCGCTGCAGCGGCTGGGCCGCAAGGACGAGGCGCGGACTGCGTTCCAGGCGGTGCCGGCGACCGGGTCCTATGGCAATCTCGCGCTGCTGTGGGCGACCTCGGTCGACTTCCCGCCGCTCGGCGCCTGAGCGCCACGACGGCTTGAAAGAAGGGGGCGGCGTCGCAGGACGCCGCCCCTTTTTCGTTACATCTCGGGGACCGGCACGCCGGGCAGCGACTTTGCGGTGCGGATCGTCAGCGATGTCTTCACATGCTCGACATTGGGGGCGGTGGTGAGCTGGGTGGTGAGGATCTGCTGGAAGCTTTGCAGGTCGGCGGCGACGATCTTGAGGATGAAATCGATCTCGCCGTTCAGCATGTGGCATTCGCGCACTTCGGGGATTTCGGCGACCCGCTGCTCGAACGCGCGCAGATCGGCGTCGGCCTGGCTCTTGAGGCTGACCATCGCGAACACGGTCAGGTTGTATCCCAGCGCCGCAGGGTCTAAGGCTGCGTGATATCCACTGATCGCGCCTTGCTGCTCGAGCGCACGGACGCGGCGGAGGCAGGGGGGCGCAGTGAGGCCTACACGTTCGGCCAGTTCGACGTTCGTCATCCGGCCATTCTCCTGCAGGAGGGCGAGGATTCGCACATCGATGTCGTCAAACCGCATTGTAACGCAACTCCGGATCAATTATTTGCTTGCGCGACCCTCTAACTATAAGAATATTACAAATCAACGCAATTGTCCCACAATGCGACGTCCCGATTTGGTCGGTTTGTGATGGGAGCCGGCGGCGTTAAGGGATCGTTGGTGCGTTGTTTCCGACGCTATCGAAGGTAGGCAGCGCGTGCGGTTCGACGATACTCTGGAAACGGTGCTCGCCTCCGATCTGCGGACACCCTTCGGCGTGCAGTCGGCCTGGCGCCAGCTGACCGATCTGGTGGGCCGCCGGCGCGTGGTCCCCGATACCCGCGTGCTCGCCGCGCTTCGCGACCTGCGCGGCAAGGTGCCCGCCACCGTC
This sequence comes from Sphingomonas sp. S2-65, assembly GCF_021513175.1. Lineage (NCBI taxonomy): Bacteria > Pseudomonadati > Pseudomonadota > Alphaproteobacteria > Sphingomonadales > Sphingomonadaceae > Sphingomonas > Sphingomonas sp. S2-65. Next base: position 581,131 of record NZ_CP090953.1, on the reverse strand, counting down.
CGCGCCGCCAGCGCCCGCTCGCTCGAATATGCCAACCCGCCCGCGCCGCTGGTCCGCCTGTTCGCGCTGGACGACGCCGCGGTCGCCGCGCCTGCGCTGCGTTCGGCACGGCTCGCCGCGGCCGAGTGGATCCAGCTGCTCCCAGACTTGACTCCGGCCGGACGCGCGATCCTGCGCAACCGCCGCGACTTGAGCCCCGCCGTCCAGCGCGCGCTCGAAAGCTTCGGCCCGGTCGACTTCGTGCTGCCCGACAACAGCCCGGTTCCGGTCGAGCAGGAAGCCGAGACCGCGCCTGCCGCTGCCGAGCCGAGCCTCGCCGAGGCCGACGCAGGCACCTTCGAGATCGCCGAAGTGGTCGCCCGGATCGACGCGTTCTGGCGCAAGCGGGAAACCGATCCCGCACCGATGGCGGCGATGCGCGTCGTTGAGGCGTTCCGCTTCGAGACCGATGGCAAGGGCATCATCCGCTGGGTCGACGGCGTCAGCCGCGGTCCGGTGATCGGGATCAGCCTGGATGCCGGCGATGCGCGGGTCGACGGCACCGCCAGCGGCGCGCTGCGGCACCGCGCGGCGTTCTCGCACGCGCGGCTGCGGATCGAGGGCGAGTCCGACGCGGCCGGCGACTGGCTCATCTCCGGCATTCCGGCATTCGATCCGGCAAGCGGCCGCTTCACCGGCTATCGCGGCACCGCGCGCCGTCCGCGCCCCGACGAGCGTGCCGAACCCCCGGCCGAGGGTGCCTCGCACGCCGCCGCCGATTCGCTGCGGCAGCTCGTCCACGAACTGCGCACCCCCACTAATGCGATCGCCGGCTTTGCCGAGATGATCGAATCGCAGATGCTGGGACCGGTCTCGGCGGTCTATCGCGAGCGTGCGCACATCATCCGGGCGCAGGCGCGCGAGCTGCTCGGCGCGATCGACGATCTCGATTTGGCCGCGCGGATCGACAGCGCGGCGCTGGCGCTGATCCCCGGCCGCGTCGCGCTGCGCCCGCTGCTCGAATCGATCGCGGAAGACCTTGGTCCACTCGCCGAGCTTCGCGGCGCGATGATCGCGCTGCCGATCGACGACGCCTCGGTGGTGGGCGATCGCCGCGCCGTCGAACGCCTGCTGTCGCGGTTGCTGGCGACACTCGTCTCGGCCAGCGCGCCAGGCGAGCGCATCGGCGTCTATGTCACGCACGAGGCCGTGGACCGCGTCGCGATCGCGATCGACCGGCCGCGCGCGCTGGCGGATTATCCGGGTGACTCGGTGCTGGGCATCGATGACGAGCGTGACGACACCACGCTGCTCGGCACCGGCTTCGCGCTGCGGCTCGCGCGCAACCTTGCCCGCGAGCTGGGCGGATCGCTGGCGATCGGCAGCGACCGGTTGACTTTGCGGCTCGCCGCCTCCGTAATCAGCCAAGTGGGCCAGGCGCATCTGAACTGATCGTGGCGGAGCGGCAGCTTCCCTACCGGGTGCCGGCGCCGGAGCCGCATGCGCTGCTGCACTGGCCCGACGCGTTCGGGACGCGGTTCACTGTCTTCATCGATACCGAGGAAGAGTTCGACTGGACCAAACCGTTCAGCCGCGACGCGCGCGGCACCAATCATATGCGCGCCTTGCCGGCCGCGCATGCCTGGTTCACCGCCCGCGGCGTGCCGCTCACTTGCCTGATCGACCATCCGATCGCGACCTGCGCGCGTTCGGTGGAGATCCTGCGGACGATGCTGGAGGACGGCCGGTCGGCAGTCGGCACCCAGCTTCACCCCTGGGTGAGCCCGCCTTTCGACGAAGATGTCAGCATCCTCAACAGCTTCGCGGCCAATCTTCCGCACGGGCTTGAAGAAGCCAAGCTGACTCTGCTCACCACCCTGATCACCGACGCGATCGGGGTGCAGCCGCGTATCTATCGGGCGGGCCGTTACGGTATCGGCCCGGATACTCCCGCGATGCTATCGAGGCTGGGCTACCGCCTCGATAGCTCGATGCGCGCCGGCTACGACTATTCGCGGGCGGGCGGACCCGACTTCACGCGGATCGGCAACCAGCCGTTCGGCCTGATGCCGGGGTTGAGCGAGTTGCCGCTCACCACCGTCTATACCGGCCATGCCCGCCGCGGCGGTGCCGGGCTTCACCGCTGGCTCGGCACGCTTCCGCGCGGACGCGGCATCGCCTCGCGCCTCGGGCTGTTTTCCAGGGTGGCGCTCACGCCCGAGGACATGCCGCTCGACGACGTGCTCGAAGCGGTACGCGTGGCGGCGGGGGAGGGCGTGCGCCTGCTCAATTTCAGCTTCCACTCGCCGTCGCTGGAGCCGGGTCACACGCCCTATGTCCGCACCGAGGCCGATCTCGCCGCCTTCTACCGGTGGTGGGAGGGCGTTCTGGCGGAGCTCGACCGGCTGAAGATCGCGCCGGCATCGCTCGACCAGATCATCGACGCGCTCGACGCGGCTTGCGGTCCGACCGCGACCTCCGCTAGTGCGGGTTCTGCTGGGGGCCTGTAGCTCAACGGTTAGAGCTGGCCGCTCATAACGGCTAGGTTGCGGGTTCGAGTCCTGCCGGGCCCACCAGCGTTTTCAGAGACGGCGAACAACCGCAAATGGGTATCCAGGCGACCGGCGGCTTTCAGGCTGCAGGCGAGGATAGCCCGGATTTGCAGCCACCCGCTGGATGAAGTAAGCCACTACCGCCTTCGGGAGTTTCGAAAATGATCCAGCGTCACCGCTAAAGCGGCAAGGCATATGCCAGCGGAGCGATCCGCCACCTGGACTCTGTTTTCGAGAACATCATGCAAAGACTGAACAACAAGACGTGCGTCGTCACCGGCGCGGCGCGGGGCATTGGCCGCGCCATCGCCGCGCGCTTCCATGCCGAAGGCGGCGTCGTTGTCGTGACCGACATCGACGAAGCGGGCGGCGCCGCGGCGGCAGCCGAGATCGGGTGCCGGTTCGAACGGCTCGACGTGCGCGAGGAGACCGACTGGTCGCGATTGGCGGGCATCGTTCCGGTGGCGGACGTGGTCGTGAACAATGCCGGGGTGACGGGCTTCGAAGCGTGCATGGTGGCGCACGACCCGGAACACGCCAGCCTGGCGGACTGGCGGGAGGTTCATCGGGTCAACCTGGACGGAACGTTCCTCGGTTGTCGCTATGCGATCGGCGCGATGAAGGCGGCGGGGGTCGGCTCGATCATCAACATATCGTCTCGCTCCGGACTGGTCGGCATTCCCGGCGCTGCGGCGTACGCCTCGTCCAAGGCGGCGATCCGCAACCACAGCAAGACGGTCGCGCTTTACTGCGCGCAGCAGGGCTGGAAGATACGCTGCAACTCGATCCACCCGGCCGCGATCCTTACGCCCATCTGGGAGCCGATGCTGGGAGATGGTGTGGATCGCGAGGCCCGGACGCAGGCGCTGGTAGCCGACACGCCGCTGAAGCGGTTCGGCATGCCGGATGAAGTCGCAGCCATTGCCGTGACGCTCGCCTCGGACGAGGCGACTTATGTGACGGGGACGGAAGTGAACATCGACGGCGGGCTGCTTGCAGGCTCCGCTGCTTCGCCCGGCTGATAATAGCAGCGGGCGTGATCGACTACGCCCGCCACCCTCTCGTGAGCGGGGATTGGCACAGGTGTGGCCGGTTTGGGCCGTCCTGATGATCTGCTGAACAATCGACTTGGGGTAGCGGCCTACTGCGCGCGGCTGAGCCCCGCTTATTGGACCCGTTCGCGAATGCCGGGGCATGGGCGGAAAGCGGTCCGTCCGCTTGGCGCACTCGACGTGCGAAGCGCTGCCGTTGTGCCATGGCCTCGACGCTGTCAGCATAACGGCCATGCGGATCGATCCCACCGAATACGCGCGCCTGCGGTCCTGGTTCGGCCACATGGTCCCCAAGGTTTTTCCCTTGGACCTGCTCACCCCAGATACTCACCCCGTAGCCGTGCTCGATAGAATGGCAGTGAAGACCCCCGCCAAGGCGCGCAGCGGCCTAGGTATGGCGATCGGGGACGTTGTGGAGTTTACGAGTGACTGGCCGGCCAGTGACGTGACCGCGTGCAACCACGAGCTTTCGCAATCGGGTTTACCAACACTGTCGGAAGTGCGCGCAAGGTTCTCTAAGCTGGTCCAGCGAGTAGTTCGCCGGGGTCACATCAAGAGTGACGATGAATTCTACGCGCTTCGCAACGCGGCCGAGCAGCAGGGCGCGGACTCCGTGAGCCTGTGGCCTCTTTTGGAAGCATATGAAGCCCGGACGCAAACGAGCGACCGCTTTCGGGAGACGGGGCGGCTGACCTGAACGACTGACTTTGGGGCGGAAGCGGAAGGACTGCTTTTCGCGCCCACTTATCTGCCCGAAGGTCGCGATCTGGTGGAAAGCGGTCATAGCCAGCTGCCGCTAAGCGCCATCCACGCGATGATTGAGCACCAAGCACCCCAAGCTGCTGCGGCCGCCGCCGCAACGGCCATTGGCACCTTCGAGCGGGGTCGGGCAGCCGCAGCAATCAAGAGCGCCGCGAAGGACTGGAGGAGGGTGTAAGTCACGAGAACAACATGCTCGCTCTGAGCCTCGGTCGCATGAGGGCCAATGATCACTGCACCAGCCGCGAAGACGGTGCTGACCACTCCATGCACGCCTAGAAGCGCCAGCTCTCGCACCTGTCATTCCCCGCAAGATGACTGGAAATTATCACGTCAAACTCAGCGAAACATGAACGTCCGCCTTTGGGGCGTCAGCTGCCACCAGCTCGAAGACGTCGCATGGCAATGAGGTTGGTCGTGAGTGTCGCTGGGAGCATCAACAGCGCGTAATTCACCAGCAGCGGGCCTGGTGGAAAGCCATCGGCAAACCCGACGGAGGGGTTCAGCATGTCAGGAAGCATCCACATTGCTGCCCATACCGCCGTAGCCAGTGGAAGCAGCAGTCCACCGGCGAGGACGGCCAGCCAGAATTTTCGTCGCGCGAGTGACGCAAAAATGCGGCTCAGCAACAACGTGATCAATACGGGCGCGAAGATTGCGATGATCAACACTGCGTGAGAGTACAGCGATTCGCCACGACGGCAAATAGGGCTCTCTCTGCCATTGCCGTGGCATGAACGGAAGTCCGCTTTCGGGGAATGCTAGCGCCAACCTGAACGACTGGCTCTAGGCGTCAGCAGCGATTGCTTGACGCGGCACTGTGTACGAAGGAGCGGATCGGATTCCCCTCGAAGTGGGCATATCGAAATTGCGCCGCTTTCGCGACTGAGTAGATAAACGAGCACGTTACAGGTCAGAAAGCTCGTCCGGCCTCCCGTCTTGCTCGCGTTGCGGCTTGTGCGTTGAAGCAGGAGCGACTAAGCGCGCTGCACGGCGTCGGGGAGTGGCGCAGTCCGGTAGCGCGCCTGCTTTGGGAGCAGGATGTCGCAGGTTCGAATCCTGTCTCCCCGACCACCTCTCCAGCGCCCCGCTTGTGCGGTTCGGCCTCTCAACGCGCTCCGCGGCATTGCTCCAGGGCGGTGACCAGCCCACCGATAAAGCCTTCCAGATCGACGACGTCGCTATAGGACAGCGTGACGGGCCTGCCGTTTGCGTTGCCAAGCTTGTCGATCACCAGCGTGGGCGACCCCGCGGCGGCGTCGAGTTGGCGGGCACGCGCCAAAAGCTGAGCGAAGTCGTTCATGAGGCCTCTCAGGCTGGTGCGCTCGATCGTGGCGAGCGGGTCCTGTGTACAACCACAGGGTGCAACGAAAAAGGGCGCCCCCGGAGGGACGCCCTTTCGAACTCATGCTTCCGACCCTGGGGGTCGGAGAAGAGATTACTGTGCGTTCGCTTCGAGCGCGTCAGCCTTGTTCTCTTCGACGTCGGCAGCGTTCTCGAGAACGTTCTCGACAGCCGCGTTGGCGGTGTTGTCGGCTGCGTCTTCGTAGATCGCTGCGTTTGCTTCGTGGTTGTCGATCGCGGCTTCGGTCGCGGTGTTCTCGGTGCCGCCGTTGCAGGCTGCGAGCGACATCAGGCCGGCGGTGGCGGCAACGATGAGGAGCTTCTTCATAGGGTGATTCCCTTACAGTAAAAACGTTTCGCTACCGGCCTGAACGCCAGCGCGAAGCCTGTGAAATAGCGGCTGGCGCGCAGCCGTCAATCGCAAATCAGACACGTTTAGCCTCAACTCGCCGCATTTTGGCCGCAAACAAGGCGAAATCGTGACTAACCTTTTTAGTGGCGCACCGGCCCTATTTCTTCGGGAGCGTTGGCCACCACGGCGAGCATCGTCGTCCACGCCGCCACATTCTGCCGCAGTTCGCCAGGATCGACCTTGTCGAGCGTATCGTCGGGCGTGTGGTGATAATCGAAGTAGCGCAGGCCCGATTGTTCGAGGTCGACCCCCGGCACGCCGAGCGCGAGCACAGGCCCGACATCGGTGCCGCCATGCGCCTTGTCGCTGCCCGGCGAGATGCCGAGCGGCGCCAGCGCGCTCGCCAGACGGGCGGCGATGGGCTCCGCGCCCGCGGGCAGGTTGGTCGTGAACTTCCACACGCGATCGGCACCGAAGTCGGATTCGGTGGCCAGCACGTGGCGCTCGCTGCCGTGCGCCTTGGCATAGGCTTCACCGCCGAAGCCGCCGACTTCCTCCGCGCCGAACCAGACGACGCGGATCGTGCGCCGCGGCTGGCCCGCATCCATGATCCGCTTCGCCGCGGCGGCGGTGATCGCCACGCCCGACGCGTCGTCGATCGCGCCGGTGCCGAGATCCCAGCTGTCGAGGTGGCCGCCGATCAGCACCACCCCGGCGGAGGGGTCGCTGCCGGGGACTTCGGCGATGACGTTGCCGGACTCCGCCTCACCCTTGAACTGCGGGGTGATCAGCAGGCGCAGCTTGACGGGGCCGCGCTTGAGCAGCCGCTCGAGCTGTTCGGCGTCGGGTACCGACAGCGCGGCAGCGGCGATCGGCTTGGTGCCCTTGGCCCAACTGGTCACGCCGGTATGCGGGTTGCGGTGATAGTCGGTGCCGATCGAGCGGATGAGCACTGCCGCGGCGCCCTTGCTCGCCGCCAGCGTCGGTCCCTGGCGCCGGACGTTGCCGTAATAGCCATATTGCGAACCGTCCTGGGTGGCGGTCATCGCGTGGCTGAGAAAGGCGATCTTGCCCTTCAGGCTCCCCGCCGGCGCGGCCTGCAGGTCGGCGAAAGTCGGGAAGTAGACCACCTCGGCCTCGACGCCGCGCGGGCCGGTCGACCCGGAATTACCGAGCGCGGCGATGCTTAGCTTCTGCGCCGATCCGCCGACCACTTCGGCGGTCTCGGCGCCGCGTACCCAGACGGGCATGCGATAGGTCTCGATCCGCACATTCTTGAAGCCGAGTGCGGTCAGGCGCTTGACCGACCAGGCGCGGGCGCGGGCTTCCGCCTCGGTCGCCGCCAGGCGCTGCCCGATCTCGGTCGTCAGCCCCTCGGTCAGGTCCCAGGCGAGGGTGTCGTTCTTGAGTGCGTCGTCGCGCAGCGCGGCGACCTGTTCGGCGGTCTGCGCCAGCGTGGGAAGGGGAAGGGCTAGGGCGGCCGCTGCCGCAAGCAGGATGCGCTTGGTCATGGTGCAACTGCTAACCAGCTCCGAAACAATTGCAATGCTCAGGCGAGCAGGAGGGCTCGCGTTGCCAAGCGAGCGCCGGATCGCTACATGCGCTTCCGAATTTCCCGCATACAGAATATCGCAACGGAGACCGTCGAGTGGCCGCGCAATACGCCTTCGTCATGAAGGACATGACCAAGACTTTCCCCGGCGCTCCCAAGCCGGTGCTGAGCAACATCAACCTGCAATTCTATCAGGGCGCCAAGATCGGCATCGTCGGCCCCAACGGCGCCGGCAAGTCGACGCTGATGAAGATCATGGCGGGCGTCGACAAGGATTTCACCGGCGAGGCATGGCCCGGCGAGTATATCACCGTCGGCTATCTGGAGCAGGAGCCCCAGCTCGACCCGACCAAGACCGTGCTGGAGAATGTCCGCCAGGGCGCGCGCGAGACCGCCGACCTGGTCGATCGGTTCAATGCGATTTCGGCCGAGATGGGCGATCCCAAGGACGACACCGATTTCGACGCGCTGATGGAGGAGATGGGCGATCTCCAGGCCAAGATCGACGCGGTCGACGGCTGGACGCTCGACAACCAGCTCGAAGTCGCGATGGAAGCGCTGCGCTGCCCGCCGGGCGACTGGCCGGTCGAGAACCTGTCGGGCGGTGAGCGCCGCCGCGTCGCGCTGACTCGGCTGCTGATCCAGAAGCCGTCGATCCTGCTGCTCGACGAACCGACCAACCATCTCGACGCCGAAAGCGTGAACTGGCTGGAGAACCACCTCAAGGAATATGCCGGCGCGGTGCTGATGATCACCCACGACCGCTATTTCCTCGACAATGTCGTCGGCTGGGTGCTCGAGATCGATCGCGGCAAATATTTCCCGTATGAGGGCAATTACTCGACCTATCTCGAGAAGAAGGCCAAGCGGCTGGAGCAGGAGGACCGCGAGGCCTCGGGCCGCCAGAAGGCGATCCAGGACGAGCTGGCGTGGATCCGGCAGGGCGCCAAGGCGCGCCAGACCAAGTCCAAGGCACGTATCGCCAAGTTCGAGCAGCTGGTCGCCAGCCAGGAGAACCGCAAGCCCACCGGCGCGCAGATCGTCATCCAGGTGCCCGAGCGGCTGGGCGGCAAGGTGATCGAGGTCGAAAACATCTCGAAGGCCTATGGCGACAAGCTGCTGTTCGAGGATCTTTCGTTCACGCTGCCGGCCGGCGGAATCGTCGGCGTGATCGGTCCGAACGGCGCCGGCAAGTCGACGCTGTTCAAGCTCATCACCGGCCAGGAACAGCCCGATACCGGCACGATCGAGATCGGCTCGACCGTGCGGCTGGGCTATGTCGACCAGAGCCGCGACCATCTCGACCCCAAGAAGAACGTCTGGGAGGAAATCTCCGACGGCCTCGATTACATGAAGGTCAACGGCCACGACGCGTCGACCCGCGCTTATGTCGGCGCGTTCAACTTCAAGGGGCAGGACCAGCAGAAGAACGTCGGCAAGCTGTCGGGCGGCGAGCGCAACCGCGTCAACATCGCCAAGATGCTCAAGCGCGGCGGCAACGTGCTGCTGCTCGACGAGCCGACCAACGATCTCGACGTCGAGACGCTGGGCGCGCTGGAGGAAGCGATCGAGAATTTCGCGGGTTGCGCCGTGGTCATCAGCCACGACCGCTTCTTCCTCGACCGTCTCGCCACCCACATCCTCGCCTTCGAAGGCAACAGCCATGTCGAATGGTTCGAGGGCAACTTCGAATCGTACGAGGAAGACAAGCGCCGCCGCCTGGGCGATGCGGCCGATCGTCCTACCGCGCTGTCGTACAAGAAGCTGACGCGCTGAATACCCAGCCGGGGGCGCCGACATGCTCGGCGGCCCCGGCGACGCGTTTCACGTGTCTCGGCGGCTATGTGCGTGCCGACACGCGCCGAACCGGGACGCTGGCCTGTTCGGCGTCACGCCGTGAAGCGTTTGGTGAACCCCTTATGTCCCCGCTCGTCGTCGGCGGGGAAGCTCTCGACATGATCGACCCGCGCCATGGCGGGGCCTTCGCGGCAGCTTTCGATCAGCGCCTGGAGCGGTTCCTCCTCGCCCGTGGCGACGATCTCCACGCGCCCGTCCTTCAGGTTGCGGACATAACCCGTCAGCCCGTTGCGCTGCGCCGTCCGCACCACCCAGTCGCGATAGCCGATGCCCTGCACTCGGCCGGACACGAAGATACGCTGTGTCGCCATATTCCCCACGCTCAATCAGGCCCTTAGCGGCCTGCTAACCATTTTCAGCATGGGGAGAAAAAAGACCAGCACCCGCAGCGCCGTTCGCCGCGTCTGCGGCACGCGTCAGGGGTAGTCGAGCGCGATCACTTCATATTCGCGCTCGCCTCCGGGCAGCATCACCCGGCGGAGATCGCCTACCGCCGCGCCGCGCAGCGCCCGGGCGATCGGCGAGTTCCAGCCGATCAGGCCGCGTCCGGCATCGGCTTCGTCATCGCCGGTCAGCGTCACGGTGCGATGGTTGTCGTCTTCGTCGGCGATCGTCACCGTCGCGCCGAAATAGACGCGGCTGCGATCCTCCTGCCGGGCAGGATCGACCACCTTGGCGGCCTTCATCCGCCTGGACAGCCAGCCGAGCCGCCGGTCGATCTCGCGCAGACGCTTGCGGCCATAGAGATAGTCGCCATTCTCCGAGCGGTCGCCATTGCCCGCCGCCCAGGAGATGACGTCGACGATCTTGGGCCGCTCGGTGCCGAACAGCGCGTCATATTCTGCCTTCAGCGCGGAATAACCTGCCGGGCTGATGTAATTGGGACGATCCATCGCTGGGTCGCTCAACCCGGCCGGTTCTTGCCGAGATACCAGCTGAGATTGGCCGGCCCCAGGCTGCGCGCGCGCTGCGGGTTCATGAGGTCGTAGACCACGGCATTCTCGAGCACGCGCTGCACATAATTCTTGGTCTCGAAGATCGGGATCCGCTCGATCCAGCGGACGATGTCGCCGCCCGGCATGCGCGGATCGCCATTGGCGCGTATCCACTTGTTCACGTTGCCCGGCCCTGCATTATATGCCGCCACCGCCAGCGGATAGCTGCCGTACAGCGCAAACATCCGCTGGAAATAGGTCGACCCCAGCTGGATGTTGTAATCGGTGTCGCTGTTCAGCGCGTCGCGGTTATAGCTCAGCCCGAGCTTGCCCGCGGTTTCCGCAGCGGTGCCCGGCATCAGCTGCATCAGCCCGCGCGCGCCGGCGTGGCTGACGGCGTTGCGGTCGAACTGGCTTTCCTGGCGCGCGATCGCGTGGATGATGGTCCAGTAGTTACCGTGGCTCTCCGGCACCCGCACCGAGGGGTAGCCCGCCGCAGTATAGTCCGACAGTCCGTTCTCCAGCGCGCTGCGGCCCACCATCACGCCGAGATCCGGACGCCCGATCGTCTGGGACAGCTCGGCGGCGAGGACATGGTCGGTGTCGGTGGTGGCGTCGCGCGCGATCTGGCGGATGAAGAGCCCCTGATCGTCACGCCGCCCCAGCGCGCCGAGCAGCTGCGTCGCGCGCACGGTCTCGCGCCGGTAAAAGGCAGTGCGGGTCGCAGGATCGACGATCCGGTTGCTCATGCTGGCGGGTGCGCGCAGTGGCCGGCTGGTCCGTTCCAGCGCAAGCTGCCCGTAATAAAGGTCCGGGAACCCCGCCGCCCGCGCGTAGAATCCCTGCGCCGCCGCACCGTTGCCGGCGGCTTCCGCCGCCCGCCCGGCCCAATAAAGCCCCTTCGACTGAGTCTGCGGGGTCTTCGATCCGCGGGAATAGCGCTCGAACATGCCGACGGCATCGCCTGGGCGCTGGAGATCGTACAGCGCGACCGTCCCGGCCAGCCAGGTGAGGCTGGTATAGTCGTCGCGTTCGCCGAGCGGCATCTCCGCCACCACCGCGCCCGGCGGCACGGCGTCGTCGACCCGGCTGGCAATCTGGTAGGCGAGGCTGGACTGACCGTCCGCAGCCGCACCGCGCGCGGCGGTCAGCAACACCTCATACCATTTCTCGAGATCACCCGGCGCCGCCGCCAGCACCGGCCGGCTCGCGAGCGATTGACGCGATGCGGGGCTCTGCCCGGTGTCGCGCAGCCAGGTCGCGCGATCGGCGATCAGGCCGGCATCGTTGCTGGCGATCGCCATCGCGGTCGCGCCCCTGGCATCGGCATCCACCGCGCGCGTACGGTACGCCAGCCGCGCCTCGAAGATCGGGCGGCGGGCAGGGGAGACGAAGCCGATCTGGCGCTGCGCCGCGCTGGTCGCCCCGCGCCACAACAGCATGTCCATCCGCGTATCATGATCGCCTGGGGTCAGCGCGCTCAGGAACGCGCCGGTCAGCCGAGCCTCGTCATTGGGGCGCAGGACCCCCATCCGCCACGCCCGGCGCGCCTGCTCGTCGGCCTCCGCACGTCGGCCAGACACTGCCAGTGCCTCGGCAAAGCGCAGATGCCCTGCGGCGGTGCGCGGGGCGAACCGATCGAAGAACCGCACCACCAGGCCCGGCATGCTGGCCCCGCTGTCCAGCGCCGTTTCCGCCGCCGCCTGCCGGCTGGTCTCGCCGGGCCAGCCGGGATGCGCAAGCAGGAAGTTGGCATAGTCGGAGAACGGCCAATTGTCCGACTGTTGCAGCCGTTTCCACTCCGCCAGCGGCGCGTTCAGCGGGTCGTTCGCCGAAGCGCCTGGCACCTGCTGAACGATCTGTGCGGTCGAGGGCTGATTCCAGCCGATCTGCGCTTGCGTGAGTTGGGAAGTCACCGCCAGTCCGGATACGCCGACCAGCAGAAATACGCTTTTCATCACAGGGCCCACCATACTGGACATGATACGGAATCGCCGCCTATCTGCCATACCCGAATTGCGGGGTTGAGGAAGAATTCCATGTTTTCAGGCTCCATTCCGGCGCTGGTCACGCCCTTCCGCAACGGTGTCTTCGCCGAGGACGAATACCGTAGCCTAGTTGAATGGCAGATTGCCGAAGGGTCGAAGGCGCTGGTTCCGTGCGGGACCACCGGCGAGGCCGCGACCATGCCGAAGGAAGAGCATTTCCGCGTGGTGCGTGCCTGCGCCGAACAGGCGGCGGGCAGGGTGCCTGTCCTCGCCGGCGCCGGATCCAACGACACGAGCGTAGCGATCACCAACGTCCAGGCCGCCAAGGAAGCCGGCGCCGACGCCGTGCTGATGGTCCCGCCTTATTACAACCGCCCCAGCCAGGAAGGCATCTTCCGCCATTTCGAGGCGATCGCGCGCGCGGCCACGCTGCCGGTGGTGCTCTACAACGTTCCCGGCCGCACGGTGACCGACATCCAGCCCGCCACCATGGCGCGCATCGTCCGCGCCTTCCCCGACATCTATATCGGTGTGAAGGACGCGACCGGCCAGCTTACCCGCGTCTCGGAGCATCGCGCCGGCGGCGGCGAGAACTTCATCCAATTGTCGGGCAACGATGAAACCGCGCTAGCCTTCAACGCGATGGGCGGGGTGGGGTGCATCTCTGTCACGGCGAACGTCGCGCCGCGGCTCTGTGCCGAGTTCCAGGCTGCCTGGGCAGCCGGCGAGACTGCGCGGGCGCTCGCGCTTCACGACCGCTTGTATCCGCTGCACGTCGCGCTGTTCACCGACGCATCCCCCGGTCCGGTGAAATATGCGCTGGGCAAGGTTCGCCCAGGCTTCGCGCAGGAACTGCGCCTGCCGATGACCGAAGCGGGAGAGGCCAGCCGTGCGGCGGTCGACGCCGCGCTGGCGCATGCGGGGCTGCTCTGACGCAGCCGATTGCGTGAGGCGCAACTTACCTCGGCGCAAACAGAAACCTTTCGTCACAATCCCATCATAATGCCCGGCTAGCCCCTGATCGGGGGACAACACCCAGGTTCGAACTGCCGCGCCGCCGTTTGCTCTATCGAGCGAGCGGCGATGTTCGCGCGCGCCATTCGCGCCAAGACAAACAACCGTCCGAATACAAAGTGGGGAACAACATGAATTTCGTCACCGCTCGCCGCGCGCTGCTGTCCGGCGCCGCCCTTGCTGCCGCGCTTGGCGCCAGCAGCGCGTACGCACAGGACGCCGCGCCGAGCGCGTCCGGCACCGAAGAGGCCGAAGTCGGCGACGTCGTCGTCACCGCGCAGCGCCGCGAGGAGCGCCTGGTCGACGTGCCGGTCTCGGTCGCCGTCGTCCGCGGGCAGCAGCTGCGCGACTTCCAGGCGGCGGGCGACGACACGCTCGCGCTCGCCGGCCGCGTCCCCGGCCTGTATGCGGAGACCACCACCGGGCGCATCTTCCCGCGCTTCTACATTCGTGGCCTGGGCAATATCGACTTCTATCTCGGCGCCTCGCAGCCGGTGTCGATCATCCAGGACGATGTCGTGCTCGAGCATGTCGTGCTCAAGTCGAACCCGGTCTATGATCTCGACCGCGTCGAAGTGCTCCGCGGTCCGCAAGGCTCGCTGTTCGGCCGCAACACCACTGCCGGTATCATCAAGTTCGACACGATCCGCCCAAGCGACACCTTCGAGGGCCGCGCCTCGGCCTCGGTCGGCAGCTATGCCAGCACCAATCTCGACGCCGGCTTCGGCGGCCCGATCGTCGACGACCTGCTCTCGTTCCGCGTCTCGGGGCTGTACCAGCACCGCGACGGCTGGGTGGACAACAGCTATACCGGCCCTTCGTTCGACGGCACCCGCGGCGGCTTCAATGCGCTGGGCGGCTTCGACGACCGCAACCTGCGCCTCCAGCTGCGCCTCACCCCCAGCGACGCGCTGACCGTCGACCTGTCGGGCCATGGCCGCTGGTATGAGGGCACGTCGACGATCTTCCATCGCGGCGCATTGATCCGCGGATCGAACAGCGTCGAGAATGCCCCGCGCGACCGCGTCGCGCTCGACGAGGCGATGAACAACCCGCAGGCCTATGACACCTACGGCGCCTCGGCGCGCGTCAGCTACGATTTCGGCGGCGCGGTGCTGACGTCGATCTCGGCCTGGGAAACCACCGAAGGCTATAGCCGCGGCGATACCGATGGCGGCGCCGCGACGGCCTTTGCCGGCCCGGCTTATTATGGCGAATCGCAGGGCAATATCCGCGATCTCGACCAGTTCAGCCAGGAGCTGCGCCTCGCCAGCCCCGGCACCGGCCGCTTCAATTGGCAGGTCGGCGGCTATTATTTCGACAGCCGCGACATCACCGATTTTTACCAGCGCCGCTATTTCCTGACGACGCCGTTCAATGCGAACAATCCGAACAGCAACAACCCCAATAATTGGGTGCGCCTGCGCAACACCAACACCAGCTGGGCCGGCTTCGGCCAGCTCAGCTACGAGCTGACCGACGGCTTCACCATCACCGGCGGCGCGCGCATCACCAACGACACCAAGCGCACCCGCCTGCTCAAGACCGCCGATGGCGGCACTGGCCAGGTGACGTATACCGGCCGCCGCGACGTCGAGCTGGACGACACGCGCGAGAGCTGGGATCTCAGCGCGCTCTACAAGCTCAGCCAGGACGTAAGCGTCTATGCCCGCGTCGCCAGCGGCTTCCGCGGACCGACGATCCAGGGCCGCTCGGCGGTGTTCAACTCGGACTTCACGACGGCAGACTCCGAGACGATCCTGTCGTGGGAGGCCGGCATCAAGGGTTCGGCGCTCGACAATCGCGTGCGCTTCAACCTCAACGGCTTCTACTACACCGTCGACAACATCCAGCTGAACGCCAATGACGTGAACGGCAACGGCGTGCTGCTCAATGCCGACAAGGCGCAGGCATATGGCGTCGAGGCCGAGCTGGACGTCCGCCCGATCGACAACCTCGCGCTGTCGCTCGGCGGCAGCTGGCTGCACACCGAGATCAAGGACAGTGCCGCCCTGGCGCAGGTCTGCGTACTCGGCGGCGCGGTGGTCTGCACCGTCACCGATCCGACCGTGACGATCCCGGGCCGCGGCGTGTTCGCCAGCATCGACGGCAATCGCCTGCCCAATGCGCCGGAGTATAATTTCAACGTCGCGGCGCGCTACGACATCCCGGTCCAGGACGACGGCAAGTTCTTCGTCTCGAGCGACTGGAACGTGCAGGGCTTCACGAACTTCGTGTTGTACGACACCAAGGAGTTCAACTCTAAGGGCAACTTCGAAGGCGGTCTTAAGATCGGCTATGAAGGCGGCAACGGCGATTGGGAAATCGCGGCGTTCGCCCGCAACATCACCAATGAGAAGAACCTCAAGGGCGTGCTGGAGAACTACATGGCCGCAGTGTTCAACGATCCCCGGATCATCGGCGTCTCGTTCAACGGCCGCCTGCGGTAACGATCCCGTGAAATCCCCTCCCTGCTTGCAGGGAGGGGAAGAGGCACTCTGCACATCCCGCCGAGCCCTTTTCTTCGCCGCGCGACCCCAACGGCTTCCCTTCCGCTCCCGCCGCGCCTACATGCCCACCTTCCCATGGCCCGTCCCCGTCCCGCCACCTTCGAGAAAGTGAAGACCGTCGCCGAGAACCGGCGCGCGCGGTACGAATATTTCATCGAAACGGTCTATGAGGCCGGGCTCGCGCTCACCGGGACCGAGGTCAAGTCGCTGCGCTTCGGCGAAGGCTCGATCGCCGAGGCCTATGCCGAGGTGAAGGACAATGGGGTGTGGCTGGTCAACGCCAACATTCCCGAATTCAGCCACGGCAACCGCTATAATCACGAGCCCAAGCGGCCGCGTAAATTGCTCCTTCACGAGCGCGAGATAAACAAGCTTCATGGCGCGGTGGCGCGTGAAGGCATGACGCTCGTCCCCTTGTCGATCTACTTCAACGGCAGGGGCCGGGCGAAGGTCGAACTCGCGCTCGCAAAGGGCAAGAAGACGCATGACAAGCGGGACTCGATCAAGGAACGCGACTGGAAGCGGGAGCAAGGCCGGCTGCTCCGCGACCGTGGCTGAGCGGGGGCTGTTCCCCCGCTTCCGCGCTTGGGTCGACCGCAATCTCCCCACGCGCGAAAGCTTCGAATCGAACCGCTGGCTGAAGCCGCTCGGCCACCGAATCCTGCACCCCGCTCTGTGGCGGATGACGCGCCGTTCGATCCCGCGCGGCGTCGCGCTCGGCATGTTCACTGGCATCCTGATCCCGATGGGGCAGATCCCGGCGTCGGCGGTGCTGGCGCTGCCGCTGCGTGCCAATGTGCCCGCGGCGGCACTCACGACCTTCTTCACCAATCCGCTCACCACCCCGCTGCTGTTCATCCTCTATTACAAGGTGGGCGGGTGGAGCCTGGGGCTGGGCGGCACCACCGCCGCGGTCGCCAAGACCGCTGCCGCAAACGGCGGCTGGCTGCATTGGCTGGCGGCGGATGTCGGGCTGCCTACCGCGCTGGGCATGCTCATCTGCTCGATACTGGGTGCGGCGCTGGGCTATCTGATCAGCGCGCTCGGCTGGCGGCTGTGGATCGGGCACAAGTGGAACAAGCGCCGGCGCGAGCGTGGCGCGCACGAGGCAGCGGGCGGCGAGCCGGGGCAAATTCGCGTCGATTGACGCGGCGTACCAAGTAGTTAAGACGGCGCTTTCCTATTCTTGAGGATCTCCGATGCGCCTTTCGCTGCTCGCCACTTCCTTCCTCGCCGCGCCGGTCCTGCTGGCCGGCTGCACCCAGAGCGACACCCCGCCGCCGGCCTCGGTCGCCGAACAGACCGCAACCGTGTCGCAGGTCGCGGTCGGCCCGGTGGCGCCCTCCAACTCGGCGCGCCCGCAACTCGGCACCTATGGCTTCGACGCGGCGGGCATGGACCGCGCAATCGCGCCGGGTGACGACTTTTACGGCTTCGCCAACGGCAACTGGGCCAAGTCGACGCCGATCCCGGCCGACAAGTCGAACTATGGCGCCTTCAACGTCATCGCCGACCTGTCACAGGCACGCACCCGCGAGATCCTGGAAGCAGCCAAGTCCGACCCGGGCTCGAAGATCGGCACGTCCTATTCGACCTATCTCGACACCGCGGCGATCGATGCCAAGGGCCTGGCGCCGATCCAGCCCTGGCTGAACCAGATCAAGGCGGTGAACGCCAAGACCGGCCTCGCCGCGCTCTATGCCCAGGCCGATCGCAACGGCGTGCCCGGGCTGTTCGGCACCTATGTCGGACAGGACGACAAGAACCCGGAGGTTTACGCGCTGAGCCTGGGGCAGGGCGGTTTGGGCATGCCCGACCGCGATTATTACCTGTCGAAGGACGCCAAGCTGGCCGAGACCAAGGCGGCGTATGAAAAGCACCTCGCCACCGTCCTGACGCTCGCCGGCGAGCCCAACGCCGCCGCCCGCGCGAAGGCGATCGTCACGTTCGAGACCCGGGTCGCGCAGGCGCACTGGACGCGCATCGAAAGCCGCGACGCGAACAAGACCTATAACAAGATGACGGTCGCGCAGCTGACGAGAACCGCGCCGGGCTTCGACTTCAAGGGCTTCTTCACCGGCATCGGCGCGCAGGTCGACAGCGTCATCGTCGCGCAGCCTACCGCCGTTGCCGGCATCGCACGGCTGGTGCGTGCCACGCCGATCGCAGTGCTCAAGGACCAGCTGATCGTCCGCAGCCTCGACGGCTTCGCCGATGTGCTGCCGACCGCCTTCGACAAGGAGCAGTTCGCCTTTTACGGTACCGTTCTGTCCGGCACGCCCGAGCAGCAGGTCCGCTGGAAGCGCGCGGTGGACTACACCACCGGCGCCGTTTCGGACGAAGTCAGCCAGGCCTATGTCGCCAAGTATTTCCCACCCGAGACCAAAGCCGCGGCCGACGCGTTGGTGAAGAACGTCATCGCCGCGATGGACCGCCGCATCGACCAGCTCGACTGGATGGCACCGGAGACCAAGGTCAAGGCGCACGCCAAGCTTGCCGCCTTCACGCCCAAGATCGGCTATCCCGATCGCTGGCGCAGCTATGCCGACCTCCAGGTCGTCGCCGGCGACGCCTTCGGCAACAATGTCCGCGCCAACAACTGGTCGCATGACGAGAATATCGGCCATCTCGGCAAGCCGCTCCAGCGCTGGGAATGGGGCATGACTCCGATGGAAGTGAACGCCTATGCCAATTTCGGCATGGTCGAGATCGTCTTCCCCGCCGCGATCCTGCAGCCGCCCTTCTTCGATCCCAACGCCGATCCGGCGGTGAACTATGGCGGCATCGGCGCAGTGATCGGCCACGAGCTCAGCCACCATTTCGACGACCAGGGCGCCAAGTACAACGCCGAAGGTCGCCTGACCGACTGGTGGACGCCCGCCGATGTCGCGGCGTTCAAGAAGCGCACCGACGCGCTGGTGGCGCAGTACGACCAATACGAGCCGCTGCCGGGCCTGCATGTGAAGGGCGCGCTCACGCTTGGTGAGAACGTTGCGGACCTCGCCGGCCTCACGGTCGCGCACGATGCGTACACCGCGTCGCTGAACGGCAAGCCGGCGCCGGTGATCGACGGCGCCACCGCCGATCAGCGCTTCTACTTGGGATGGGCGCAGGTCTGGCGCCGCAACTACCGGGAGGCCAATCTGCGCCAGCGTCTGCTGACCGATCCGCACTCGCCGTCCGAGCAGCGCGCCTGGGTCGTGCGCAATCTCGACCCTTGGTACGCCGCATTCGCGCCGACCGCGGGTTCGAAGCTGTTCCTCACGCCCGAGCAACGCGTCCGCATCTGGTAACCGCCTCCGCAAGTCCCCCTCTCCGCGTGGGAGGGGGATTCGCTTGACCGGGACTTCCTGACCGAACAACGCTAAGGCGCCATGGCCACGCTGCCCCAGACCCCCCGCCCGAGAAAGTCGCTGCTTCCGCTCGCCACGGCAGTATCGGCGGGGCTCGCAGCAGCGGCGCTCGTGCTGCTCACGCTCAACGACCGCGCCGTGGCGGTCGGGTTCGCCGGCACCGGGCTTCTCCTTGCCGGCGTGCTCTGGTCCGGCCGCATGCTGTTCCGCAGCGAAGCCGCGGCCGATCCCGCTGCCGACTGGACCGTAGCCTACGCCCTCGCCGCCGCCAGCAGCGACGCGCTGGCCGTCACCGATCGTGGGGGCAGGCTCGTCTGCGCCAACGACCGGTTCGAAACCCTGTTCGGCGGCTGGCCCACGCCACCCAACGTGCCGGTCAGCGACACCGCTGCCGAGGCACTCGGCCAGGCCGCCCGTGCCGCCTGGCGCACCGGCGAGGCGCGGGCGGAAACGATCCAGGTTTTCGGCGCACCGATCACCGCGCACGTCTCGCGCGTTGGCGAGGATGCGCTGGTGTGGCGGTTCGTCGGCGTGCAGGCGCTCGATCTCGCCACGCAGGTGCAGGACCTGATCGACGGCGTCACCGGCGACCGCCTGGGCGCCAGCGGCATCATGACGGTGATGGTCACGCCCGCAGGCCGCGTGCGCGCCGCAAACCCAGTGTTCCGCGCCCGCGCGATGGGCAGCCCCGACGCCGCGATCGAGGGGCGCGACTTCGCCCGCTTTCTGATCACCGATTCGATCGGCCTGGTCCGCTTCGAGCGCGAGGGGCTGAACGGCACGCCGCTGCGCGTCCTCCAGATCCCCTTTCTCGAAGGGGAGGACTCGCCAATGCTGGTCGCGCTGCTCGACGAGGAGAATGTCCACATCTCTACGCCGGCGATCGGCCCCAGCGCGTCGGCGCATGTCCGTTCGCTGATCGCGCTGCTGCCCTCGGGCATCGCCCTGATCGATCGCGACGGCCGCTTCGTCCACATGAACGATCCGTTCGTGCGCGCCGCGCGGATCAATGCCGCCGCGCCGCCATTATACCCGATCGACCTGGTGGTGCGCGAGGACAAGGCCGCACTCGCCGACGCGGTCCGCCGCTTCGCCGCCGGCGCGGCGCAGTCCGCCGAGATGACGGTGCGCTTCACCGACGCGCCCGAGGAGCCGGTCGCGCTGACGATCGCCGGCGCGCGCGGGCTGGGCGATGCCGCGGTGCTCATCAGCCTTCGCGATTCGGGCGAGGAGGGCAAGCTCAAGCGCCAGGTCGCCCAGGCCACCAAGATGCAGGCGGTCGGCCAGCTCGCCGGCGGCGTCGCGCACGATTTCAACAACATCCTGACCGCGATCATCGGCCATTGCGACTTGATGCTGATGCGCCATTCGCCCGGCGACAGCGACTATGACGACATCCAGCAGATCCGGGCCAATTCGAACCGTGCCGCCAGCCTGACTCGCCAGCTGCTCGCCTTTTCGCGCCAGCAGACGCTGCGGCCGCAGGTGCTGCAGATCCCCGACGTCATATCGGAGGTGTCGAACCTCCTGAAGCGGCTGCTCGGTGAGACCGTGCGGCTCGAGGTCAAGCATGGCCGTAACCTGGGCCCGGTGCGCGCCGACCCGGGACAGCTCGAGCAGGTGGTGGTGAACCTGGCGGTCAATGCCCGCGACGCGATGCTGTCCGCCAACCCCCACAGCGGCGGCACGCTGACGATCGAGACACTGGCCGTTTCCGCCTCCGAAGTCCGCCGGATGGACGACGACGTGCTCCCGCTGGGCGACTACACCGCGCTGCGTGTTTCCGACACCGGAACCGGCATTCCCGTCGACATCCTTTCCAAGATCTTCGAACCGTTCTTCACCACTAAGGAAGTGGGGAAGGGCACCGGGCTGGGTCTTTCCACCGTCTACGGCATCATCAAGCAGTCGGGCGGCTTCATCTTCGCCGACAATGCGCCCGGCGGAGGCGGCGCCGAGTTCACCGTGTACCTGCCCGTCCACACCGCGCCCGAGGCGCAAGTCGCCAAGGCGCCGCTCACCAAGGAAAAGCCCGCCGACCTGTGGGGCAGCGGCACCGTGCTGGTGGTCGAGGACGAGGACATGGTCCGCGCGATCGCCGAGCGGGCGCTCACCCGCCAGGGCTATACCGTGGTAACCGCGGAGAATGGCGAAGTGGCGCTGGAGATGCTGGAGGGGCTTGAACGGCCCGATCTGCTTATCAGCGATGTCGTCATGCCGTTGATGGACGGTCCGACCATGGCCCGCCAGATCCGCCAAAGATATCCAGACCTGCCGATCCTGTTCATGTCGGGCTATGCCGAGGAACAACTCCGCCGCTCGATCGACCTCGACAATGTCGCCTTTCTCCCAAAACCCTTTTCCGTTCAACAACTTGCCGAAGCAACGCGCGACATCCTAAACAGCAAATAAAGCTTGGCCACCTCGCAAATCTCTGTAAAGGCTGTGTTATGTCCTCCCCGCGCCGTATCCTGATCGTCGAAGATGAACCTTTGATCTCGATGATGCTTGAGGATTTCATCGATGCACTCGACCGCGAAGTTGCGGGCGCTGCGGATAACGTCGCTGGCGCGATCGCGTTGATCGACCAGGGCGGCATCGACGCCGCGATCCTCGACGTGAACCTGCGCGCGGGCGAACAGAGCTGGCCCGTGGCCGAGCGACTGACTCGCGACGGCATCCCCTTCATCCTCGCGACCGGTGGCGCCGGCGACATGATCGCGGAGCCGTTCCGCGGCTGCCCAATCCTCTCGAAGCCGTTCACCATGGACGGCGTCGAAAAGGCATTGGACAGGCTCGCCTGAGCACCACGCCGGGGTTCCGGCCAGACCCGGGCATCGCCGGGTTCATCGTCAGCCATCTTCCTGTCGCACCGGTTTCCGGGATTGCCGAAATCCGGTTGCACAAGGCGACACCGCGCAGTGGCCTGCATCGGCTGGCGGCGCAGGATCCGGCCTTTGCCTCGCCTTATTGGGCCTATTCCTGGGCGGGTGGCCTGGCGCTCGCTCGCTACGTGCTCGATCATCCCGAGATCGTGCGGAGCCGAACCGTGCTGGACCTCGGCGCCGGCTCCGGCCTGGTCTCGATCGCCGCGGCGAAGGCGGGTGCCGCACGCGTGATCGCCGCCGAGATCGACCGTCATGCGGCGACGGCGCTTGCGCTCAACGCGGCGGAAAACGACGTCGTGATCGATATCCGCCACGCGGATCTGACCGGTGACGCGGCGCCGGCGGTGGACATCGTGCTTGCCGGCGACCTGTTCTATGCCGCCGACCTTGCGGAGCGCGTCATCCGCTTTCTCGACCGCTGCGTCGCCGCCGGTGCGAAGGTGCTGATCGGCGATCCCTGGCGCGCCGATCTGCCGATGGCGCGGCTGACCGAAGTGGCGCGCTATGAAGTATTCGAAACCGGCAGCACGCCCAAGCCGAGCGCGGTGTTCACCTTCTCCTGAGCTTTGCGGAGGGGCGCGTCCTGGCTGCGTCAGCCCACGACTCTGACGGCATCCCCCAGCCGGATCAGCCCGGGCCGCGCCGGAGCGGCATAGACGCCATAGGCGTTGCCGAACGCCTGGGCGACCGTCCGCAGGATCTTCGGCTCCTTCGATCCCGTGTCCGGGTCGATCGTGACCATTACGCAGCGGGGGATCGGGTCGGCGCAGTGCACCACCGCGCCATCCTCTTCGCTGCCGAATGCCAGCCGCAGCCCTCGCCAGTCCTCTACCCCCAGGTCGCTTTCGATCACCACATTGGCGCGAAACCGCCGCGGATCGATCGCTGCGCCATGCGCCGCTTCTACCCGGGCATGCCCACCGGTCGTCTGGATCGAGATCGGCATGGCATCATAGATCCCGCGCGCGACCTGGATCAGGTGGGCGGGCTCGCCCGACGCCGTCTCCAGATGCGCGCGCAACAGGGGATCGTGCAGCGACAGCACCGCGCCGTCCGGGGTTTCCACCAGCACGGCGCTCCGCTTGGGCGATCCCGGTTCGGCGAAGCGGGCCTGGTGCAGCACCATCGCCGGCACCTCGCGCGCAGTCAGCCAGGGGAAGCGCGTCCCGTTGGCGCTGCGCACGAATGCATATTGGCGGTCGCCTTCGATTCCCTGCCAGTCGACTTCGGCCGTCCGCAGCCGCTCGCCGGCCATCGACTTGACGGGAAAGCGATGAAGCTCGGCGACATGACCCACGATCCGCGACATGGGGGTGCGCTAGCGTCCGGGATGCGGGCGGGCAATGCCGCCGACGATGGATCGGCCCGCCGGGAGCGTGGCGCTACTGCATGCCCCATAGCTGGATGTTGGCGGTTCCCCGCCGGACCCCTCTGGTACCAGATCAGAAATCCGCCCGGCACAGGCTCCGCCGGCCGCGCCTCGCAGATCGATGATCCGGCCGGATCGCATCGGCAAGGCCGCGAGCACCGCAGCGTATTTCTCCCGAGCCACGCGGGCAGGATTTCAGAAGTTCCCCTCTTGTTCCGCGCGAACAAATGCGGTACACACCATCACAAGTTGAACGAAGCGCGCAAACTCTTTAGCGACGGGGACATCCGATGGCAGCATCCCTCAAGGTAATCGACGGCAATATGGCGGCATCCACAGACAAGCAGAAGGCGCTCGACGCCGCTCTCGCGCAGATCGACCGCGCCTTCGGCAAGGGCTCGGCGATGAAGCTGGGTTCGAAGGAGACGATGCAGGTAGAGGCGATCTCCACCGGCTCGCTCGGGCTCGACATCGCGCTCGGGGTCGGCGGATTGCCGCGCGGCCGGGTGATCGAGGTCTATGGTCCGGAAAGCTCGGGCAAGACCACGCTCGCGCTCCACGTCATCGCCGAGGCGCAGCGCGGCGGCGGCACGGCGGCGTTCGTCGATGCCGAGCATGCGCTCGATCCAGTCTATGCCAAGAAGCTGGGCGTCAACATCGACGAG
The DNA here is from genome assembly GCF_021513175.1 of Sphingomonas sp. S2-65. NCBI lineage: Bacteria > Pseudomonadati > Pseudomonadota > Alphaproteobacteria > Sphingomonadales > Sphingomonadaceae > Sphingomonas > Sphingomonas sp. S2-65. The sequence goes on along the minus strand of NZ_CP090953.1, from coordinate 556,962 downwards.
CTGATCGTGTCGCAGCCCGACACCGGCGAGCAGGCGCTCGAGATCGTCGACACGCTGGTCCGCTCGAACGCGATTGACGTGCTGGTGGTGGACTCGGTCGCGGCGCTGGTGCCACGCGCCGAAATTGAAGGCGAGATGGGCGACAGCCATGTCGGCCTGCAGGCGCGCCTGATGTCGCAGTCGCTGCGCAAGCTCACCGGCTCGATCAGCCGTTCGCGCTGCATGGTGATCTTCATCAACCAGCTCCGCATGAAGATCGGCGTGATGTACGGCAATCCAGAGACTACCACCGGCGGCAACGCGCTGAAATTCTACGCTTCCGTCCGGCTCGACATCCGCCGTACCGGCCAGATCAAGGATCGCGACGAGATCATCGGCAACTCGACTCGCGTGAAGGTGGTCAAGAACAAGGTCGCGCCCCCGTTCAAGCAAGTCGAATTCGACATCATGTATGGCGAGGGCATTTCCAAGATCGGCGAGATCCTCGACATCGGCGTCAAGGCCGGGCTGGTCGAAAAGGCCGGCGCCTGGTTCTCGTACGACAGCGTCCGCATCGGTCAGGGCCGGGAGAATGCGAAGAACTTCCTTCGCGACAATGCCGAGCTTTGCAGCCGTCTCGAAGCCGCGATCCGGGGCCGCACCGATCAGGTGGCAGAGGGGCTGATGGCAGGTCCGGAACCCGACGACGATATCTGATGCAGTGGTTGGCCGCGTTCCCACATCTCGGGATCATCGGCATGGTCGATCGCAGGACCCGGCGCACCAGCATGCGCCGGGTCTTCGCGTTTCTTGAAGTTGAGAAGGGTGCGCGCAGACCGCAACTTCCTCAACTTCACGTCCTGTGATGGGCGGTAGCACGGGCGCCGGGGAGGTCAGGTGACCACGACATTCGACTGGACCGGCCGCGTCGGCGACGTCTGGGCGCAGGAGTGGCGGCGCACCGACCGCAGCCTGGCGGGCGTGGGCGCGGCGTTGAACGCGGCGATCCTGGATGCGGCACCTGACCATGGTGCCGCCCTCGACATCGGCTGCGGCGCGGGTGGCACATCGCTGGCGCTCGCTGCCCGGCGTCCCGACCTGGCGATCACCGGCGTCGATCTTTCGCCTGCGCTGATCGATGTCGCGCGCGAGCGGGCCGCCGGCAGGGCCAATCTTCGCTTCGAACGCGCCGATTCGCAGGCGCTTGGCGCGCGCGGCGCCAACCTGCTGTTCTCGCGCCACGGCGTGATGTTCTTCGCCGATGCGGTAGCGGGGTTCACCGCCCTGCGCCGCGCGGCCGCTCCCGGGGCGCCGCTGGTCTTCTCCTGCTTCCGCCCGCGCGAAAGCAATGAATGGGCCGTGGTGATCGATGACGCCGTCGGCAACCAGCCGGCTCCCTTCTCCGGCTACGCGCCCGGCCCCTATGGCTTGGCCGACGCCGACTTCACGCGCGACCTGCTCGGCCGATCCGGCTGGACCGGTGCCGCCGCGCACCCGATCGACTTCCGCTACGTCGCCGGCGCGGGCCCAGATCCGGTCGAAGACGCGCTGAGCTTCTTCTCACGAATCGGATCGGCGGCGCGCACCTTGGCCGATGCGACGCCGGAACGCCGCGAAGTCCTGCGCGCTTCACTGCGCGACGCCTTGACCCGCCACGTCCAGGATAATGTCGTCGCGTTCGACGGTGCCGCGTGGATCTGGACCGCGACTGCAGGAGAGCCGCTATGATCACCGTCCACCATCTCGAGAATTCGCGCTCGCAGCGGATCCTCTGGCTGCTCGAGGAACTCGGGCTTTCCTACACGGTCCGCCGCCATGAGCGGAACAAGGCGACGATGCTCGCGCCCGCCGAGCTGCGCCGCGTCCATCCGCTCGGCAAGGCGCCGGTGATCGAGGATGGCGACCATGTCGTGGCCGAGACCGGAGCGATCATCGAATATCTGGTCGAAAAGGCCGATGGCCGGCTCGGCCCGCCCGCGCACCGCGCCGACGTGCTCCGCTACCGCCACTTCCTCCATTATGCCGAGGGCTCGCTGATGCCGCCTTTGTTCACCACCTTGGTGCTCAGCCGCGTGCCGCTGTTCGGCAAGGCTGCGATCAAGAAGTTCCGCCCGATGGTCGACGTCCATCTCGATTATGTCGAGGCCGAGCTGGCGCAGCGCCCCTGGTTCGCCGGCAAGGAGATCACCGCCGCCGACGTCATGATGAGCTTCCCGCTCGAAGCCGCAGTCACCCGCGCTGCCGCCACGCAAGGCCGTCCGCACATCGCCGCCTGGCTCGAAAAGATCCACGCCCGCCCGGCCTATCAGGCGGCACTGAAAGCCGGCGGCCCCTACGCCTACGCCTGACTAGATCCGACCGGGACGGGGACCAGCGCCGGCCTCAGCCCTGCGGCTTGCCATAGTCCTGGAAGCTGTCGGCATCCCCCGGCAGCGCCCCCGGGACCGCCACGACCGGCTCAGCAGCCTCCGGCGCGTCGAGCTGCCCCTCCCAGCGCGCCACCACCACGCTCGCCACGGCATTGCCGATCACGTTGGTCGCGGTGCGGCCCATGTCGAGGAAATGGTCGACCGCCAGGATCAGCAGTATGCCGGCTTCGGGAATGTTGAAATGCGCCAGCGTGCCGGTGATCACCACCAGGCTGGCGCGCGGCACCCCTGCGACGCCCTTGCTGGTGATCATCAGGATCAGCAGCATCTGGATCATCGTGCCCCAGTCGAGGTGGATGCCATAGGCCTGGGCGATGAAGATCGACGCGAACGTCATGTACATCATCGAGCCGTCGAGATTGAACGAATAGCCCAGCGGCAGCACGAAGCTGGCGATCTTCGGCGGCACGCCGAAGCGGTCGAGCGCTTCCAGCGTGCGCGGATAGGCGGCTTCGGAAGAGGCGGTCGAGAAGCCGAGCAGGATCGGATCGCGCAGATAGCGGATCAGCGTGCCGGTGCGCCGCCCGACGAACAGGAAGCAGGCGCCGAGCAGCACTGCCCACAAGGCGGCAAGTCCGAGATAGAAGCTGCCCATGAAGAAAGCGAGATCGCCGACCACGCCGAGCCCCTTTGTCGCCAGCGTCCGCGCCACCGCGCAGAACACCGCCACCGGCGCGAACAGCATGACATAGCTGGTCACCGTCAGCATCACCGCGACCAGCGCCTCGAGCCCGCGGACCAGCGGCGCGCCCTTTTCGCCGACAGCGGCGAGGCCGACGCCGAAGAACAGTGAGAAGATCACCAGCTGGAGGATGTCGTTGGTCGCCATCGCGTCGATCGCCGAGGTCGGCACGATGTGGATGAAGAACTTGGCCGCGTCGAAGCCGGCGCGGTCGACCCCGCTCGAGGCCGCGGCGTCGGGCAGCGGAAGATGCAGCCCGGTGCCGGGATGCAGGAAGTTCACCAGCAACAGGCCCAGGGTCAGCGACACCAGGCTCGCGCAGACGAACCAGAAGAACGCCTTGAGCCCGACACGGCCGATCGCCCCGCCGCCGCCCATATGCGCGATGCCGACCACGAGGGTGGAGACCACCAGCGGCGCGATGATCATCTTGATCAGATGGAGGAACATCTGAGTGGGAATGTCGAAGCCATACGCGATGTTGGCCAGCCGCTCGGTTCCCGCGCCGCCATCGTCATAGGCGACGTTGAGCGCCCAGCCGACCAGGCCCCCGAGCACCAGCGCCGCCAGAATCCACCAAGTAAGCCGCTTACCCACGCAATCCCCCAACCAAGTTCGCGCCACGGAAGGGGATTGTCGCCGCCGGGTCAAGCGCCCTATCGCTCGCCCAGCCGAATTGAGGGGAGATTCCGATGCCGTCCACCACCCGCAGGCAGTTGCTCGCCGCCGCCGCCGCGCTGCCGCTCCTCGGCGCGGCTTCGGTGCTCCGCGCCGCCGAGCCCGATCTCTCGGCGCTGCGCAACCTCACCACCGACGTGGTGCCGATCACCGTCGCCGAGCGCCGCGCCCGCATGGCCAAGGCGCAGTCGCTGATGAAGGCCGCGGGCATCGGCGCGATCCTGGTCGAGCCGGGCTCCTCGCTGGTCTATTTCACCGGGCTGCGGTGGGGCCGCAGCGAGCGGCTGACTGCGCTCGTCCTTCCCGTCGAAGGCGAGCCGTGCATCGTCACGCCGTTCTTCGAGGCACCGCGCACCCGCGAGGGCCTGGCCATCCCCGCCGACGTCCGCGTCTGGCAGGAGCATGAGGACCCGCTGCGCCTGATCGCGGGCTTCCTGCGCGAGCGCAGGCTGGCCGCGCGCCCGATCGGCATCGAGGAAACCGCGCGCTTCTTCGCGTTCGACGGCCTGCGCCGCGCGCTGCCGGACACGCAGATCGTCTCGGCCAATCCCGTCGTCCGCGGCTGCCGGATGATCAAGTCGCCCGCCGAAATCGCGCTGATGCAGCGCGCCACCGACGTGACGATCGCCGCCTATCGCTGGGTCCATCCGCGCGTCGAGAAAGGCATGACTCAGCGCGACATCGCCGCATTGATGGACGCTGCGACCACCAGGCTGGGCGGCGAGCCCGAGTTCAGCCTAGTGCTGGTGGGAGAGGGCGCCGCTTATCCGCACGGGACCAAGACGCCGGCCAACGTCGCCGATGGCCGCATCGTCCTGATGGATTGCGGCTGCGCGGTGCAGGGCTATCAGTCCGACGTATCGCGCACCTTCGTCCACGGTACCCCCTCGGCCGAGCAGCGCAGGGTCTGGGACCAGGTTGCCCAGGGCCAGCACGTCGCCTTCGAGACCGCGAAGCTCGGAACGCCGGCCGGCCAGGTCGACGATGCTGTCCGCCGCTATTACGCCACGCAGGGCTATGGCCCCGATTACACGCTCCCCGGCCTGTCGCACCGCACCGGCCACGGCATCGGCCTGGATGGCCACGAGCCCGTCAACCTCGTCCGCGGCGAGACGACTCGGCTGGCGCCGGGCATGTGCTTCTCGAACGAGCCCGGCATCTACATTCCCGGCAGCTTCGGCGTGCGGCTGGAAGATTGCTTCCACATGACCGAGGCGGGACCGAAATGGTTCAGCACCCCGCCGCGCTCGATCGACAAGCCGATGGGCTGAGCAGGTTCCCCTCCCGCTTGCGGGAGGGGCCAGGGGAGGGGACGACAGCCTCCCGAAGGTCGTATCTGGCCAAGCCCTCCCCCGACCCCTCCCGCAAGCGGAAGGGGAGCGAAGGCCGGGACACACGCCCCGCAACCAAACACCCACCCTTTCACTTGAGCCGGACCGCGCCACCGCTTAAGTCGGCGACCATGACGTCGACCAACGATATCCGCCGCTCCTTCCTCGACTATTTCGAGGGCCAGGGTCATGCCCGTGTTCCGAGCGCGCCGCTCGTCCCGCACAACGATCCCACGCTCATGTTCGTGAACGCCGGCATGGTGCCGTTCAAGAACGTGTTCACCGGGCTGGAGACGCGGCCCTATGTGACGGCGACGTCGTCGCAAAAGTGCGTCCGCGCCGGCGGCAAGCATAATGATCTCGACAATGTCGGCTACACGGCGCGTCACCACACCTTCTTCGAAATGCTCGGCAATTTCTCGTTCGGCGACTATTTCAAGGAACAGGCGATCACCCATGCCTGGACCCTGCTGACCCAGGTCTGGGGCATTTCCGCCGAGAAGCTCGTCGTCACTGTCTATCACACCGACGATCAGGCGTTCGATCTGTGGAAGAAGATCGCCGGGCTTCCCGATCACAAGATCATCCGCATCGCGACCAAGGACAATTTCTGGGCGATGGGCGCCGATGGTCCGTGCGGGCCGTGTTCGGAAATCTTCTACGATCATGGCGAGCACATCTATGGCGGCCCTCCCGGCAGCCCCGAGGAAGATGGCGACCGTTTCGTCGAGATCTGGAACCTCGTCTTCATGCAGTTCCTGCAGGAAGCCGACCAGATCGTCGGCGACTTGCCGCGCCCGTCGATCGACACCGGCATGGGGCTCGAGCGGATCGCCGCGGTGCTCCAGGGCGTCCACGACAATTACGATACCGATACCTTCAAGGCGCTGATCGCGGAAAGCGGCGCGCTGACCGGCTCGTCCACCACGGGCGAGAACCAGGCTAGCCACCGCGTCATTGCCGACCATCTTCGCGCATCGGGCTTCCTCGTCGCCGATGGCGTGCTGCCGGCCAATGAAGGCCGCGGCTATGTCTTGCGCCGGATCATGCGCCGCGCGATGCGCCACGCGCACATCCTGGGTGCGAAGGATCCGCTGATGTACCGCATGGTGCCCAGCCTCGTTGCCGAAATGGGGGCCGCTTTCCCCGAGCTCGTCCGCGCGCAGCCGCTGATCGAGGCGACGTTGCTTCAGGAGGAAACGCGCTTCCGCCAGACGCTCGCCAACGGCCTGCGCCTGCTCGACGAAGCGACTCTGACGATGGCCGAGGGCGATACCTTGCCCGGCGCCACGGCGTTCAAGCTCTACGACACCTTCGGCTTCCCCTATGACCTGACCGAGGACGCGCTGCGCGCCAAGTCGATCGCAGTCGATCGCGCGGGCTTCGATGCCGCCATGGCCGAGCAGAAGCGCGCCGCGCGGGCCGCCTGGAAGGGATCGGGCGAAAAGGCCTCGGACGAGCTCTGGTACGATCTTGCCGACGAGTTCGGCGGCACCGAGTTCATCGGCTATGCCGCCGAGGAAGGCGAAGGCGAAGTCGTCGCGATCATCAAGGATGGCGCGCGGGTCGACCGCGCCGGGCCCGGCGAGCGCGTCTCGGTCGTGTTCAACCAGACTCCCTTTTACGGCGAGAGCGGGGGCCAGGTCGGAGACGCCGGCAGCATCTCGAGCGAGAAGGGGCTCAAGGCCACCGTATCCGACACGCACAAATATCTCGGCCGGGTCTTCGCGCACGACGTGACGATCGAAGCCGGCGAGCTGGCGCTGCGCGATGCGGTGCACCTCATTGTCGATCACGCCCGTCGCGGCGCCATCCGCGCGAACCACAGCGCCACGCACTTGCTGCACGAAGCGCTGCGCGAGCGCCTGGGCGGCCATGTCGCGCAAAAGGGCAGCCTCGTCGCGCCCGAGCGCCTGCGCTTCGATTTCTCGCAGCCCACCGGCATGACTCAGGACGACATCGCTCAGGTCGAAGCGGACGTGAACCGTCACATCCGCGGCAATGGCAGCGTCGTCACGCGCCTGATGACTCCGGACGAAGCGATCGCGGAAGGCGCGATGGCATTGTTCGGCGAGAAATATGGCGACGAGGTCCGCGTCGTCTCGATGGGCACCAACGATGAAGGGAAGACCTATTCGCTGGAACTCTGCGGCGGCACGCATGTCGGCGCGCTCGGCGAAATCGGCCTGTTCAAGATCGTCGACGAAGGCGCATCCTCCTCGGGCATCCGCCGGGTCGAGGCGCTGACCGGCGAAGCCGCACGCCAGTGGCTCGCCGCGCGTGACGCCAAGCTGCGCGAGACCGCTGCCGTGCTCAAGGCCTCGCCCGACGAAGTGCCCGCGCGGGTCGCGACGCTGGTCGAAGATCGCCGCCGTCTGGAACGCGAATTGGCGGAGGCGAAGAAGGCGCTCGCATTGGGCGGTGGCGGCGCGGGGGCTCCGACCGGCCCCGAGCAGGTCGGCGGCATCAACTTCATCGGCCAGGTGCTCGATGGTCTCGAAGCCAAGGCACTCCGTGGCGCGGTCGACGACGCCAAGCAGCGCATCGGCTCAGGCGTGGTCGCCTTGGTCGCCGTCAACGAAGGCCGCGCTTCGGTTGCGGTTGGCGTCTCCGATGGCCTCGGCATCAGCGCGGTCGATCTGGTCAAGGTCGCCGTGGCGGCGCTGGGCGGGCAGGGCGGCGGCGGCCGCCCCGATATGGCCCAGGGCGGCGGCCCCGACGGAGCAAAGGCCGCAGAGGCAGTGGCTGCGGTCCGGGCAGCGCTGGCGGAGGCAAAGGCCGCGGCCTGAAATACACGATCCGGTAACCGCAACATCCTAGTCTTCGCCCAACAAGAGGGAGACTGGGATGCTGCTGTACCTGCTGTCCGCGCTGCTGCAAAATGCTCCGGAGCGGCAATTGCTCCCATCTCCGCCTGCGCCGCCCGCGCCACCGGCACCGCCAATCTACCCAAGGTTTGAGCGCGCTCCGCTACGGATCGAGCGCTATGTCGTCGACGTGGAGATCGTCGCGGGCAGCGAGCAGCTTTGGCAAGGCACGCTGCGCGTGGCGACGGGGCAGGGCGCGAGCCTGCGTCGAGAGGTCAGCCAAGCGTCGGCCCTGGAATGTGGCGAACGGACCTATCCGCGTGGGGATCAGAGCTTGATCTCGCTGACCCTCACCCCCCAGCGCTCCGACGATACAAGCGGTCTGGCCGACCTGCGGGTGCGGTGGGGACGTCCCGCGCCAGACGCCTGCGCTTCGAGCGGAAGCAGCGCGCGCGCGGTGGAACTCAATCAGTCCGTAAGGATCGAGGCCGGCAAGTGGGTCACGGTAACCGGCGATGCCGGGCTGGTGGTTCGTCTCCGCCGGCGCGGAAGCTAGCCCGCAGATAGCAGCGTTTGGTCGAAAAACGGCAGCAGCTCGCTGCGCACGCGCCCGTCGGGCGTCCAGTGGCGCCCGCGCCAGCCGCCGCGATATTCCTCGGCTTCGCAGGGCACGCCATATTCATAGAGCTGGTGCGTGAATGCCTGGTTCGAATAGACGTGATGGCATGACGCGGCACCCAGGATGCGGCGAGACACCGCAGCGGGCAAGTCCTCACTCCGCCGCTTTGCCCAGCCGCACGCGGCGAATCCGCGGATCGCGCTCGATCCCGGCGGCGAGCCGGATCGATTTGCGCATCTCGTCGCGCTTCTCGTGGATGGAGGCGATGACCGGGCCCACCGGCATGCCCAGATCGACCAGCACCGCTTCGGAGAGTTGGAGCGAGCTTTCCAGCGTCTCGGGCACTGCGTCGGTCACCCCCGCGCGGTACAGTTCGGCGGCATGCGCCGCATCGCGGGCGCGGGCGATGATCGGCAGATCGGGCACCCAGGCGCGCACGCGCTTCGCCAGCCGGACCGTGAGCACCGGATCGTCCATCGTCAGGATCAGCGCGCGGGCGTGCCCCAGCCGCAATTGGTCGACCAACTCGGTGCGGGTGACGTCGCCGAACAGCACGGTATAGCCCTCGCGCCGGGCCGCGTTCACATTGTCGATGTCGGCATCCACTGCCAGAAAGGGCAGGTCGTGCCGCTGGAGCATGTCGGCCACGGTCCGGCCGACCCGGCCGAAGCCGATGATGACGGCGCCGGGAACCACCTGGTCGATCGCCGGGTCGGAACTCTCGCCCGAAGTGCCGCGCTCGATCAGCCGCGACACCAACTGTCCGGCCTTGGCCAGCAGCGGGGTGGCGGTGAGCCCGATCGCCGTGACGGTCGTCCAGAACGCGCCGGTGGCGGGTGCGATCAGTCCTGCGGCACCGGCGACCCCCAGCACGATCAGCGTCGTCTCGGACGGGCTGGCCATCAGCACGCCGGTCTCCGCGGCGGTTCCCGTCCGCGCGCCCGAAATCTTCAGCAGCCCCATCGTCACGGCCACCTTGACCAGCATCACCAGCATCGTCGCGCCGAGCAGCGAACCCCAATTCTGCGCGACGAAGCTCAGGTCCAGCCGCATGCCCACGGTGATCAGGAACACGCCCAGCGCCAGCCCCTTGAACGGGGCGGTGATCGCTTCGACTTCGCCATGATATTCGGTCTCGGCGATCAGCAGGCCCGCGATCAGCGCGCCGACAATCGGCGACAGCCCCGCCGCCGCGGTCGCCAGGCTCGCGACGATCACCACCAGCAGGCTCGCGGCGAGGAACAGCTCGGGGCTCTTGGTCCGTGCCGCCTGGGCGAACATCCGCGGGAGCAGGAAACGCCCGCCGACGAACAGCACCGCAACGGTCACCACGCCCGCGCCCAGCGTCCGCAGCAACCCCCACATGCCGGCATCGCCCGCCGACGGTGCCAGCGCGCCCAGCATGAAGATGATCGGCACCAGCGCCAGATCCTCGAACAGCAGCATCGCAAACGCCGCGCGCCCGACCGCGCTGGTCGTGCCGGCGATGGGAACCACGAGGGCGGTGGAGGACAATGCCAGCGCCAGCCCCAGCCCGATCGACCCGCCAGTGCTCAGCCCGGTGAGGTAGAAAGCCCCGGCCAGGATCAGCCCGGCGCCGAGCAATTCGGCCGCGCCCACGCCGAACACCAGCGTCCGCATCGCCCACAGCCTGCGGAACGACAATTCTAGCCCGATCGAGAACAGCAACAGGATGATGCCGAACTCGGCGAACGGCTCGATCGAGTGCACGTCGGAAATGGTGAGATAATACAGCCAGGGGTTCTGCCCGACCAGCGCGCCCAGTGCCGAAGGGCCCACCAGCGCGCCGACCAGGATGAACCCGATCACCGGGCTGATCCGGAACCGCGCAAAGGCCGGAATGACCAGCCCAGCCGCACCGAGGATCACGAGGGCGTCGCTGAGGCCGCTGTTCTGAAGGGTGAGCATCGGTGTATCTAAGCGGCTAATTGCATCTTTGTCATGAGGTGGATGTGCCCGACACCGAGCTTTGCATCGTCGGCGGAGGTCCTGCCGGGCTGGTCGCCGGGCTGTTGTTCGCCCGCGCAGGCGTGAAGACGCTGGTGCTGGAAAGGCACGGCGACTTCCTTCGCGACTTTCGCGGCGACACCGTTCACCCTTCAACGCTTCGCATCTTCGCCGAACTGGGTCTGCTCGACGCGCTCCTCAGCCGCCCTCATGATCGCGCCGACCAATTCGGGGCGCGCATCGCCGGGCGCTCGGTCCGCGTGGCCGACTTCCGCCACCTCAAGGTGCCGGCGCCGTTCATCGCCTTGATGCCGCAATGGGACTTTCTCGATTTCGTTGCCGAAGCGGCACGGCCCTATCCCGGCTTCACACTCCGTCAGTCCTGCGAGGCGACCGCCCTGATCGAGGAAGACGGCGTCGTGCGCGGCGTCCGCACCGCCGATGGCGAAGCGGTACGCGCGACGCTGACCCTGGCATGCGACGGGCGCGGATCCAGGTTTCGCGGCGGGCTGCCCTCCACCACCGTGGGATCCCCAATGGACGTGTTCTGGTTCCGGCTTCCAAAGACGGCGGAGCCGCAGAACCAGAGCATGGGCGTGTTCGACGCCGGACGCATATTCGTCCTGATCGATCGCGGCGCCTACTGGCAATGCGCGTCCGTCTTTCCCAAGGGTATGGCGGACCAGATCCGTGCCGAGGGGCTCGACGCCTTTCGAGCGCGGGTCCGCGCCGTTGGCCCCGAGACTGCCGGCGTCGATCAGGCATTGCGAAGCTGGGATGAAGTCAAGCTCCTCTCGGTGAGCGTCGACCGGCTGGAACGCTGGCATCGGCCGGGGCTCCTCGTCCTGGGGGACGCGGCGCATGCGATGTCGCCCATCGGCGGCGTCGGGATCAATCTGGCCATCCAGGATGCCGTAGCGGCGGCCAACATCCTCGCCGCGCCGATGGCGGCATCGGTGGACGTCGGACCCTTGCTGCACAAGGTTCAGGCACGCCGGATGATGCCGGCAAAGCGTACCCAGGCGCTGCAGCGGCTGATCCAGAATCGCATCATCGCGCCGACGCTCGCTGCCTCTCGGCCGATGACCACGCCCCCGCTCGCGATCCGGCTGTTGGACAGCGTTCCCCTGCTGCGCCGGATCCCGGCGCGCGTGCTCGGCATGGGGTTCCGGCCCGAGCGCGTGCGCTCGCCCGAGGCGTCCTGACCGGCGTGGCCAAAAGAAAAGCGCGGAAGGCGACACCGCCCTCCGCGCTTCTTTAGATCAGCGCAGTCCGGCTTACTGCCAGCTGCCCATCGCCGTTTCGAGGTTCAGTCGGATCGCCTCGAAGAACTGCTCGGTCGTCATCCAGGCCTGGTTCGGGCCGATCAGCAGCGCCAGATCCTTGGTCATCTTGCCGCTTTCCACGGTCTCGATGCACACCCGCTCCAGCGTCTCGGCGAAACGGGTCACGTCCGGCGTGCCGTCGAACTTGCCGCGATACTTCAGGCCGCCGGTCCAGGCGAAGATCGACGCGATCGGATTGGTCGACGTCGCCTTGCCCTGCTGGTGCTGGCGATAGTGGCGCGTAACGGTGCCGTGCGCCGCTTCTGCCTCGATCGTCTTGCCGTCCGGCGACATCAGCACCGAAGTCATCAGGCCGAGCGAGCCGAAGCCCTGCGCGACCTGGTCCGACTGGACGTCGCCGTCATAGTTCTTGCACGCCCAGACGAACTCGCCATGCCACTTGAGCGCGGAAGCGACCATGTCGTCGATCAGGCGGTGCTCATAGACGATGCCGGCTTCCTGGAACTTCTCCTTGAAGCCCTCGGTCTCGAACACTTCCTGGAACAGGTCCTTGAAGCGCCCGTCATAGGCCTTGAGGATCGTGTTCTTGGTCGAGAGATAGACCGGCCAGCCCAGGTTGAGGCCGTAGTTCAGCGACGAGCGAGCGAAATCGCGGATCGAATCGTCGAGATTGTACATCGCCAGCGCGACGCCGGCGTCCTTGAAGGTATAGACTTCGCGGTCGATCTTCTCGCCATTCTCGCCTTCCCAGACGAGGCGCAGCTTGCCGGCGCCCGGCACCTTGAAGTCGGTCGCGCGATACTGGTCGCCGAACGCATGACGGCCGACAACGATCGGCTTGGTCCAGCCCGGGATCAGCCGCGGCACGTTGGAGATCACGATCGGCTCGCGGAAGATCGTGCCGCCCAGGATGTTGCGGATCGTGCCGTTGGGCGACTTCCACATTTCCTTGAGGCCGAATTCCTCGACGCGCTGCTCGTCCGGCGTGATCGTGGCGCACTTCACGCCGACGCCATATTCGCGAATCGCGTTGGCCGAATCGATCGTGATCTGGTCGTTGGTCTCGTCGCGCTTCTCGACCGAGAGATCGTAATATTTCAGGTCGATGTCGAGATAGGGGAGGATCAGGCGCTCGCGGATCCACTGCCAGATGATCCGCGTCATCTCGTCGCCGTCGATCTCCACGACCGGCGTTGCCACCTTGATCTTCGCCATACGCTCGCTTGTCCTTTGCATTGAAGGGTATGGCGAGCGTCTAGGAGCATGGGGGAGGGCGATCAAGCGCCCTCAGGCCTCAGCCCTTCCAAGCCCACCAGAGCTGCGCCGGCGGGATGTTCCACCATTCCACTTCATGGTCGATGTTCGTCCAGTGCGGCGTCAGGAAGTTCCGCACCTTCGGATTGTACTGATACACCAGGAAGGCGCCGCCGGGCCGCAACACGTCATGCGTAGCCTTGGCGATCTGGTCGCCCACGCCGGGCGGCAGCGTCGAAAAGGGCAGGCCCGAGGTGATGTAGTCGGCATGGTCGAAGCCATGCTCGTGGACGATCCGCTCGACGTCGGAGGCCGAGCCGAGCACCGCGGAGAAGCGCGGATCGTCGATCGTGTGCTTCAGATAGTGGATGAAGTCCGGGTTGGTGTCGATCACGATCAGCGTCGCGTCGGGACCCAGGCGCTCCAGGATCGGCCGGGTAAAGGTCCCGACGCCGGGGCCATATTCCACGAACAGCTTGCACTGCTCCCAATCCACCTTGGACAGCATGTGGCGCACCAGCCGCTGCGACGACGACGCGACGGCACCGACCATGACCGGGTTCTTCAGGAACCCCTTCAGGAACATCACCCAAGGCGAAGGCACGCCCGCCGCGCGGGCACGGGAGCGACGGCGCTTGGCGGCAGCAGTCGATGCGGGCATGAACTTCCTTTGAATGTCGTGACGAACGTGGCGCAATCGCCTGCAAAAAAGCGAACGAACATGCAAGCCGCACGGTTGCATTAATTGCGGACGCCTGCGCCGGACTGACACAAGATCGCAGCAACGCAGGCGCGCCACAACCCCGCACCGCCATCCGAGAGGCCAGCAGCCAGGCACAAGGCTAGGTCCATGTGGCATCGTGCCGGCGCAGGATGGGTGCTCCAACGGCGAGCCGACGCGCGTCGAGGAATACCAGCGCCCTAGGAAAGCGCGTCATACCTCGCTACACCGGGTGCATGGCATCGCTAGACAAGCCGCCCGTTGGCACATCCACGGTGAAGTGGCGTTTCCCCGACATCCATCCCGAAGGCCGCAAATACGTCCTGATCGCCGGCGCGATTGCGTTCCTCAGCCTGTTCGTATGGGACTTCATCACCTGGCCGCTGGTCTTCCTGACGGTGGGCGTGGCCGCGTTCTTCCGCGATCCGGTACGGGTGACGCCACAGGCGGACGGCCTGATCGTCTCGCCGGCGGACGGCCTCATCACGATGATCGAGCGTGTCCCGCTGCCGCCCGAACTGCACGGCCCGCATGCGCTGGGCGAAGCGCCCATGGTGCGCGTTTCGGTGTTCATGAGCGTGTTCGACGTTCACGTGAACCGGACTCCGATCACCGGCACGATCCGCCACGTCATCTACATTTCCGGCAAGTTCATGAACGCCGATTTCGACAAGGCGAGCGACGAAAACGAACGCCAGCATTTCGTGGTGGAGGACCGCAACGGGCTGCGCATCGGCTTCACGCAGATCGCCGGGCTGGTGGCGCGCCGTATCGTCGCATTCGCGAAGGCGGGGGACATGGTCGTCGCCGGGCAGCGCGTCGGCCTGATCCGCTTCGGAAGCCGGGTCGATGTGTTCCTTCCAGAGGACTATGCCTGCGAAGTGGCGCTGGGTCAGCGCGCGATCGCGGGCGAAACCATCCTGGCGCGCCGCGGCGGTTCCACGGCGGTCGGCATCCCCCAGTGATGCCGTTGGCGTGGCGGTCCTGGTTTTACGCTGACGGCCACACCTTCAGTGTTCGCTTGCCCCTTGGTGACGAGCAACGGATCGAGCGATCGGCACGTTGCGCGGCCCGGCATCGCCGGAGAGCGGATACCGAAAGCCTCCGTCCGCGTTGCAGGCGGCGTCGTGCATGCGTGCACCGTTCAGCGGAGTTCCCGAGTGCTCAGTGATTTGGTTCTGCCGGTATCGAGCTGGCGTCGCTTCCATCCGGCGGGTGCGCGTACGGAGTCATTGTCCCATGCGTGATCCCCGGGCTCGGCGCTCGCCGCGCAACATGCCGTTTTCCGATCCGGCCCGCGGCATTCCGCTGCGTGCCGTGTTGCCCAACACCGTCACTGCGCTGGCACTCTGCTCCGGGCTTACCGCGATCCGGTTCGCCATGCTCGGCAATTGGGAAGGGGCGGTGCTCATGGTCCTGGCTGCCGCTGTGCTCGACGGTGTCGATGGCAAGATAGCCCGCTGGGTGCGTGCGGAGAGCCGTTTCGGCGCGGAACTGGACAGCTTGTCCGACGCGATCTCGTTCGGCGTGGCGCCGACGCTGATCCTGTATCTCTGGTCACTACAGGCGCTCGGCCGCTTCGGCTGGATGGTCGCCTTGCTGATGGCATTGTTCTGCGCGCTGCGCCTTGCCCGCTTCAACGCCAATATCGACCGCGAGCATCAGCCGCATAAATCGGCTGGCTTCCTGACCGGTGTACCGGCGCCGGCAGGCGCACTGCTTGCGCTGACGCCGCTATATCTGTGGCTGTGGACCGGGGAGGCGGTATTGCGCTCTCCCGCCCTTATCGCGCCCTGGACCGGATTCGTGGCGGTCTTGATGATCTCCAGTGTCGCTACGTTCGCTCCGACGCTCCGTCTCAAGCAGAACATCCGGTTCGAGGCGGTGGCGGTATTGGTGGTGCTGGTGGCCGCGCTGGTCTCGGCGCCGTGGCCGACGCTGGCCTTGCTCGCGCTCGCTTATCTGGCGACGATCCCCTTCAGCATCCGCAGCTATCGCCGAATCAGGCGGCTGCGCGCTTCGGCTGTGCCGGCCGGGCCGGCATCCGTGCCGGGAACGTCCGCACCGTAACCCGGCTCAGCCGCGACGGCAGTGCCGGAAGCGTGCTGACGGGACGCGTCAATTCGGCGAAGCGATGAAGCTGCGGGCGGATGCTCGCCACGAGAGCCCAGACCGAGGCCACGAGCACTCCGCCGAACAGCAAATAGACACCGAATGCAGTCATCTCAGACTCCCGATACACGCGAACATCGCAATCATGAGCAATTTCAACGCATTATGCTGGCGAGGCGTTCCTTACCCCGCTTCTGAACCCGGTATGTTCCATATGTGTTCCGGCGTCAACCAGAACGTCACCTTTTGTTCTACTTGCTCGGAAGACCCCGTTGCGCTAAGGGCCGCGCCTCAACCCGCATGGGAAGCATCATAAACCGGTGCCAGGAACTTCCTGGTCACTCGCTTCCCAGAGGCTCAACCGGAAGGAGTTATCCCTATGGCGGCACCCGTCGTCTCCATGCAGCAGCTGCTCGAATCGGGCGCGCATTTCGGCCACCAGACGCACCGCTGGAACCCGAAGATGAAGCCCTACATCTTCGGCGATCGCAACGGCGTTCACATCATCGACCTCTCGCAGACCGTGCCGCTCTTCGCACGCGCGCTCGAGTTCGTGTCGTCCACCGTCGCTTCGGGCGGCAAGGTCCTGTTCGTCGGCACCAAGCGCCAGGCGCAGGAGCCGATCGCAGACGCGGCGCGCCGTTCGGGCCAGCACTTCGTCAACCATCGCTGGCTGGGCGGCATGCTCACCAACTGGAAGACCATCAGCAACTCGATCAAGCGCCTCAAGACGCTCGAAGAGCAGCTGTCGGGCGACACGCACGGCCTCACCAAGAAGGAAGTGCTCCAGCTCACCCGTGAGAAGGACAAGCTCGAGAACTCGCTCGGCGGCATCCGTGACATGGGCGGCGTTCCCGACATCATGTTCGTGATCGACGCGAACAAGGAAGAGCTGGCGATCAAGGAAGCCAACACGCTCGGCATCCCCGTCGTCGCGATCCTCGATTCGAACGTGTCGCCGGACGGCATCGCCTTCCCGGTTCCCGCGAACGATGACGCCAGCCGCGCCATCCGCCTCTATTGCGAGGCGATCGCCATCGCCGCGACCCGCGGTGGCCAGGACGCGATGCGCAACTCGGGCTACGACTTCGGCGCCGCCGAGCAGCCCCCCGTCGAAGAGGCGATCAGCGAGCCGGAAGCGCCCGCTGCCGTCACGGAAGTGAACCAGTCGGTCGAGGGCGAGCGTCAGATCGACGCGTAAGCTCTCGTCATCGAACCGTAATCGGGGCGGGGCAGGGCTTGACGGCACTGCTCCGCCCAAATTTTAGCCGAAGGATAGAAACATGGCAGAGATCACTGCAGCAGCCGTGAAGGAGCTCCGCGAAAAGAGCGGCGCCGGCATGATGGATTGCAAGAAGGCGCTGGCCGAGACCAGCGGCGACATGGAAGCCGCCGTCGATTGGCTGCGCACCAAGGGCCTCGCCGCTGCCGCCAAGAAGTCGAGCCGCACCGCCGCTGAAGGCCTGGTGGGCGTCGCCGTCTCCGGCACCAAGGGCGTGGCCGTCGAAGTCAATTCGCAGACCGACTTCGTCGCCAAGAACGAGATCTTCCAGGGCTTCGTCCGCGACGTGACCGCCGTTGCGCTGGAGCAGGGCGCCGACATCGATGCGCTGAAGGCCGCGCAGCTGCCGCAGGGCGGCACTGTCGAAGAGGTGCTGACCAACAACATCTCGACGATTGGCGAGAACCAGGTCCTCCGCCGCGCCAAGCAGGTCGAAGTGACCAAGGGCGCCGTGGTTCCCTACGTCCACAACGCGGCCGCTCCTGGCCTCGGCAAGATCGGCGTGCTCGTCGCGCTCGAATCGGATGCCGGCGCTGACGTTCTCGAGCCGCTCGGCAAGCAGATCGCGATGCACATCGCGGCCGCGTTCCCGCTGGCGCTTTCGGTTGACGATCTCGATCCCGAAGTCGTCGAGCGCGAATCCGCCATTCTTCGCGAGAAGAATGCGGACAAGATCGTCGGCAAGTCCGCCGAGGTCGCCGAGAAGATCCTCAACGGCCCGGTCGAGAAGTTCAAGAAGGAGAACGCGCTCCTCACCCAGGCGTTCGTCATGGACGGCAAGACGCCGGTGCAGGACGTGATCGCCAAGGCGGGCAAGGATGCCGGCACGACCATCACGCTGACCGACTATGTCCGCTTCCAGCTCGGTGAAGGCATCGAAAAGGAAGAGAGCGACTTCGCTGCCGAAGTGGCTGCGACGGCAGGTCTCACCAAGTAAGCCGAAGCTCCGGGGAGGAGCGGTCTGCACCGAATCTCCCCGGTATCTCTGCTTGTTCCGGCGGCGCGGCACCTCTAAGGTCCGCGCCGCTTCGCTATCTGCGTTCCCTCGAATCCTAGGCTCCAATGACCGCTTCGCGCTTCCAACGAATCCTGCTTAAATTGTCCGGCGAAGTGCTGATGGGGCAGGGCCAGTTCGGCATCGATCCCGCGACCTGCGACCGCGTCGCCGCCGAAGTGAAGGAAGCTACCGAAACCGGTTTTGAAGTGTGCATGGTCGTCGGCGGCGGCAACATCTTCCGCGGGCTGGCCGGGGCGGCGCAGGGATTCGACCGCGCGAGCGCCGACTATATGGGCATGCTAGCAACCGTGATGAACGCACTCGCCATGCAGAACGCGCTGGAGAAGATCGGCGTCCAGACCCGCGTCCAATCAGCTATCCCGATGGCGAGCGTGTGCGAACCCTATGTCCGGCGCCGCGCGGAGCGTCACATGGAGAAGGGCCGCGTAGTGATCTTCGCCGCCGGCACCGGTCTGCCCTTCTTCACCACCGACACGACCGCCGCGCTACGTGCCGCCGAGATGAACTGTGACGCGCTGTTCAAAGGGACTTCGGTCGACGGCGTCTATGATGCCGACCCCAAGAAGGTGCCGACGGCCACGCGGTACGATACGCTGAGCTACGACCGCGTTCTGGCCGACAATCTCAAGGTCATGGACGCGTCCGCGGTCGCGCTGTGCCGTGACAATCATATTCCGATCGTCGTGTTCAACATCCGCGAGGAAGGCAACCTGGCCGCCGTGCTGCGCGGCGAGGGCACTTCCACGATCGTCCAATCTCAAGCCGCTTGAATGAACAGGAGCCGATAATGGCCGCTTACGACAAAGCCGATATCGAACGCCGCATGGCCGGTGCCGTCGAGGCACTGAAGCACGACCTTGGGGGGCTTCGCACCGGACGCGCCTCCGCCACGCTCCTCGATCCGGTCACGGTCGAGGTGTATGGCGCACAGATGCCATTGAACCAGGTCGCGACGGTTTCCGTGCCAGAGCCGCGCATGTTGTCGGTGCAGGTGTGGGATAAGTCGAATGTCGGTCCTGCCGACAAGGCGATCCGCTCGGCAGGGCTCGGGCTCAACCCGATCGTTGACGGTCAGACGCTTCGCTTGCCGATCCCTGATCTGACCGAGGAGCGCCGCAAGGAGCTTGCCAAGCTCGCTAGCCAATATGCCGAGAAGGCACGCATCGCTGTGCGCAACGTGCGCCGCGACGGCAATGACAGCTTGAAGGCCGACGAGAAGAAGGGCGTCTTCGGCGAGGATGACCGCAAGCGTCACGAGACCGAGGTACAGAAAATCACGGACGCGACGATCGCCGAGATCGATGCCGCTACGGCGGCCAAGGAAAAGGAAATCCTGAACAAGTGATGCTCAGGCGTCGCCTTGTCTGGGCGGGCGAGGGTGGCCGTGGCTGTTAAGCTCGCTCCCCGCCTCGCGTCCGCGCCCGTTCCGCGCCATGTTGCGATCATCATGGACGGCAACGGGCGCTGGGCGAAGAAGCGTTTTCTGCCGCGGATTGCCGGACATCGGCAAGGCGTGGAAGCCGTCCGGCGCATCAGCCGCGCGGCGCGCAAGCTTGGTATCGAAGCACTTACGCTCTACGCCTTCTCGTCGGAAAATTGGCGCCGTCCCGAGGATGAAGTCCGCGACCTGATGGGCTTGCTCCGCCAGTTCCTGGCCAGCGAGCTCGAGGAGCTCATATTGGAGGGCGTCAAGCTCCGCGTCATCGGCGACTGGCGCCGGCTCCAGTCTGATCTGGTAGCGATGATCGACGCTGCGGTCGCCCGAACCGCCAACAATCCCGGCCCGACGCTGGTGATTGCCCTCAACTACGGCGCCCAAGCCGAAATCCTGTCGGCGGCCAGGCGCCTAGCCGAGCAGGTCCAGGCAGGCACGCTGGATCCGGTGGCGATCGACGAACAGCGCTTCGAAGAAGGCTTGGAGACTGCCGATCTACCGCCCCTCGACCTGATGATCCGCACCTCAGGCGAGCAGCGGCTTTCAAATTTCCTGCTGTGGCAGGCGGCCTATGCCGAGTTGCTCTTCGTCGATACGCTGTGGCCCGACTTCGACGAAGCCGCGTTCGCCGCCGCGATCGAGCAATTCGGCAAGCGGCAGCGCCGGTTCGGGGGCCTGTGAGCCGTACTTCATCAGAGCTCGGCACCCGGGCAGCGGTCGGTGTCGTGCTGATCGGCCTGGCGGTGCTGGCGCTTTGGGCCGGCGGCCTCGGCTTTTGGTTGATCCTGGCGGTGGCCGGCATTCTCATGATGGGCGAGTGGGCAGGGCTCACTGGCGCTACACCGCGTCAGCGCCGCATAGCGCAATATGCGCTGTCGGCGCCGCTCGCGGTGATGGCGCCGAACCTTGCCGCCGGGCCCAGCTTCGTCGCACTGGGGCTGCTGACAGGGGCGGCTTTCTTCGTCGCGGCGGTAACGCGCCGTCCGCGCTTGGCCGGCGGCATCCTTTATGTCGGTTTACCCATTCTCGCCTTGCTGATGCTCCGCGAGCGAGCGGAGCAAGGGCTGCTTCTGACATTCTGGGCAATGGCGTTGGTCTGGGCCTGTGACACCGGCGCCTATTTCGCCGGCCGTGCGATCGGCGGGCCCAAGCTTGCGCCGCGGATCAGCCCGAACAAGACCTGGGCCGGCTTCATCGGCGGAGTGATCGCGGGGACGGTGTTTGCGTTCGTGCTCGTCCGGCTGTTCGATCTGCCGGCTGCGCTCGCGCTTGCCACGCCCGTGCTCGGCGCGTTTTCACAGGCAGGCGACTTGTATGAAAGCTATTTGAAGCGCCAGGCCGGGGTCAAGGACTCGAGCAACCTGCTTCCCGGTCATGGCGGCGTCCTCGATCGCCTTGACGGTCTGGTGTTCGCCGCGCCCATCGCCGCGTTGCTGGTGCTCTTGGTCGCCTGATGAAAAAGATCACTATCCTAGGTGCTACCGGCTCGGTCGGCAGTTCGACGCTCGACTTGATTGAGCGTGCAGGCGACGCGTTCGAGGTCCTCGCGCTGACCGCCAACAGCGACGTGGAGAAGCTGGCCGCTGCCGCCATCCGCACCAACGCGCGATGCGCCGTCGTCGCCGACGTCAGCTATCTGGACCAGCTGCGCGACGCACTTGCCGGGACCGGCATCGCTGCCGCGGGGGGAGCGGATGCGGTGTGTGACGCGGCGAGAATGGGCGCCGACTGGACCATGGCGGCAATCGTCGGCACGGCAGGACTGAAGCCCGTCATGGCCGCGCTTGAAGGGGGCGGAACCGTTGCGCTCGCCAACAAGGAGTCGCTGGTGTCTGCCGGCGCAGTCATGATGGCTGCGGCGCATGCGCATGGAGCCACGCTGCTGCCGGTCGATTCCGAGCACAACGCCGTATTCCAGTGCCTCGATCGTAGCGCACCGAAAGCGGTGCACCGCATCATCCTCACGGCCAGTGGTGGTCCGTTCCGTCAAACTCCGCTGGAAGCGATGCGCGGTATCACCCCGGCTCAGGCAGTGGCGCATCCCAATTGGTCGATGGGTGCGAAGATCTCGGTCGATTCCGCCACGATGATGAACAAGGGGCTCGAGCTGATCGAGGCGTTCCACTTGTTTCCGGTCGGGGCTGACCGCCTGGACGTGCTGGTTCACGCCCAATCGGTGGTGCATTCGATGGTCGAATATATCGACGGGTCGGTGTTGGCGCAGCTTGGCACGCCCGATATGCGCACCCCCATCGCCTATGCACTCGCCTGGCCCGAGCGGATGGAGACGCCCTGTGAGCGGCTGGATCTTGCGCGCGTCGGCCGGCTCGAGTTCGAGGATCCGGACTATGTCCGATTCCCGGCATTACGCCTCGCGCGCGAGGCTTTGGCTGCCGGTGGTGCGCGTCCGGCAGTGCTCAATGCCGCCAACGAAGTCGCCGTGGCAGGCTTTCTTTCCGGCAGCGTCGGATTTCTTGAAATTGCCGCAATCGTTGCCGATACGCTGGACCGCTACGATCCGGCTGCCCCGGAGACGCTCGACGCAGTGCTTGCGATCGACGCCGAGGCACGCCGCTATGCGGTCGAGCGTGTGAAGGACTGTGTCGTTTGATCGAATCGCCCGGCATCCTGCTCACCCTCCTTGCCTTTGCGCTGGTGATCGGGCCGCTCGTATTCCTGCACGAGATGGGACATTACCTCGCCGGCCGCTGGTTCGGTGTGAAGGCCGAGGAGTTCTCGATCGGCTTCGGCCGCGAGCTCGCCGGCATCACCGACCGTCGCGGTACCCGGTGGAAATTCTGTTTGTTGCCGCTCGGTGGCTATGTCCGTTTCGCCGGCGACATGAACCCTGCGTCGCAGCCTTCGTCCGAATGGCTGTCGCTCCCGGCGCATGAGCGCGCGCAGACCTTCCAGGCCAAGCCGCTGTGGCAGCGTGCGATCATCGTCGCCGCTGGCCCGATCGCCAATTTTCTGATCGCGATTCTCATTCTTTCGGCGTTCGCGCTGGCATATGGCGACAATCGCACGCCCAGCACGGTCGGCTTCCTGCTGCCGGGCAGCGCCGCCGCTCAGGCGGGCATCCAGCCGGGGGACCGCATCACTGGGCTCGGTGGCCGCTCGGTCGATACCTATGCCGACATGGTCAAGTACACGCAGCTGCGCCCAGGCGAGGCGGTGAAGATCGACTATGAACGCGGTGGCGCACCACGTTCGGTGAATACGACCATCGGCGTACGGGTGGAACGCGATCGTTTCGGCAACGAGTTCCGCATCGGCCGCCTCGGCATCGGGCCTGCCGATCCGGTGCAGAAGTCGGTCAACATCCTGGAAGCGCCGCTGGTCGGCATGCGCATGACGGGCGACATAGTCCAGATGACGCTCGACGGGCTCGGCCAGATCATCACGGGCCGGCGCTCTGTCGCGGAACTCGGTGGCCCGCTCAAGATCGCGCAGGTTTCGGGCGAGCGGCTGGCGTTGGGGCCTACTGAATTCGTTTTCCTGATCGCGCTCATCTCGATTAATCTCGGATTCATCAACCTGTTGCCAGTGCCGGTGCTGGATGGCGGGCATTTGCTGTTCTATGCAGTGGAAGCCGTACGCCGTCGCCCGGTCGAACCGCAGGTTATGGAATGGGCCTTCCGGGGTGGTCTGATCGCGATCCTGGCATCGATGCTGCTGGTCACGTTGAATGATCTTGGAGCATTGGGCTTGTGGCGAAACTTGGCCGGCTTGATCGGCTGAAGCGGTTAAGGCAGGGGCAGTATGTTCCGGCGTCGCATGGGCAGCGGCATTTCTCGAAATCCGACTTGGGGTGGGATGTGAATATCAAGACTGGTAATCTCGGCACACGCGCAGTGGCGGTGCTTCT
Source organism: Sphingomonas sp. S2-65 (assembly GCF_021513175.1). Taxonomy (NCBI): domain Bacteria; kingdom Pseudomonadati; phylum Pseudomonadota; class Alphaproteobacteria; order Sphingomonadales; family Sphingomonadaceae; genus Sphingomonas; species Sphingomonas sp. S2-65. Next base: position 533,493 of record NZ_CP090953.1, on the reverse strand, counting down.
CGCGGGCACGATGCTCTCGGGAACGGCACACGCCCAGGCCGCTCGCCGTCCTGCGCCCGCACCGCAACCCGCTGCTCAGCAGGCTGCGCCTGCCGCGCAGCAACCGGCTGCACCCGTGGTGCCGTCTCAGGAAGCACGTACCGTCCGCTCGCTTCGGGTCGAGGGCTCGCAGCGTATCGAATCCGAGACGGTGCTGTCCTATACCCGGTTGAGGGTAGGAGAGAGCTACACCAACGAAACGATCGATCAGGCCATCAAGGACCTGCTCGCGTCGGACCTGCTCGCCGACGTCGAGATCGACGGTGCGGTAACTGGCGACCTGATCATCCGCATCAAGGAAAATCCGGTCATCAACCGTGTCGTGTTTGAGGGCAACAAGCGCCTGAAGAACGACAAGATCCTCAAGGAAGTGAAGCTGGCGCCGCGCCAGATCTTCACGCGCACCGCGGTTCGCGCGGACGTGGCCCGGATCGTCGAGCTTTATCGCCGGCAGGGCCGCTTCGCAGCGAACGTCCAGCCCAAGATGGTCAGCCTCGACCAGAACCGCGTCGACGTGATCTTCGAGATCAACGAGGGTCCGAAGTCCAAGGTCCGCCAGATCAACATCATCGGCAACGAGGTGTTTTCGGACGGTCAGCTGCGCGGCGAGATGGCGACCAAGACGTCCAGCCTGAAGAACCTGCTCAGCTCGAACACATCGTACGACCAGGATCGCTTGGCCTATGACCAGCAGAAGCTGCGCCAGTTCTACCTGACCAACGGCTATGCCGACTTCCGCGTGATCTCGGCGGTGGCGGAGCTTACCCCCGACAAGCGCGACTTCATCATCACTTATGTGGTCGAGGAAGGTCCGCGCTATAAGTTCGGCCCGGTCACCGTCGACAGCGCGATCCGTGATTTCGACGACAAGAAGCTCGCCACCGCGCTCTCGATCAAGGAAGGCGCGTGGTACAACGCCAAGGCGGTCGAGGACACGGTCGAGCAGCTCAGCGAAACCGCCGGCGCGTTCGGCTATGCCTTTGCCGACGTTCGTCCCGAATTCCAGCGCGACCGTGAGAGCCTGACGATGACGATGAACTTCCGCATCGCGGAAGCCAATCGTACGTACATCGAGCGGATCGACATCACCGGCAACCGTCAGACCCAGGACAAGGTCATCCGCCGCGAAATGCGGGTGGCTGAAGGCGACGCGTTCAACACCTTCCTGGTGAAGCGCTCGCAGGATCGCATCAACAGCCTGGGCTATTTCCAGGACAAGTTCGAGATCGAGCGCAAGGAAGGCTCGACTCCGGACCGCATCGTGCTGGCCGCGAATGTCGAGGAACGGGCCAATGGCGAACTGACGCTGTCTGCGGGCTTCTCGAGCCTCGAGCAGTTCATTCTCCAGGCCTCGATCCGCCAGCGCAACTTCCGCGGCAAGGGCCAGACCGTGTCAGCCTCGGTCGACTATTCGAGCTATTCGAAGTCGATCGAACTGGGCTTCACCGAGCCGTATCTGTTCGACAGCAATGTCGCGCTCGGCGGGACGATCTTCCGCCGCGACTATAACGCGTTCAACTATATCGGTTCCGACCGCAGCACGACGTACAGCCAGGTCTCGACCGGCTTCCAGGTCGTCGCCGGCGTGCCGCTGACGGAATATTGGACGTTGTCGGGCCGCTATCAGCTGGCGCAGGATGACGTGACCCTCGACAAGGGCAGCTTCTATTCCGACATTGACGGCGACGGCATCTCCGAGTGCGACCCGCTCCGGGCTGGCCGCTATTATTGCGAGGCCGTAGGCAACCGCCTGACGTCGCTGGTCGGCGTTTCGTTGATCTACGATAGCCTCAACAGCCGCCTGCGCCCGACACGCGGTGAGCGCCTGACGCTCGGCGCGGACTTTGCCGGCCTCGGTGGCGACGTCAAATATGCCCGGGCCCGCATCGATGGCGACAAGTACTGGAACCTCGGCGGCAACTTCATCTTCTCGCTCTCGGCGGAGGGTGGCTATATCCATAGCCTGGAGAAGAGCCGGGGCGAGGGCATCGACCCGGTCCGGATCACCGACCGCTTCTATCTGGGCGAGCCGCAGTTCCGCGGCTTCGACATCCGCGGCGTGGGTCCGCGCGTGCAGCGCATCGGCTTCACCGGCGATCCGCTTACCGGGACGCAGCTTCTGGTGGACGACCGCGACCAGATCATCGACGACGCGATCGGCGGCAAGGCGTATTACCTGACCAAGGCCGAGCTGGAGATCCCGCTCGGCGCCGGTGCACAGGAACTGGGCCTGCGTCCCTCCATCTATGTGATGGCGGGCAGCCTGTTCAACATCACCCGTCCGCAAAAGACCATCGAGTTCGCTCAGGCGACGGACGCTACCGGCAAGCTGCTGTTCAACGGCGACGGTTCGCCGACGCTGCTGCCCAAGGATAACTTCCTCAAGGACGCGGCCAACAACCAGCTCTACTTCGCCGGCGGCGTGACGACGGTCACGACCACCTGTCAGGTTGGCTATGCCGCGACGGCAGGCGCGCCGTGCGTCGGTACGTCGATCAATCCGATCGCCAACGTGCCTACTACGCCATTCTTCGAGCGCTATGTCGGCGACTCCGCGCGTCCGCGCCTGTCGGTCGGCTTCGGCGTCAACTGGAATTCGCCCTTCGGCCCCTTGCGCATCGACGTCGCCAAGGCGCTGCTCAAGAACGAAGGCGATGATAACAAGCTTATCACTTTCAACGTAGGGACTCAGTTCTGATGATCACCAACAAGCGCATCCTTGCCGCGATGCTCGCCGCTCCGGCGACGCTCGCGATCGCCGCTCCGGCGCAGGCCCAGGTTTCGGGCATCGCCTCGGCAAACCCGACCTTCGTCGTTGCCAATTCCAAGGCGCTGACGGCGGCGCACCAGCAGATCTCGACGACCTACAAGTCGGCGTTCGATCAGATGCAGACGCGTCGCCAGGCACTCGACACCGAGATCAAGCCGCTGATCACGCAGCTCGACACCAACAAGGACGGCAATGTCAGCGACGCTGAGCTGACCGCGGCGCAGACCGCGAAGAACCCGGCGATCGAGCGGATCCGCACCGCGCAGACCAACGCACAGAACGATCTGTCGCGCCTGAGCAATCCGGCCGCCCGCGCCGAGCTGTTCGCCATCGAGTCCGTGCTGCGCCAGTACGAGCCGGCGATGATGCGCGTCGTCAACGCCCGCAAGATCTCGGTCGTGCTCTCCCCCGAGGTGTTCCAGTACGCGCCTGACTCGGCCGACATCAGCAGCGCGATCACCGCGGAAATCGACAAGACCACCGCAAGCGTGAGCATCCAGCCGCCCGCCAACTGGCAGCCTTCGCGTGAGACCCTGGCGATCCAGCAGCAGATCGCCCAGGCCGCGCAGATCCGCGCCTATCAGCAGGCGCAGCAGCAGGGCGCAGCAGCGCGTCCCGCCGGTACGCCAGCGGCTCCCGCAACCGCCACGCCGAAGCCGGCTGAGCCTCGGTGAGCGAGACGGATACTGTCGGAGGCACCAACATCGGCCCGCTCGACATAGAGCGGGTCATGGCGGCGCTTCCGCACCGTTATCCCATGCTGCTGGTGGATCGCGTCGAGGAGCTCGTCCTCGATGAGCGGATCGTCGCGATCAAGGCCGTCAGCATGAACGAAGGCTTTTTCCAGGGCCATTTTCCTGGCCGTCCGATCATGCCGGGCGTCCTCCAGGTGGAGGCGCTCGCCCAGGCGGCCGGGGTGCTCGCGGTGGAAAGCCTGCAGCTTTCGGGTTCGGGAAAGCTTGTCTATTTCATGTCCATAGATGGCGTGAAATTCCGCAAGCCGGTCGTGCCGGGCGTGCTGCTTCGGCTCGAAGTGAGCTTCGTTCAGAAGCGTGCGCGCGTCTGCAAGTTCGCTGGCAAAGCGTATGTCGAAGGTGATCTCGCCACAGAGTGCGAGTTCACCGCGATGATCGCCGACCCTCCCAAGTGATCTAGTCGGGGGCGGGGGCAGGTTGCGCATGCGACGGCTCTCTGCTAACCGCCCGCGTCCGCTGCCGGTCGGAAACCGGCGGCTTCATCAAGGAATTCACACGTGAAGAACGACACGCACCCCGACTACCACATGATCAAGGTCCAGATGACCGACGGCACTGTGTTCGAGACGCGCTCGACCTGGGGCAAGGAAGGCGATCTGATGACGCTCGACATCGATCCTTTGGCGCACCCGGCCTGGATCGGTGGCCGCGGCCAGATGCTCGACCAGGGTGGCCAGGTCGCACGCTTCAACAAGCGCTTTGGCGGTCTGTCGCTCGGCAAGAAGTAATCTGCGGGCTGCCACGGCAGCCTTTGCAGTTTGCAGAAACCCGCATCGTGCGTGCGTCGGCGATCGACGGAGCACGGTGCGGGTTTTTTCTTGTTCTCCGGCGATCGCTTAGCGATGCGTGTGGATGCTTGTGTAACCGCCGCAATTCGGTCATCATCGAGATCCTCACCGAGGGGAATGGTGATGACCAAGTGCATATTCGTCTGTGCGGTATCGCTGGCGTTCGGATCGCCGGCTATGGCTGGTGATCGTCCGGGCGACAAAGTCGCGTCGGCGAACGGTCTGATGGCCCGCTCCGCAGGTCCGCTTTCGGACGTGCGGCGTGGTCTGCCCGCCAAACCCTCGTTCGAGCGCTTCTCGCTCCCTGTTGATACCCGCAAGCTCGAAGCGCTTAGGATCCGCTCAATTGTGTCGGCGCCGATCAGCCACAGGTCGGCCCGGCGATATGACCTGGCCGCCATCGATAACGACGAACAGGCGCAGGTCCTTAAGTTGAGTGAGATCACCGCAGGCGATGGCGGCCGCTATGCGGTCCGCGAAACGCTCTCCGACTACCGCAAACCCCGTTTCCGGCGCAGCGCCTTGGGCACGATGCTGACGCTGCGCATCGACGGTGAGGCGGAAAGTCCTGCCTTCAGTGTCGGCGGCGGCGGCGTAGCGGCCATCGTGTGGCAGGCGGTGCCCAAGTCCTAACCACTGCTCACATGGGTGCGTCGGTGTTCTCGACCAGTTCCATGAAATCGCGTGCGGCGTCGCGATCAGCAGCATCCTCGAACGCCACATCAAGCGCAGGGGCGGCACCCAGCATGAACATCAACGACCAGAGCGCGAACCTGCGCCCGCGATCGGTTTCGAGACCGAGTTCGACACCCATCCGCTCGATCCCTGCTTGCAAAGCAGCGGGGGGTAGCTGTGCAAGGTCGGCCGTGCCGAAGTACCGCACCATCTGATCGTCGAGCTGCACGGCAGTCAGCCGTTCAATCGCGCGGTTTGGGGCGATTGCCCGGGCCCTTCGGGCCGTCCGGCCGTCGCGGCTTCGGCCCATCGGGGCGACGGGGGCGATCTCGGGGCGGCGATCGCCCCTCGCCGACGCGCTGAACAGGCGCAGGACGCGCGGCGCTGGCAAGACCGACCGAATAGCCTTCCTTCAGCAGCTTCGTGAACGCGCCGCGCACATTGGTGGTGATCGCGTCCTGCACTTCCTTGGGAAGGTCCGCAAAGGTCGTGTTGCGGTGAATGCCGTTCAGTTCGCGCACCAGCAGGTTCGGCAGGCCGTTCGATCCCGCCTTCAACGCGTCCACCGAATCGAGAAAAGCGGAAAACAGGATATCCTGCATCAGTTCGGTGGCTGTCTTCGGCATGATGGGTCCAACGCATTGAGGGTGCCGATGGTCGCATGCAGGATGCAAGCGAAGGCAGATGCCGCCGACTAGCCCGCTGGGGTAGCTAGTCAAGCGGCACGTCCGGTCGCCCGCTTTGTAGGACGTAATATCCTATGTAATTTCCTCGTCATATCAGAGGGCTAAGACGGTATCCCACACCGCGGAGAAGTCGAAGTGGCCAAGCGATTGTCGGCACAGGACCTGGACGATTCTGCACAGCGCACCAAGAGCCTTGCCGATGCACAGGAGCTGTCGTTGCGGGCCAGCAAGTTGCACCGCATTCGGTCGGATCAGCAGGCGCCGCTGCTTCCGTTCCCGCTGTTTCGCAACTGAGCGCTGCGGCAGGAGAGGCAGTGTGTCGGATCTGCGCCAAGGGCGCATAGTGGCGGAGGGGGTGGGATTCGAACCCACGGTGAGCTTCCACCCACGGCGGTTTTCAAGACCGCTGCCTTAAACCACTCGGCCACCTCTCCTTGCCCGTCCCGCTAGCCGTTTCTGCGCCGCGCCGCCACAATTTGTTGGCAGGCTGCGCCACAAGGGGTTTCGGCATGGCAGGATGGTGTGCCACACACGCGGCCATGTTGGGTTGGTTTGGCGCGTTCGGCAGTTCTTCGGCTTTGGCTCTGAGCCTGGTGGCAAGCGTGCCGAGCACGCCGGCACCGGTCCAGGACGAAGCGGGGTTCCAGGTCTATCTCCAGACGCTCGCGCGTCAGGCCGAAGCGCAGGGGGTTACGCGCCGCACGATCGATTCGGTGATCCCGATGCTCACCTTCAACCCGCGGGTGGTCGAGCTTGACCGACAGCAGCCGGAAAGTGGCCCCGACGCGCCGATCCCGCCCTTCGCCCCCTATCGCCTCCGGCATGTCGATGCTGCGCGGATATCGCAGGGTCGCGTGGCGTATCAGCGCCAGCGCAGCCGTCTCGCGCGCATCGAGCAGGAGACCGGCGTTCCTGAATCGATAATGGTTGCGATCTGGGGGCACGAGACCAATTACGGCCGAGTCATGGGGGGCTTCGATCTTCCTCGCGCGCTGGCCAGTCTTGCCTATGAAGGCCGCCGCCGGGAGCTGTTCTCCACGGAGTTCACAGCGACTCTGAAGATGATCGACCGGGGGGTGCCTCGCTCCAAGCTGGTCGGGAGCTGGGCGGGCGCCTTCGGCGGCCCCCAGTTTCTGCCGAGCGTCTATCTTCGGTTGGCTCGCGACGGCGACGGCGACGGCCTGGCGGATATCTGGTCCAGCGAGGCGGATACCCTGACCTCGATAGCGGCCTATTTCGTCAACGCCGGATGGCGCGCTGGTCAGCCATGGGGATTTGCGGTCACCGTGCCATCCACTCTCGATCGCGGGACGCTCGTCAACCGCACGGCGTCCCCTCGCTGCCCCAGGGTGCACGAGCGTCACAGCCGCTGGAAGACGATGGCGGAGTGGCGCGCACTTGGCATCGTACCTCAGGGCAGGGGATGGCCCGCCGACACGGTCCAGGCCACTCTGCTCGAGCCCGATGGGCCTGGCAGCACCGCGTACTTGCTTACCGGCAACTACCGGGTCATCCTCGATTATAACTGCTCGAACTTTTACGCCCTGTCGGTAGGACTGCTCGCCGATGAAGTGGAACGCTAACGCCGCTACCCTGGTGGCCGTGCTTGTCACTGCCACCAATGGCATGGCGCAAGCCGCGACGGGGAACACGGAGCGCCAGAGCACTCCTGAAATAGACTATCCACGCGGCGCGCCTGCGAACATGGATGGAGACCCGGCCTTGGCGCCACCGGCAGGAGAGGGACCCAGTGGCTCTTCCCGCCTTCGTCCTGGTGAAATGCGCTATGATGAAGTCGGTTTTGCCGGTTCTCGCGCGGTGGCTGGCGGCGGGGCTGCGGATGCCGCTTCGGTTGCGGTGCATCGCTCCCTGCCTTCCGGCACGGCGCTTGAGGTGACATCGCTGGACACGGGCCGTACGATCCTCGTTCTCGTCACGGGTCAGATGCCGGCGGGCGCGAATCATCCGATCGATCTTTCCGCGGGCGCTGCCACTCAGCTGGGCTACGCAGAGGGCCAGCGCATTCCTGTGCGCCTGCGCACCGTGACGCCGTCCGCGGCCGACATGGCCGCGCTTCGCACAGGGAGTGCGACCGGCGCGCGTGCCGATGCGCCGCCCGTGCTTCTCAACGCCCTTCGCAAGCGCCTGCCGGGTGCCGTCGCCGCAGCGCCGATCCGCGGGGTCGTCCCGGCGCGCCCATCACCCGCCGCTCCGCGCCCAACACCGGCAACGCCGCGTCCCCTGGCCGCGAAAGGCCGCTACCTCGTGCAGGTCGCCGCACTTTCCTCCGCCGGCAATGCACAAGCGCTTGCGCGATCGGTGGGCGGCTTCGTAAAGCAGGGTGGAGGGCTCCACCGCGTGCAGCTCGGTCCCTTCGCCACGCAAGCGCAGGCCGAGGCGGCACGTGGCAGGGCCGCCCGCGCGGGTCACAAGGACGCGCGCGTCATCGCCGCCAACTAGTTTTCGTACCCCGGGGGGACCCGTACACCCATGAAGAAGCTCGCCGCCGCCTCGCTCCTCGCACTCGCTGTCGCCTACCCGACAACAGCCGCGAACCCGCCCTTCGACACGCCTGCACCGATCGCGTACATGGAGGACCTGTCCTCCGGTGCCGTGCTCTACGCCAAGGATGCCGACCGCCGCATTCCTCCGGCCTCCATGGCCAAGATGATGACGGTCTATGTCGCGTTCGACCTGATCAAGAAGGGCGAGATCAAGCTCGACCAGCAGATCGAAGTCCGTCCAGAGACTTGGAAGAAGTGGCATTCGCAGGGCTCGACGATGTTCCTGGCGGTCGGGGAGAAGCCGACCGTTTCCGATCTGCTCAAGGGGATCGTGACGCTGTCGGGTAACGACGCCTGCGTCGTGCTGGCCGAGGGTATTGCCGGCACCGAAGAGGCGTTCGCCAACCTCATGAACCAGCAGGCGCAGCGTATCGGCCTCGCCAACAGCCACTTCGGGAATTCCAACGGCTGGCCGGACGAAGGCCGCACCTATGTCACCGCGCGCGACCTTGCCCATCTCGCCTCCGCGACGATCAAGGAGCACCCGGACCTTTACAAGCAGTTCTATTCGCTGCCGAGCTTCACCTGGGGCAAGACGCTGGGTGCCGGTGCGGCGATCAGCCAGGGCAACCGGGATCCGTTGCTCGGCCGCGTCGAGGGCGCGGATGGCCTCAAGACCGGCCACACCGACGAAGCCGGCTATGGTTTCACCGGTTCGGCCGAGCAGGGCGGTCGTCGCCTCGTCATGGTCGTCGCCGGGCTCGACAGCTATAGCGGACGTGCCGATGAGTCGGTTCGCTTCATGAACTGGGGCTTCCGCTCGTGGAAGGCCCGGCCGATCGCTGCCAAGGGCCGCAAGATCGGCGATGTCGAGGTCCAGGGCGGCAGCGATATGCAGGTAGGCGTTATAGCGCCGCGCGACTTGAACGCCACCGTCCCAGCCGGCACGTCTCCGCAGATGCAGGGCAAGATCGTCTATCAGGGCCCGGTCAAGGCGCCGATCAAGGCCGGTGCCCACATCGCCGATCTGGTGGTCGAGACTCCCGGAATGCCCACCCAGACGCTGCCGCTGGTCGCGGAGAAGGAAGTGACCGAAGCCGGTTTCTTCCGCCGGGCCTGGAACGGCCTCTGGTCGCTGTTCGCCTGACCGCTTTGCCCGTCGTCGCCGCTTCGCGGGGATGACGGGCAGGCGTACAAGCCCATCATGCTCCTCGGCAACCAGTCCGCCCGCGACGCGCTCGCCGCTGCCATGGCAAGCGGTGCGCTTCACCATGCCTGGCTGATCGCCGGACCGGAAGGCGTGGGGAAGGGCAGCTTCGCGCGCATTGCAGCAGCGCGCATGCTCGCCGAGGCGCTGGAGCCGCACAAACTCGCCCCCGGCTGGAACGTGCCTGAAAATACGCAGACCGCCCATCTGCTCGCGTCGGGCGCTCATCCGGATTTTCGCGCGCTCACCCGGCTGCCCAAGGATCCCGACAAGCCGGACGAAGCGCTTGCCCGCTCGATCACGATCGCCCAGGTCCGCACCCTTCAGCCGCTGTTCGCCACCAAGCCGGCACTGTCGCCCCGGCGTGTCGTCGTGATCGATGCGATCGACGATCTGGAGCGTGGCGGCGCCAACGCGCTCCTCAAGAACCTGGAGGAACCCCCGCAGGGCACCATCTTCCTGCTGGTCAGCCACGCCCCCGGCCGGTTGCTCCCGACCATCCGCTCGCGCTGCCGCCTGCTCCGGTTCGAACCGCTGGAAGGCGGTGACGTAACGCACATCCTCCGGCAGGAACTCCCCGACGCCACGCCGGACGAGATCGACGCGCTGGTCCGCGCTGGCGAAGGTTCGCCGGGTCGCGCGCTGGGTTTCGCCGGCCTTGACCTTGCCGCGTTGGAAGCGGAGATGACGCGCCTGGCAGAGACGGGAGATCCCTCAAACGCGATCCGCGGCCGCCTGGCCAAGCTTCTCGGCGCCAAGGCAGCGCAACCTCGATACGAGGCGTTCCTCGACCGCGTTCCAAGCTTTATCGCCGCTCACGCCAAGACCTTGACGGGTGAGCCTCTCCGCATCGCCCTGGACACCTACACCGCCAGCTACGAGTTGGCCGGCGCGGCCCGCGGTCTCTCGCTGGACGCCGGCGCCACGGTGTTCGAGATGAGCGGCTTGCTCGCCCAATTGGCCAGGCGATAGCGCACGCGGTGCACTAGACCCGATGACAGGTGGCAAGCTTCCCCTTAAAGCCCCCTCCATGCCCAACCCATTCTACATCAGCACCGCGATCCACTATCCCAATGGCCGCCCGCACATCGGCCATGCCTATGAGATGATCGCCGCCGACGCGATCGCCCGCTTCCAGCGCCAGCATGGCCGCGACGTGTTCTTCCAGACCGGCACCGACGAGCACGGCCTCAAGATGGTCCAGACCGCCCGTGCCCGCGGCCTCGAAGCGCGCGAGCTTGCCGATGAAATGTCCAGCTATTTCCGCGAGATGGCCGACGGTCTGGATATTTCCTACGATCGCTTCATCCGGACTTCCGAGCCCGAGCATTACGCCGCCTCGCAGGCGATCTGGCAAGCAATGGCCGATGCCGGCGACTTGTACCTGGACCGCTACGAAGGCTGGTACTCGTTGCGCGACGAAGCCTTTTACGAGGAAAAGGAACTGACCGAAGGGGAAGGGGGGCAGAAGCTCTCACCCCAGGGCACCCCAGTTGAGTGGACTGCAGAGGAGACCTGGTTCTTCCGCCTGTCCAAATATCAGCAGCCGCTGCTCGATTTCTACGCCGCCAACCCCGACTTCATCCGTCCGGACTCGCGCCGAAACGAGATCCTTCGCTTTGTCGAAGGCGGGCTCGTCGACCTGTCCGTCAGCCGCACCAGCTTCGATTGGGGCGTGCCGGTACCGGGCAGCCCCAATCACGTCATGTACGTCTGGGTAGACGCGCTGACCAACTACATCACCGGCGCAGGCTACCCGCACGATCCGGAACGCTTCGCCCAGTTCTGGCCCGCTGACATCCACCTGATCGGCAAGGACATCGTCCGCTTTCACGCGGTGTACTGGCCCGCTTTCCTGATGTCCGCGAACCTGCCGCTGCCCAAGCAGGTGTTCGGCCACGGCTTCCTGCTCAACCGCGGGGAAAAGATGTCGAAGTCGGTCGGCAACGTCGTCGATCCGATGCAGCTCGCCACGCTCTATGGCGTCGACGCGCTCCGCTATTTCTTGCTGCGCGATGTCAGCTTCGGCAATGACGGCACCTTCAGCGACGAAGCGATCGTCACGCGCGCCAACGCCGATCTCTCCAACAGCTTCGGCAATCTGGCCCAGCGCACGCTCGCCTTCATCGCCAAGAACTGCGAAGGCGAGGTCGAGCAGGGGAGGAGCGAGGAAGCGGACGCCGTTCTTCTGACTGAGGTTGATACCGCCTGCGCCGCCTTCAATGCCGCGTTCGAGGATCTTGCGCTCAGTCAGGCGCTCGAGGCGTGGATGGTCGGCGTGTTTGCCTGCAACCAGTATATCGACGCACAGGCACCCTGGACCCTTCGCAAGACCGACCCGGATCGCATGCGCGCGGTGCTGCGCACCTTGATACGCGGCATCCGCCACTTGGCGACCACGATCCAGCCGGTGATCCCCGGTTCCGCGGCGAAGCTGCTCGCGCAACTGCCGTCGCAGGATGACGACGCCTTCCGCATCGCGCCGCCGACCCCCATCTTCCCCAGGCTGGAGCTCCAGCAGACGGAGGGCGCGTGAGGTTAGCCGACAGCCATTGCCATTTGAACTATAAGGGCCTTGTCGAAGAACAGCCCCAGGTGATTGCCCGCGCTCGCGAAAGCGGGGTCACCGCGATGCTCAACATCTCGACGCGCGAGCGCGAATGGGATGACGTCATCGCCGTCGCCGAGCGCGAGCCGGATGTCTGGGCCACCGTCGGCATCCACCCGCACGAAGCCGACCAGCACGCCCATGTCGATACCGCCAAGCTGGTCGAGCGGACGCGGCATCCGCGCGTCGTCGGCATCGGCGAAAGCGGGCTCGATTATTATTACGACCACAGCGACCGTGCACGCCAGCAGAGCAGCTTCCGCGCCCATCTCGCCGCGTGCCGCGAGACCCAGTTGCCGATCATCGTCCACACCCGCGACGCGGAAGAGGATACCGCCGCAATCCTGCGTGAAGAGATGGGGAAGGGCGCCTTCCCTGGCGTGATCCATTGTTTCACCGCCAGTGGTGCGTTCGCCGACATTGCCCTGGAACTCGGCTTCTACATTTCCATTTCGGGTATCGTGACCTTCAAGAACGCCCGCGATCTTCAGGACACCGCGAAGCGCCTGCCGCTCGACCGGTTGCTGATCGAAACCGACGCGCCATTCCTCGCCCCGGTGCCTCACCGCGGCAGGCCGGGTGAACCCGCCTTTGTCGCCGACACCTGCCGCTTCCTGGCCAAGTTGCGCGGGGAAGATCCCGAAGCTCTGGCCGAAACCACCCGCGAGAATTTCCACCAGCTCTTCGCCAAGACCCGGTCCTGAAGCGCGCGCTTGGTGTTTACTGTCCTCGCAAAGTAACAATGAAGTTTCCAGGCTAATATGCTGAAGATACGGCTTCTTGGTTCCGGAACCTCCTCGGGCGTTCCTCGCATTGGCAATGACTGGGGCGCCTGTGACCCCCACGATCCGCGCAACCGCCGTAGCCGCTCCTCCGCGCTCGTCTCCACCGACACAACCACGATCCTGATCGACACGAGTCCCGACATGCGCGCGCAGCTGCTTGCTGCAGACGTCGGCGACATCGACGCGGTGATCTGGACCCACGACCACGCGGATCATACGCACGGCATCGACGACCTTCGCCAAATCATGCACCTGCGCGGCGGGACCCCAGTCCGCGGCCTGGCGCGGCCGCCCACCCGCGCGCAGCTGGAGGCCAAGTTCGCCTATGCCTTCCACGGCCGCGCCGGCTATCCGCCTACCGTGGCCATCGAGGACTTACCGGACACGCTTACGATCGGTGACATTCGCATCGCGGCCACCGATCAACCGCACGGCAACATCTTTTCCGCCGGACTGCGCTTCGATCATCTCGAGAAATCAATGGGATACGCCACGGACTTCCACGAGATGACGAAGCCGATGCGCACGCTCTATGCTGGAGTAGATGTGTGGATCGTCGATGCGTTGCGCCGGGCGCCGCACCCGACGCACCCCCATCTGTCCGAAGCGCTCGGCTGGATAGGGGAGTTGGCACCCGCGCGCTCTGTGCTGGTTCATATGGACCATTCCATGGACTATATGAGCCTTGCCGCTGAGCTGCCGCATGGGGTCGAGCCAGGCTATGACGGCCTGGAGATCGTTGCGTGAATGGTTGGGACGATATCAACGCACTCTGGCTGATCGGCGGCCTTGTACTCGTGTTGAGCGCCCTCAGCGCGCGGCGGCTGAGCTTCGGTCTCATCCTGCGCTCGCTCGTCTCCTGGGCGCTCATCATTCTGATCGCGGTGCTCGCCGTCGCACACCGCACCGAACTGGCGGCGCTATGGACCCAGGCGACCGAACGGCTGGGCATCGAAGATCAGAAGGTCGATGGAGACACGGTCCGCATCCGCATGAGCCCCGATGGGCATTTTTGGGCACGCGTCACCATCAACGGGGTGCGACGCCGCATGCTGATCGATAGCGGCGCCACGATCACGGCGATCTCGGCGGACACTGCGGCTGCTGCCGACGTCGAACCCGGCGTTGGCATTCCGGTGATGATCGAGACCGCCAACGGCACCGTGGCGGCACAGCGCGGGCGAATACAGAAGCTCTCGATCGGCCCACTGAATACGGAGGATCTCGGCGTGGTGATCTCGGAGAACTTCGGAGAGCTCGACGTGCTGGGCATGAACTTCCTGTCGCGGCTGCATAGCTGGCGCGTCGAGAACAACACGCTGATCCTGGAACCCCGTCGAGATGCGAATGGCGGCGCGATCGCGGAGCCAGACGGAGAGCGCCGTGGAACCACGCGCCGCAGCCGCGGCGATGCTGCTCCGGACGCCTGACTTAGCCCGATAAGCCCCGCCGCACTCCCGCGCGCTTTACATAATGTATATTATCGATCTTATGCTTGTGCTCTAACGTGGTGATCTCGGCCCCACCCTTGAGGAAAACTCTAGGCCGAAGGTTCAACCCATTTTTTGCGGCAACATCGTCCCGCATTTCTAGGCAAGGCTGGCGGTGCGCTGACGACCCAGTTTGTCGCGCTGTTGCCGCGATACCGGCAAGCTTAAGCAAAGAAAAAGGCGGCGCATCAGCGCCGCCTTCCTCCCCCTCTTGCGTATGAACGTCAGTAGTTCGCGCGCAAGATGATCGAATAGCGCCGGTCGTTGGTGAAGTAGGACCGCGGCGCCAGCTCGTCGGATCCTGCCTTATACGCCTGTAGCAGCTTGGTCGTCGTGTTCGTCAGGTTCACGCCCTGGACGCCAAGCTTGACGTACTTGTTGAGGTTGATGAACGCCGACGCGTCGAGCTGTCCGCTCGCATCGTTGAAGATCGACGTATACGGGAAGATCACGTCCGCCGCGGTAAGCAGGAAGCGCGAGCGCCAGTTATACGCGGCCCGAAGCGAGATCGGCCCCTTCTCATAGAACAGCGTCGCGTTCACATTGTGCTTGGAAAGCCCTTCGAGCGGCAGACTCCCCTTCGCGACGGTTGAGGTAGCCGAAGGCGTTCCCCCGTTCAGGAACGAGTTGGGCAGACCCGAACTCTCGATAAAGGTGTAGTTGCCGTTGAAGCCGAACCCGCCAAGGAAACCAGGCAGGAAGTCGAACGTCTGCTGGTAGGCAATTTCAAAGCCCTTGATCTTGCCCTTGCCGGTATAATTTTCCGGGCCGCGTGCCTGGATGTTCTGCGTGATACCGTTGTTGGTCACCGAACGGTTGACGAGCGACTGGTAGAAGAAGCCGTCCACGGTCTTGTAGAAGGCGTCGAACGACAGCTGCCCCACGCGGCCGAAATACCATTCGAGCGTCGCGTCGAACTGCCATGCGGTCGCAGGCTTCAGGTACGGATTGCCTGCGTTTATCGTGACGGTGCCGGAGCCCGGCTCGAGCGCATACGTCACATAAGGTCGGATGTTAGCGAAATCCGGACGCGTCAGCACCTTGGAGCCGGCAAGACGGAAAATCAGATCCCGCGACAGTCCCAGTTTCAGGTTCGCGCTAGGCAACCAGTAGCTGTAGCTGTTCGTGAACGATGCCGGCACGGCAGCGTAGCCGTCGACCGCGAAGTTGCGCAGCCGCGTATACTCCGTCTCACCCAAGCTGCAGACGCCTCCTGGGCGCACCACCTGGGAGACGCCGTTGACGACGCGCGTCGTCTCCGCGCAGCGAACCCCGTAAAGGTCTTGCACTCCCAATTCGCTGCGGTTCGGGACAGCGGTCGCGGTCCGGGAGTACACATCGGTGTGAACGTAGCGCACGCCGAAGTTGCCCGAGACACGCACGTCGCCGAACACCGGCTCGTTGTTACCGAACTGCACCATCGCATAGGCGGCCGAGTCTTCCTGGCGGACGTTGGACACTTCGGAAGGCAGGAAAGCAGTCCCGGGGATCGCACCGGCACGTTGTCCGGCACCCAGGAAACGGTTGGTTGCCGTTGCGCCATTTGTGTTGCGCCAGATGTCGTTCTGCGTCTGGAAGAAGCTGACCGCGTCGTTATAGCCGTTGATCAGGTCGCCATTGTAGAAATAGGCGTTTGGCGGTGCAGAGGTCTTGCCGCGGAAGAAGTTGTCGAAGCTGTAGAGCGACGAGCGGCTGGTATCACCCTGGTTGAACGACACTGGCGCGCCGGACCAGACCTCGCTGATCGCCCCCCAATTATAGGCGGTGTAGCGCACATCCTGAGAGCGCTCGGCATAGCGCGCGCCGAACTTCACCCGCTGGAGGAAGTCGCCATCGTCGAACTTGTACGCAAAGTCGCCCTTTATCTGGTACTCGTCGCCTTCGCTCTGCTCGATGTGATCCATCGCCGCACGCCAGAACTGGAAGTCGCGGCTCTGGAAATATTCGGAGTCGCTTGCAGCCGCCAGCGCAGCGTTCGGCGTCGCCCAGTTGGCGGCAAGCGTCAGCGGCTTGTGCGGAATAACCACCGGCAGGTTGCCGGTCAGGTCGAGTTCCTCGTCGGCAAAGGTGGATCCGAAAACGCTAAGGTCCACCACATCGTGACGAGCATAGGTGTAATCGACGTCCAACCCGATCGACCAATGATCATCCGGGTTGATCTTCAGGTTGAGACCAGCATCCTTTACGGTGTTTTCGTCGAATACCTGCCGGCGTGACAGCGACTGCTGCATACCGCCCGTCGGGACCAACGACTCCGGCGTGCCGCTCCCAGCCGTGCGCCAGCCCGAACCGGGCAGCGTGATAAAGCCGCTCTGGAAGGTGCCGTTATCGTCGTACACGAAATTGGGGAACGCGTTCGCGGAGGGGTTATAGCCGTTGCCCCGCTGATTGGCGCCGAAGACGAACTGGCCTGAGCCATTCAACTGGCACTCCGCGCGAGTCGTAGCAGCATCCGCGCCGTTCAGCGGGCCGTTGCCGTTCTGCTGACACCCGGCCGGATAGGTATTGTATTCCGACAGATCGGGTGCGGTCTCGAACGTATGCTCGCCCCATGAGTTGGTCGAGTGCGTGCGAAGGAACTGTGCGGTAAGCACGGTCCGGCGGTCGGTGCTTTCCCACTGGAACGCCAACGCCTGGCCGTCACGCTTGCGGTCATAATCCTGGCTGCGGAATTGTCCGCCGATTGGGGCATATGCGACCGCAAGCGGGTCGGCAAAACCGTCCGCACCAGCAGTGCCCGCGTTGCCGCAGGTATTGGCGGGATTTGGCAAAGTGGCAGGTGCGCCTGCGCTGGTGTCGGGGTTCGGGATGGTACCCGGAATCAACGTGAAACCGTCGGTATTGCCCGGAAGCTGGTTACGGCACGTCACCGTGGTGTTCGTACCCGTCCCGGTTGCCGCCTGCACGCCATCGCGCGTCTGGAAATTGGTAACCTGGATACCGTCGGCACGGCTTTTCAGCCGCGAATAGGAGCCGTTGGCGAGTATGCCGAACGTACCGATCCCGGTTTCCCAGGTGTTGCTGATCAGCAGCGAGCCCGTCGGCGACCATTCCTTGGCAAAATCGCCATAATTGGCTTCGATGCCGCCGCCGATATGGAAGCCCTTATTGTCGAGCGGCTTGCGGGTGTTGAGATTGACCGTACCGGCCAAACCACCTTCGATCAGGTCGGCGGTTGCGTTCTTGTAGACTTCAACCGAGCCGAGCAGTTCCGACGGCACGTCGGCGAAGTTGATCGCCTGTCCGCCGATACCCGCCGAAAAGGTGTCGCGGCCGTTGAATTCGGAGCGCACGAAGTTCAGGCCGCGCACGTTCACGCCCGACCCTTCGACCGAGAAGTGATCGGGGTCGTTGTTGCCTGCGAAGCGATTGATAGACACGCCGGGCACGCGCTGCAGCGCTTCGGTCACCGAGCGATCGGGCAGTGCGCCGATATCCTGCGAGGTGATCGCGTCGACAACGGTGTCGGAGTTGCGCTTGATGTTCTGGGCGTTGGCCAGGCTCTGGCGAATACCGGTGATGACGACTTCGTCACCGCTCGCGGCCGCATCGGCCGGGGCGTCCGTCGCATCCTGCGGCACAGCCTGATCCGCTCCGGGTCCACTCGTCGCGGTGGTCGCGCCAGCCGTGTTCTGGCCGCTCGCGGCGCCGGTCTGCGCATATGCCGGCAGGCCCAGTGCAAACACGCACATCGCCGTCGCAGACACGCCAAGTCGCAACGCCTTCTTGCGGGACTCAGCATTCGCATCACGCGTATTCAATATGGAACCCATGGGCATCCAGTCCCCTCCCTGTTTATGCGTCGATGTCTTGTCGCGTTTGTCCGCGCAGCATCGTTCGTCTTGAAAACTACGGTGCAGCTCTGCAGGTCGCAAGGGGAAATGTTCGCGCTAACAAAATTTGCGGCAATGTGGCTTTATAGCCACTCCGCGCGCTGGCCAATCGTCCGGCAACTGGTATGAACCGGCAAAAGCGTCGCGACAAAGCGGCGTGCGAAGGATGGGATGGGAGCACATGACGAAGCCGGATCGGCAGCGTGTCGTGGTGGTGGGAGGCGGTACATCGGGCTGGATGACCGCGTCCGCGCTCGTCAAGCTTCTGCCCGAACATTGTCACGTGCATGTGGTCGAATCCGAAGCGATCGGCATCATCGGCGTCGGCGAGGCGACCTTGCCCCACATCCGCGCCTTCAACGAACGGCTTGGCATCGTCGAAGCCGAATTCATGGCCACCACTCGCGCCACGTTCAAGCTGGGCATCGAGTTCCGCGACTGGGGCCGCATCGGCGACAGCTATATCCACCCGTTCGGGACGTTCGGGCGCGGCACCGGCGAGGTCCAGTTCCACCATTACTACGCCCGGCTGCTGCACGCCGGCGTTCAGCTTCCCCCGATCGAGGCCTTTTCGATGGCCTGCACGCTGGCGCGCACCAACCGCTTCGCCCTCCCATCGTCCGATCCCCGGCAGATCGCCTCCACCTTCGGCTATGCCTATCAGTTCGATGCCGTCGCGTTCGCGCCCTATCTGCGCCGCTTCGCCGAAGCCCGTGGCGCGCAGCGCACCGAGGGCCGGATCGTCGATGTCGAGCGCGACGGCGAGAGCGGTGACGTCACCGCCGTACTCCTGGAGGACGGCAGCCGGATCGAGGGCGACCTGTTCGTCGATTGCTCGGGCTTCGCCGCGCTGCTGATCGGCAAGACACTGGGCGAGCCTTTCCAGGACTGGTCGCGCTGGCTCCCGGCCGACCGCGCCGTCGCGCTTCCCTGCCGCACCGCCACCGCGGTGACGCCCTATACCAGCGCGATCGCGATGCCTGCGGGCTGGCGCTGGCGCATCCCGCTTCAGCACCGAACCGGCAACGGTTATGTATTCTCCAGCGCCTTCGCCTCGGAAGAGCAGGCTGCCGACGCCCTCACGGCGGCGATCGAAGGCACGCCGTTGGCGAGCCCGCGCGTGCTTCGCTTCCAGGCCGGCCGCCGCGAGCGCAGCTGGGCGCACAACGTCGTCGCGATCGGCCTGTCGGGCGGCTTTCTCGAGCCGCTCGAATCCACCAGCATCTACCTGGTCCAGCAGGCGATCACTGCCCTTGTCGAGCTGTTCCCCGAGCGCAGTGTTTCCCCAGTCGACCGCGACGCGTTCAACCGGATCGTCGACATGGAATATGACCGCGTCCGCGACTTCCTGATCCTTCATTACCACGCCACCCAGCGCGACGATTCCGAGTTCTGGAACTATGTCCGCACTATGCCGATCCCCGACAGCCTGGCCGAGAAGATGGAGCTGTTCCGCCGCCGCGGCCGCATCGTCAAATATCGCGAAGGCGCGTTTCTCGACGCCAGCTGGGTGTCGGTGTATCTGGGCCAGCGGGTGACGCCCGCCGGGTTCGATCCACGCGCCGCGGGCCCCTCGATCGAAAGCCTGGTCGCGGGCATGGAGCAGATGCAGGCCGAGATCCGCGCCGCCGCCGCCGCCATGCCCGACCATCTCGCCTATCTTGGGCGCTACTGCCCGATGCCGGCCGCCGCGTGACGATGCTCGACGATCCGGTGCGCAGCGTTGCGGTGGTCGGCGGCGGCATCGTCGGCTGGTCCGCCGCCGTCGCCTTGAAGCGGCGCATGCCCGCGCTCGCGGTGACGATCGTCGCGACCGCGCCGCCTGCCAACGCACTTGCCGACCAAATGGCGCACTCGCTTCCCTCGGCCATCGGCTTTCACGATGACCTCGGCCTGCGTGAGGAGGATGCGGTGCTTCGCGCCGGCGGCAGCTGGCGGCTGGGTACCCTGTTCGAGGGCTGGGTCTTCCAGCAGCCAGGCTATGTCCATGCCTATGGCCCGCATGGCCAGCCGTTCGGCACCGCGTCGTTCCACCACCACTGGGTCCGTGCCGCGCACGCTGGATCGGCCGCGCCCTTCGACGCGCACGCTCCCGCAGCGATGCTCGCGAGCGCCGGACGCATGGTAGCGTCGGAGCCTGAGCCAGGCTCGCCCTTTGCAGGGATCCAGGCTGCCCTCGTGCTCGATGTCGACCGCTACCGCGCGATGCTCGCCGCCTTCGCACGCCACCTCGGCGTTGACAGCCGCGACGGCAAAGTGGCGCAGGTACGGCTCCGCGGCGAAGACGGCTTCATCGAAAGCCTCGTGCTGAGCGACGGCAGCACGACCGAAGCCGACCTGTTCATCGACGCCTCCGGACCTCAGGGCATCGTGCGCGGCGCCATCGACACGCAGTGGGAGGACTGGCGACCCTGGCTGCGTTGCGACCGCCTCCTCCAGGCGCAAGGACCAGCCGCTACGCCATCTGCGCTCGATCAGGTCGCCGCCCTCCCCGCCGGCTGGCGCTGGCGCACCGCCACGCCCAGCAGGACGCTGCATGGCCTCTGCTATTCCAGCACGTTCTTGAGCGATGCCGACGCAGGCCAGATGTTGGCCGAGGCAAGCGGCGGACAACCGTCGAACCCACCCATTACATTCAGCCAGGGCACGCGCCCCGAACCTTGGGCGCACAACTGCGTGGCGGTGGGCGATGCTGCCACGGTCATCGAGCCGCTCGAATGGACCAACCTCCACCTCGCCCACAGCGCGATCGACCGCATCGTCGCGATGATGCCAGGCCGCGCCTGCCATCCCCTGGAAATCGCCGATTATAATCGTCAGGCGGGCGCCGAGGTCACGCGCGTCCGCGACTTCGTCCTCTGCCACTACGCCACTGCCAGGCGCCCCGAGCCCTTCTGGCAGCCTGCCACCGACCTCCCCCCCAGCCTGGCGCATACCCTGACCCTGTTCGCCGAGCGCGGCCGCCTGCCCTTCTTCGAGGAAGAGACCTTCGCGCGCGACAGCTGGCTGGCGGTCCTGCTCGGACAAGGCCTCCTCCCCCGCCGCATCGACCCGTTGATCGAGGCAACCCCGCCCGCGCAGTCGGACGCGGCGATGGCTGGATTCCGCGCCGCGATCGCCCGCGCACTTCCCCACTTCCCCACCGCCGCCGAGCATTACGCGGCGCAACTCGGACGGATCGCCCGATGAACGAACATACGATCCGCAACGTCGTCATCGTCGGCGGCGGCACCGCCGGCTGGATGGCGGCTGCGGCATTCTCGCGCTTCCTCGACAACGGCGTCACGCGAATCACCCTGGTCGAATCGGAAGAGATCGGCACCGTCGGCGTCGGCGAAGCGACGATCCCCCCGCTCCTCACCTTCAACCGCATGCTCGGCATCAACGAGAACGACTTCATTCGTGAAACCGGCGGCACCTACAAATTGGGGATCGAGTTCGACGGCTGGGGCGACGTCGGCGAGCGCTATTTTCATCCCTTCGGCGCGCACGGCCATGATCTCGGCGGGGTCCATTTCCACCAGCTCTATTTGCGCGAACGCAAGCGCCGGGTGATGCAGGACATCTCCGCCTGGTCGATGAGCGCGGTCGCGGCGCAATCCGGCAAATTCGCCCGCCCCGCCGAAGGCGCGCAGTCGGCGGTGAAGGACCTGCTCTACGCGTTCCACTTCGACGCCGGCCTCTATGCCCGCTTCCTGCGCCGCTACGCCGAGGCCGGCGGCGTGCAGCGGATCGAGGGCAGGATCGTCGACGTGGCGCTGCGCCCCGAGGATGGCCATGTCGCCGCGGTGAAGCTGGAGGACGGCCGCGCCGTCGAGGGCGAGTTGTTCATCGATTGCTCGGGCTTTCGCGGCCTGCTGATCGAGGAAGCGCTCGCCACCGGCTATGAGGATTGGCGCCACTGGCTTCCCTGCGACCGCGCCGTCGCGGTGCCCAGCCGCTATTCGGGGGACCCCGACCCATTCACCCGCGCCACCGCGCGCGGCGCCGGCTGGCAGTGGCGCATCCCCTTGCAGCAGCGGATGGGCAACGGTCTCGTCTATTGCAGCGACTTCCTGACCGCCGAGGCGGCGGAACGCGAACTGCTCGACAATCTGGAGGGCGAGCCTCTCGCCGAGCCTCGCCACCTGTCCTTCGTGACCGGCCGCCGCAAGCTAGGCTGGAACCGCAACGTCGTCGCGCTGGGGCTCTCCTCGGGCTTTGTCGAACCGCTCGAATCGACTTCGATCCACCTCGTCCAGTCGGGCATCGCCAAGCTGATCGCGCTGTTCCCCGACCAGCGCTTCAATCCCGTAGAGCGGGACGAGTATAACCGTCAGATGCGCGACCTCTACGAAGACGTCCGCGATTTCGTGATCCTCCACTACAAGGCCACGCGCCGGTCCGACACGCCATTCTGGGATCGCTGCCGCAATATGGCCGTCCCCGACACCCTGCAGCGCAAGATCGACCTGTTCCGCGCCAAGGGGCGGGTGTTCCGCGAGGCCGCCGAGCTGTTCGCCACCACCAGCTGGGTTGCGGTCTGCCTGGGCCAACATATCGTGCCCGAGGAGCACGAACCCGCCGCCGACGCGCTCGACGAGGACAAGGTCGCCGACGCGCTGGAACAGATGCGTCAGGGCTATCTCCAGGTCGCCGCCCAGTTGCCGAGCCATGCCGACTTCCTGCGTCACACCGGCGCGACGCTCGCGAACCCGCCGGCGGCTTCCGCGCCCGCCGCGGCACCTGCGCAGGGAGAACCCACCTTCTCCTTTGCTTCCGAATCGCCCTTCAACTTCTCGGCCAATCCATTGTGAGGACCGACGCGATCCGCCGCGTCGTGATCGTCGGCGGCGGCACCGCAGGCTGGATGACGGCCGCGGCGATCACTCGCGTCATGGGCGCGATGCCCGGCTTCTCGGTCGAGCTCGTCGAGTCCGATGAGATCGGCACGATCGGCGTCGGCGAAGCGACGATCCCGCAGATCGTCCTGTTCAACAAGATGCTGGGCATTGATGAGGCCGAGTTCGTCCGCGAAACCCGCGCGACCTACAAGCTAGGCATCGAGTTCGTCGATTGGCTGCGCCCCGGCCACCGCTACGTCCACCCCTTCGGCTTCTATGGCCTCGACATGAAGGGTATCGAGTTCCACCATTTCTGGCTGAAGGGCCGCACGCTGGGCGACCAAACCCCGCTCGACGCCTATTCGCTCAGCATCGTCGGCGGCCTTCAGGGGCGCTTCGCCCATCCCCGCCCCGACCAGCCCGCCTCACCGCTGTCCAAGCTGGGCTATGCCTTCCAGTTCGACGCCGGTCTCTACGCCCGCTTCCTGCGCCGGCTGGCCGAGGGCAATGGCGCAACCCGCACCGAGGGCCGCATCGTCGATGTCGAGCGCGACGCGGAGACCGGCCATGTCGCGGCGGTGCTGCTCCAGTCGGGCAAGCGCGTCGAAGGCGACCTGTTCCTCGACTGCTCGGGCTTTCGTGGGCTGCTGATCGAGGGTGCGATGGCAGCCGGGTTCGAGGATTGGACGCCATGGCTTCCGTGCGACCGCGCGGTAGCGGTGCCGTGCGAGCATGGCGGCGACCGCCAGCCGCTCACCCGCTCCACTGCGCGCGGCGCCGGCTGGCAGTGGCGGATTCCGCTCCAGCACCGCATCGGCAACGGCTATGTCTATTCGTCCGCGCATCTCTCCGACGACGAAGCAGCCGCCACCCTGCTCGCGAACCTCGACGGCAAACCCCTCGCCGATCCGCGGCCGCTACGCTTCACCGCCGGGCATCGCCGCCGTGCCTGGGTCGGCAACGTCGTCGCGCTCGGGCTCGCGGGCGGCTTTCTCGAGCCGCTCGAATCGACCAGCATCCACTTGGTCCAGTCGGCGATCGCCCGGCTGCTCACTTATTGGCCGACGCGCCGCTTCGACCAGCTGGAAATCGACCGGTTCAACGCCGCGCATGTCTCCGATTACCTCGAGATCCGCGACTTCCTCGTGCTGCACTACAAGGCGACCGAGCGCGCCGACACGCCGTTCTGGGACTATTGCCGCACGCTGGAGCCGCCACCCGGCCTCGCCGACAAGCTTGCCATCTTCGGCGCCAACGGCCGCATCTTCCGCGAAGGCAACGAGCTGTTCACCGAGACCAGTTGGCTCTCGGTGATGGTCGGCCAGGGGATCGAGGCGGGCGGCTATCACCCGGCGGCCGACCTGCTCTCGGACGACGAGACGCTGTCGCGGCTCCAGCATATCCGCCAGGTCGTCGCCGATACCGCGTCGATCATGCCGCTTCAGGACGACTATCTCGGCCAGATCGGCTGCGCTCCGGCACCGCTCGCGGCCGCATCATGACCTATCCGCCCCTTCCCGAGATCGATCGTATCGACCGCCGTACCTTCGAGGAGGAAGTGCGTCCGGCCGCGCGCCCAATGGTCTTGCGCGGGCTCGGCCGCGACTGGCCGGCGGTAACGGCGGCGCAGGACTCTGCCGAGCGTGGCATCGCCTATCTCAAGCGCTTCAGCCACTCGCAGCCGGTCTCCGCGATCCTGGGCGAGCCGGAGATCGGCGGGCGCTTCTTCTACACCCCCGATCTGAAGGCGCTGAACTTCGTCCGCGGCCAGAGCCCGCTCGATCCGTTTCTCGATCGCCTGCTGCGCGACCGCGATCATGCCCGGCCCTATGCGATGGCGGTCCAATCGGTGCCGCTGCCGCAACTCCTGCCCGGCTTCACCGACGAGAACGCGACGAGCCTGCTGCCAACCTCGGTGATCCCGCGCATGTGGCTCGGCAACGCGATCCGCGTCGCCACGCATTATGACCTGATGGAGAATATCGGTGTAGTGGTGATGGGCCGCCGCCGCTTCACGCTGTTCCCGCCCGATCAAATCGCGAACCTCTATATGGGCCCGCTGGAGCTGACCCCCGCGGGAACCCCGATCAGCCTGGTCGACCCCGACGCCCCCAATCTCGACCGCTTCCCGCGCTTCGCCGAAGCCGCAAAGCTGGGCCGGTCCGCTACCCTTGAGCCTGGTGACGCGATCTACATCCCCTTCCACTGGTGGCACGCGGTGGAGTCGCTCGAACCGGTCAACGCCTTCGTCAATTATTGGTGGAACCCCGCGCCCGCCGGGATGGGCAATCCCTATGACGCGCTGCTCCACGCGCTGGTGACCATCGGATCGCTTCCCGACGATCAGCGGCAGGTCTATCGCACGCTGTTCGACTATTTGGTCTTCCGCCGTGACGGCGATCCCGCCGAGCACTTGCCGGACGACGTGAAGGGCATTCTCGGCCCGCCCGACGTCGTCACCGCCGCGCGGATGCGAGCGACGCTGCTGGACAGCTTCTCGCGCGCATGACGCAGGCGCTGCTTAACCCCGCCCGCCCAGCATCCTGATGAGGAAGGCGCGCAACCGCTCGGTCCGCGCCGGGCTTCCCGCCGCCAGGATGCCGCGCGCGGGCTCTGGCAGATGCGCGCCCGCCTGGCTCGCGTCCGGCCCGAACACATAATGGTCGAACCAGGATCGCCACGCCGCCTTTTCCGGCTCGGCCAAGTCGCGGATGCTCATCAACGCGTGGATCAGTGCCCCGAACGGCGATGCCGTCGCTTCCGCGTTCCACCAATAGTTCACCAGCACGTTCAACCGGTCGAACGCGCGGACATGATGCCACCAGATCGCCGGGATGAAGATAGCGTCGCCCGGCTCCAGCTCGGCAACCTGCGCATGTGCCATCGCCTCCTCGAAGCGGGGGTAGCGCGCCAGATCGGGTGTGTCGGGATCGACCATGCTCGACGGTGGCCCCGCAAGCGTCTGGTCGAGCGGACCGATGTAGAGGTTGGCGATCTGTTCGGGCGGAAACAGCGTGAAGCGGCGCCGCCCATGGACGACGCAGGCGACATTGTTCGACTGGTCGTAATGGGTCGCCACCCGCGTCCCGTTGCCGATCCACAGCCGCGCCGGGGCGTCACCCGTCGGCAAGTTCAGGGCGTTATCCGCATCCCACCCCGGCAGATGTTCAGGCGCCGTCGCGGCATTGGCGTAGAGCGCATGCGGCGCAGCCACACCGTCTTCGGCATACCTCAGGAGCTCGCCCAATAACTGCCCCAGCGGCACTTGCTGGCGATGAAAGTTGAACCCGGTCAGGTCGCCATTGTAAAAGAACCGCCCGGCGATCTCGGGCGCGCCGATCATGACCTCCAATGGCCGCCCACCGCCGAAGCCAGCCAGATATTCGGCCATCGCCCGGTCGCCCCGCGCACCGGCACGGACCGCCGCCCAGTGCCGAACCTGCCCACGCAGGATAACCGGCTCGTACGTGTTCACCACTTCGCGCGCGAACGTCTCGCCATCGGCTGCGGATCGTTCGGTGACGGCGGCGGGAAGGTTCTGGGACATGCGGCTCGAAAGCTACCGCGTTTTCAGGCCTTTCACCACCGGCATGCGGGATTGACGCAAGGCGCCGTCCCCTTTCAATGGCACCACCCGCCGCCAGGAAAGCCCACGCATGACTTTGCAACGCCTAGCCCAGATCATGGTCCGCCTCCGCGATCCGGAGCGTGGCTGCGAGTGGGACAGCGTCCAGACCTTCGCGACGATCGCCCCGTACACGATCGAGGAAGCCTATGAGGTCGCCGACGCGATCGAGCGAGACGACATGGCCGACCTGAAGGACGAGCTAGGCGATCTCCTTCTCCAGGTGGTGTTCCACAGCCGCATCGCCGAGGAAGCGGGGCATTTCGCGCTGCCCGACGTAATCGACTCGATCAGCGAAAAGATGGAGCGCCGTCACCCGCATATCTTTCGTGGCGAGGCCGAGGGCGGGCATCACCGCTGGGAGCAGATCAAGTCCGAAGAACGCGAAGCGAAAGGCCTTACCAGCGCGCTCGACGGCGTCGCAGTGGGGCTGCCGGCGCTACTGCGCGCCGAAAAGCTTCAGAAGCGCGCCGCCGGCGTCGGCTTCGATTGGCCCGATCCAAGCGGCGCCCGCGCCAAGGTCCAGGAAGAGATCGCGGAGGTCGACACCGCCTCCGACGCCGAACGCGAGGAAGAGATCGGCGACCTGTTGTTCGCAGTGGTGAATTGGGCCCGCAAGTTCGGCATCGATCCCGAGGCAGCGCTTCGCCGCGCCAACACCAAGTTCGAGGGGCGTTTCAAGGCGATGGAAGCCGACGCCGGGGAAGGGTTCGCCGGCCTGGACCTCGACGCCAAGGAGTTGCTCTGGCAGCGGGCCAAGGCACGCCGCTGAGACGCTCAGGCGTTGCGGGTCTCGAACCGTTCGAGATCGCGTGGTGCCATGCGAACTTCATACACGGCCTGGCCGTCCTCGACCCAGTGGTCGCAGACTTCGCCATGCTGGTGGAGCCACGCCGCGCCCGCGCCATCGGCGGGATCCAACGCGATGGTATAGCGCCGATGCTCTTTCGTCAGCTTGCCGGCGATCGCGTCGACAAGCGCGTCGACGCCTTCCCCCGACATCGCCGAGATCGGCATCACGTTTTCGCGCTTGGCGGCTTCCTCCAGAAGCGCGGCCCGCTCGTCCTCGTCGAGCAGATCGAGCTTGTTCCAGGCTTCGAACCGCGGCGTCGTCTCCGACACGCCGATCTCGCCCAGCACCTTTTCGACATCGCTGCGCTGCGCCTCGGTGTCGGGATGCGCAATGTCGCGCACGTGCACCAGCAAATCCGCCGACACCACTTCCTCCAGCGTCGCCTTGAACGCGGCGACCAGCTGGGTGGGCAGCTCGGACACGAACCCCACGGTGTCAGACAGGATCGCCTTGTCGATCCCGGGCAGGGCGATCTGGCGCAACGTCGGATCCAACGTGGCGAACAGCAGATTCTCGGCCATCACCTCGGCGCCGGTCAGCCGGTTGAACAGCGTCGACTTGCCGGCATTGGTATATCCCACCAGCGCGATGACCGGCCATGGCGCCCGCTGACGCCGATCGCGGTGCAGCGCGCGCGTGCGGCTCACCTGATCCAGCTCGCGACGTAGCCGCGCCATGCGGTCGCGGATCAATCGGCGATCGGCTTCGATCTGGGTTTCGCCTGGGCCGCCCAGGAAGCCGAAGCCGCCGCGCTGGCGCTCCAGATGGGTCCAACTGCGCACCAGCCGCCCCGCCTGATAATCGAGGTGGGCGAGCTCGACCTGCAAGCGGCCTTCCGCTGTGCGCGCGCGCTCGCCGAATATCTCCAGGATCAAGCCGGTACGGTCGATCACCTTGCAGCCGAGCGCCGTCTCGAGGTTGCGCTGCTGCACTGGCGTCAGCGCCGCATCGAACACCGCGAGCTGCAAATCCTCGTCGCGCACCGATTCGGCCAGCGCCTCGACCTGACCTGAACCGATCAGCGTGCCCGGCTTGGGTTGCCGGAGCTTGATCGCGACCCGCTGCTGAACCTCCACGCCTATTGCGGCGGCCAGGCCGGCGGTCTCCTCCAGGCGCGCATCCGCGTCACGGGAACTGCCCCCCATATCGGGGAAAACGACTACTGCGCGCGCGCCCCGCGAGAATTCGTCGGGATCACGATCAAAACCGGTGCTCATGGCGTATCAATCGCTATCGGCGCCGTTCGTTTCCTCGGCCAGGTTCAGCGGATGCGCGGGCTGGATCGTCGACACCGCATGCTTGTAGACCAATTGCGCCATGCCTTCGCGCTGGAGCAACATGCAAAACAGGTCGAACGCGGCGATCTGTCCTTGGAGCATGACGCCGTTGACGAGGAACATCGTCACATTTTCCTGCTGACGCCGGACGGCGTTCAGGAAGATTTCCTGGAGCACGGGGTTCTTGTGCTGATACTCGCCCGCAGCCTCCAGCAGCGAGGTCAGGTCCATCGGCCCGCCCGGCATGATGGTCGAGATCGCATGCTTGTAGATCAGCTGCGACTGCCCGTCGCGGCGGAGCAGCACGGAGAAATTATCGAACCAGGTAACGATGCCCTGGAGCTTCACGCCCTTCACCAGGAACATGGTGACCGGCACCTTGGAACGACGGAGCGAGTTGAGGAAAAGGTCTTGGAGCGAGGTTTGCTTCTCGGCCATTGGCGTCAAGTCCTTCGATTTTTGGCGGAATTTTTCCGCTTGGCGCCGTTTCCCGGCGTCGGAGGCGGCGCCACCCTGGCGCGCCGGCATACCTTAGGTTCTTCGCAGCCCTTCGTCCACGCGCTAATCCTCTCGCGTCTCGGTAATCCCCAGCAGCTTCAGCTTGCGATGCAGTGCCGAGCGTTCCATCCCGATGAAGCTGGCCGTGCGGGAAATGTTGCCGGAGAACCGCCGGATCTGAACGCGAAGATATTCGCGCTCGAAGCTTTCCCTCGCCTCCTTCAGCGGCGCGCCCATGATGGCGCTCTGCCCTACCCCGCCGCCGCTGTCGCTCGATGCGCCCAGAACCTCGGTGGGCAACAGATCCAGGTCGATCCGGCCGATGCGGTCGCCGGGCGCCAGGATGACTGTCCGCTCGACGATGTTGCGCAACTGGCGCACATTGCCCGGCCACTCATAGCTTTGCAGCGCCACCATCGCGTCCGGGGCGACCTCCGGCGTCGGCACGCGCCGCTCGCTGGCATAATGCGCTACGAAATGCTCCACCAGCACGGGAATATCCTCGCGCCGATCGGTCAACGACGGGATGCAGACCGGGACCACGTTCAGTCGGTAATAGAGATCCTCGCGGAAGCGGCCCGCGGCGCTTTCAGCCTGCAAGTCGCGCGAGGTCGCCGAAACGACCCGCACATCGACCTTGACCATTCGCGTGCCGCCGATCCGGCTGAAGCTTTGATCGGTCAGGACCCGCAGGATGCGCGCTTGGGTCGGCATCGGCATGTCGGCGATCTCGTCGAGGAACAGCGTGCCGCCATGGGCCTGCTCGAGCAGGCCGGTGCGGACGAGGTCCCCGCCTTCCTCGACACCGAACAGATCCTCTTCACCGCGTTCGGGAGTCATGCGCGCCGCGCTGACGATCACGAACGGCGCCGTGGTGCGCTGGCTCCAGCCATGGAGCAGGCGCGCTGCCACTTCCTTGCCGACTCCGGGGCCTCCGGTGATCAGCACGCGGCTGCCCGTAGCCGCCACTCGCTTCAGCGTCGCGCGGACCGAGTTGATCGCGGCCGACGTACCCGTCAGGTCGTTGTTGCGCCCCACCGACGCGCGGAGCGACGCGACTTCCTGACGAAGCCGCTCGGTCTCGGTCGCGCGCTCCACCAGGAGCAGCAATCGCTCCGCCTCGAACGGCTTTTCGATGAAATCCGACGCGCCACGCCGGATCGCCGCTACCGCCGTGTCCAGATTTCCGTGCCCGGAGATAACCAGCACGGGGATCGACGCATCGCGCCGCTTGATCTCGTCCAGCAGTTCCAGGCCATCGAGCCGCGACCCCTGGAGCCATACGTCCAACAGGACGAGGCTCGGCCGGCGTTCGGCGATGGCCTCCAGCGCCGCGTCGCTGTCGGCGGCGCCGCGCGTGGCGTAGCCTTCGTCCTCCAAAACCCCGGCGACCAGTTCGCGGATGTCACGTTCGTCGTCGACGACGAGAATATCGAGGCTCATGATGACCGGTTTCCACTACGTGTAAGGGCGGCAGGACGAGGCTCTCCGCCTTCGCCGTCGTCGATGTCGGATGCCATGCGTTCAAGCAGCTCGGTGTCGAAGGACAGGGCAACCACGGTCCCCCCGCCGGGCCGGTCGGCGAAGCTGATCGTGCCGAAATGCTCTTCCACGATCTTCTTCACGATGGCGAGGCCCAGGCCGGTGCCTCTGCTTCGAGTCGTCATGTACGGCTCGATGATGCGGTCGCGCTCGGCGGGCAGTCCGACGCCATTATCCGCGACGGTGAGCAGAACACGATCATCGGCCTCGGGGTGAAGCGTCAGCACCACTTCTCCTCCCGTCTCTCCGTCGCGCTCGTTCTTGGCGTCGATCGCCTCGATCGCGTTCTTGACGATGTTGGTAAGCGCCTGCCCCAATTGGCGGCGGTCGCACACCATGCTCGGCGGCGTTTCGGGCTCCACCAGCGCGAAGCGCATGGCCGGATGTGCAACTTCGTGCAGGAACATGGCCTGGCGGGCGATGTCGAGCAGCGACTCCTCGCGGAACACAGGCTTGGGCATGCGTGCGAAGGAGGAGAACTCGTCGACCATCCGCCGCAGATCGCCAACCTGCCGCACGATGGTTTCGGTCAGCTTGGCGAAGGTCGTGTCCGCGGGATCGATCTGCTTTCCGTAGCGGCGCTGGAGCCGCTCGGCGGCGAGCTGGATCGGAGTCAGCGGGTTCTTGATCTCATGCGCGATTCGCCGTGCGACATCCGCCCACGCGGCCCGGCGCTGATCGTTCAGCTGCTGGGTGATGTCGTCGAAGGTAAGCACCTGTCCCTGCTCGTCGGACGTGACCTTCACGGCAAGCGTCCGCGCTTCACCGCCCGTGCTGATCTGCACCACCGCTTCACGCTCTTCGGCGTCAACAAGAGTATCAAGCTCCGGCACCACGTCCTTCAAACGCCGTCCAACCGGATCCTCATCCCCGCGCCCCAACAGCGCGCGCGCCGACGCGTTCATCAGCTCCACCTTCCGCGCCGCGTCGATCGCCACCACGCCGGCCGACACGCCCGAGATCACTGCCTCGATCAGCACGCGGCGGCTCTCCGCCTCTGCGGTGGCCGACACCAATGCGCCCGTCTGCGCCTGCAGCCGCTCGGTCATGCCGTTGAACGCACTGCCGAGCGTGGCGATCTCGTCGGCGTTGGGAGCAACGGCGACCCGCACTCCTAAATCCCCGCCCGCCACGCGTCTTGCCGCGCTCACGAGTTCGTTGATCGGACGGACCAGCCGGTCGGCAGCGGTGATCGCGAAGAACACTGCCAGCGCGATGATAACGAGGGAGATCACGAACAGGACGACGTTGAACTTGAGCTGGATGGACCGCGAGCTGGAAAGGAGCGCGTTATAGTCCGTGAACACCGACTTCACGCGGCCTAGCCGAACCGCCATCTCGTTGGCGTACGGCTCGCGATAGGAATAGAGATACAGGTCCGTGTCCGGGACGCGCGTCAACGAATAGGTGTATTTGGGGTTGGTCCCCACGACGCTCAGCTTGCCCTCGCTGATCTTCCGGACATCCTCTGGCTGAACGTCGAGGATCAGGTTGCGATCGGAATTGTTGACCAGCGCCTGCGTCTGGATGTCTCCCTTGCTCGAAATCGAGAAGAGCAGGCTGCTCGACAGGCTTCGCTGGAACACCGTCCACGAGAAGCTCGCCTTGAATTCGGGCGTATCGATCACATAGCCCGAATTCAGCGCGCGATTCACGTCGCGGGCGAGCGCGATGTTCTCGTTGTCGACATATTGCAGAAGCTGCGCGTAGGACTCCTCGGCGAGCCCACGCGAGTTCTCAAGCAGGCCCTGCGCGCGGCCGGAGAACCAGAACTCGGCGCCCGACTGAAACAGGATCGAGGCTACCACTGCAAGCAGCACCGTCGGGACCGCTGCAAGAATGGAAAAGATCGCAACCAACCGCAGGTGAAGCTGCGCCCGGCCGCCGCCGGGTAGGCGCGCGGCCCTTTTCAAGGCAACGCGACGGCCAATCAGGACGATCAGCGAACCGCATGTGATCAGATTCGCAACCAGCAGGGTTGCCACCAGCGGCGGAGTCAGAAGCCGCTGCGGCATGCCCTGTCGGGCAACGATGAAGTAGGTTGCTAGCGCCATTACGGCCGCGATCGCTAATACCAGGAGCTCTATCGCCGGCGTGACGCCCAACCGCCGCTCGCGCGGTTCGGTTTCGGCTGTCTGCTCAACGGCTACATCCATCGTGTCTTCGATACAACGCAACCGTTGCTCAGAAAACACATAATTTCATAGAGGCGTGCGTTAAGATCCCGAGCCGCGGGATATCTCGTCATCGATCTCGATCCCGAGGGTGTCGAGGCGCTTGCGCAAGGTATTGCGGTTAATGCCAAGAGCCCGCGCCGCCCTGAGCTGATTACGGCCATGCCGGGTCAGCATCGCTTCGATCAGCGGGCGTTCCACGTCGCCGATCAGTCGATCGTACAACGTGCCGTCGTCCAGTGATTGGGGTTCGGTCATGGCGATGTGGTCGAGCCAGGCGTGTACCGCCGACTCGAGACGCGCATCTCCGCTTGCCTTTGGCTGTACCTGCGTTCCGCCTAGGGTGTCGCGAATTGTCGAAGCGTCGATACGATCATCCCGGGCAAGCGCCGCGAGCCTCCGCATCAGGTTCTCGAGCTCCCGCACGTTTCCGGGCCACGCATACGCTTCGAGCGTTGCGATGGCATCCGGTTCCAACTGCTTGCGCGGCAAGCCTTCCCCTGCGGCACGCTCCAGGAAATACCGCGCCAACAGCGGCACGTCCTGCCTCCGTTCACGCAGCGCCGGCAACGCGATCGGCACGACATTGAGCCGGTAGAACAAATCCTCGCGAAACAGTCCTGATTGGACGAGCTGCGGAAGCTCCTTGTTCGTCGCCGCCACGATCCGAACGTCGGCGCGGATCGTTCGCACGCCGCCGACCGAGGTGAATTCCCCAGACTGCAACACCCGCAGCAAGCGGGTCTGCGCATCCATCGGCATGTCGCCGATCTCGTCGAGGAACAGCGTTCCGCCCGCGGCCTGCTCGAACTTGCCGGCAACCCGCGCCTGCGCGCCAGTAAACGCCCCGCGTTCATGCCCGAACAATTCGGCCTCGATGAGTTCGCGAGGAATCGCCGCCATGTTCAGTGCGATGAACGGGGCACGTCGGCGCGGACCCAGATCATGTATCGCCTTGGCGACAAGTTCCTTGCCCGTCCCGGACTCGCCTGAGATTAGAACCGTGAGATCGTTCGCGACCACACGCGCCACGACTCGGTACACTTCCTGCATGGCCGGAGACCGGCCGATCAGCGAACCCGGCCCCGCCTCGGTCACCGTGAAATCGGTCTCTCCACTCCGCGCCTTGGCCAATGCCGCGCGAACGGCGCGGGTCAGCATGTCCAGATCGAACGGCTTGGGAAGGTAGTCGAAGGCGCCAACCTCGGTTGCCCGTACAGCGGTCGCCAGCGTGTTTTGCGCCGAAAACACGATCACCGGCAGTCCGGGCCGATCGCGCAACAGAGTGGCTACGACTTCAAGGCCGTTGCCGTCCGGCAGGACCACATCTGTCACCAGCACGTCCGGCGTCTCGACCGCCAGCCTTTCATGCAGCTCGGCGACGCTCGCCGCCAGGATCACACGGTGGCCGTCGCGTTTCAGCGCCGCGGCGACGACGGTTCGGATCGCCGCGTCGTCATCGACGACAAGCACGGTTCCGCTCATGCCGCCCTCGGAAGGAGGAGGCGGAACACGGTGACCTCCGGATCGCGCTCTCGTGAATATTGCACCACCCCGCCCATGTCGCGGACCAGCTTGTCGACGAGCGGAAGACCGAGGCCTTTCCCTTCCGGCTTGCTGGACACGAAGGGCTCAAACAGATGATCAATGATGTCGTCTGGAGCGCCCGGACCATTGTCCATGACCAGAACCTCGATTGGTAGCGGCTGACGCGGTCGACCGGCCCCGCTGCTGACCGACATGCCGTGGCGATATGCGGTGGCGATCGTGATCCGCGGCTCGCCAGTACCCGTCAAAGCCTCCGCAGCGTTCTTCAGGAGGTTCAGCAGTATCTGAAGGAGTGCGTCGGGGTCGACCAGGATCGAAGGCAATGAAGGATCGAAGCGTTCTTCGATAGGGATATCACGTGCAAAGCCCGCCAACGCAACACGACGAGAGTGGTCGAGCAACGGGTAGATGTTCGTTGGCCGAATCGCGAGGGGCCGCGTGTCGGTGAAATCCTGCATCCGGTCGATCAGCGTCGCGATGCGGTCGACCTCGGCGGTGATCAACGCAGTCAAGCCAGCATCCTCCTCGCCACCCTGCAGCAACTGAGCGGCTCCCCGAATGCCTGAGAGCGGGTTCTTGATCTCGTGCCCCAGCATGGCGGCGGCGCCGATCGCGGCTCTTGCCCCCGCGGATCGGTCGGCACCATGCGTCATCCTGCGCGATTGTGCCGCGTGATGCAGAGCGAGGATGCGCCAGCCGGCGTGCTCGCCAATCGGCGCTTCGAGGAAGTCGACCCGCACGCGCACGCCTCGGACCGTCATCACGTCGACATCGAACGCGGCGAAACCGTGTCCGTCCTTACGCTCTGCATAGTCGTCTGGTGGAAGCAGGACGGCGTCATATCGCTGACCGACCATCGCAGTCTCGCTCTGGTTGAGCAGCAACTCGCATGCCGGATTAGCGTGCGCGATGCGTCCATCGGCGTCCAATACCAGGATCGCGATCGGAAGTGCGGCGAACACGTCCGCGTAGCTCGGCCTCCTGGCCTCTGTCGCGACGGCGCGGCTCAAGCCGCTGCGCGCGAGCGCCACGGCGCGTAGAATTCATCGAGCATATCGAGCACGCGCTTGGGGTCGGACACCTGGTTCACCTTGTTCCTGAACTCGGCTGAGCCATGAATGCCCTTGGTGTACCAACCGATATGCTTGCGCATCATGTTGACGCCCACTTCATCGCCATAGTGAGCAAGGGTGTCTACATAATGCTCAACAACGACGCGGTATTGTTCCTCAAGACCAGGATTTGCGCGGTCGCCCTTTCCCGACAGCGCGTCCATCACCTGCCGCAGGAGCCAGGGTTTACCATAGGCGCCACGGCCAATCATCACGCCATCGGCACCCGACTGGGCGAGCGCCTCACGCGCATCCGCGACAGTGCAGATATCCCCGTTTGCGATCACCGGAATGGTCACCGCATCCTTGACGCGGCGGATAAAGGACCAGTCCGCGGAGCCCTTGTACATCTGGTTGCGGGTGCGGCCGTGTACGGTGACTAGCTGCGCACCCAGATCCTGCGCGATGCGCGCGAGTTCGGGCGCGTTCAGGCTATCATGGTCCCAGCCCATCCGCATCTTCACGGTGACGGGCACCTTTACTGCCTTCACGCAGGCCTCGATCAGAGCGGCGGCAAGTGTCAGGTCGCGCATCAGCGCCGATCCGGCGTCGCCGTTCGTCACCTTGCGGACGGGGCATCCCATGTTGATGTCGATGATCGCCGCGCCGCGATCCTCGTTGAGCCTTGCGGCCTCGCCCATCTCATGGGGCGTGCAGCCGACCAGCTGCATCGAAACCGGCTCTTCGATCGGATCCCACGCCGCCTTCTGGATGGACTGGCGGGTCTCGCGGATCGCCGCCTGACTGGCGATCATCTCGGTCACGTTCAATCCGGACCCGTACCGCCGCACTGCCCGTCGGAACGGCAAGTCCGTCACGCCAGTCATCGGCGCCAGCAACACCGGGGCCTCGATCCGGACGGGACCGATCTGAATGGGAGCAAGGTCGTGCATATCTGCCTGGAAAGTAGGCATCAGCCGCTACTCGGACAAGCCTGGATTGGCAAGCGCGCCGCCCGGGTCTACGCGGCAGCGTATGGGGCAATCAAGAACCACCGCGCTCATCGTCGCAGCCGGACGGGGCGTCCGAACCGGCGCTGCCACACCCAAGCAGTTCGCCCGTCTGGGCGGAAAGCCCGTGATCGCCCATAGCTATCATGCCTTGTCGTCGCACCCTGCGATCGACCGAGTGCTAATCGTCATTGGCGACGGGCAACAGCAATCCCTGAGCGAAGCGCTTGGCGACGTGGATTTCGTCACCGGTGGTGCGACCCGGCGAGAGTCGGTCCGCAACGGCCTGGACGCGCTCGCGCCGGATGCTCCCGCAAAGATCCTCGTGCACGACGCGGCGCGGCCTCTGCTCTCCCATGGCGTGATCGACCGGTTGCTGGCAGCGCTTGAGCATCACGATGCGGCCATGCCGGTGCTCCCAGTCGCCGACACCCTGGTGACGTCGGATGGAGATACCGCAGGCGATGTGGTGCCGCGCGAAGCGCTCTGCCGGGTGCAGACGCCGCAAGCCTTCGACTTCGCAACGCTGTACGACGCCCATCGCCGATGGCCCTCAACACGCGACGCGACCGACGACGCCCAGATGGTCCGGTCCATGGGAGGCGACGTGCACCTGGTCAGGGGAGACCTCATGCTGGAAAAGATTACCACTGCGGCGGACTTCCAGACTGCAGAGCTGCGCCTGGGCACCGCCCTGCAGGTTCGCAGCGCGCAAGGGTTCGACGTGCATCGCTTCGAAGTGGGCAAGGAACTCTGGCTCGGCGGCATCCTAATCCCCCACGACAAGGGACTTTCGGGCCATAGCGACGCGGACGTCGTGCTCCATGCGGTCACCGATGCGGTACTCGGGACGATCGGCGCCGGGGACATCGGGCTGCACTTTCCGCCCAGCGACCCGAGATGGCGCGGCGTCGCCTCGACTCAGTTCCTTCAGCATGCGGCCGGGCTCGTGGCGGCACGCGGCGGCGTCATCGACTTCATCGACGTCACGCTGATGTGCGAGGCGCCCAAGATCGGCCCTCATCGCGAAGCGATCCGGGCGAATGTCGCTCAGATCCTCGGGATTCCGGCCGACGCGGTGAGCGTGAAGGCCACCACCACCGAACGGCTCGGCTTCACCGGCAGAGGCGAGGGCATGGCCACGCAGGCCATCGCCACCGTCCGTCTGCCCTCACCTTCGCTGCCATGACTCGCGTCGCGGCCTGGAAGCTGGCAGAGCCAAGCGCGTGATGGATACGATTCTTCCTGACGAACTCGTCGACGCCGCGCGCAAGGTCATCGAGGCCAATCGAGCCTTGGGCCGCAAGATCGCGGTTGCGGAGAGCTGCACCGGTGGGCTGGTATCGGCGGCGCTGACCGAGCTTCCAGGCTCGTCCGACGTGTTCGAGGTCGGCTTTGTCACTTATTCGAACGAGGCCAAGACCGAGGCACTGCGCGTCAGCGGCGACGTGCTGGAGACCTTTGGCGCGGTATCGATCGCGGTGGCCTGGAGCATGGCTCAGGGTGCGCTGAAGCGGTCGAATGCCGATGTCGCGGTGGCTATCACCGGCATTGCCGGTCCCGGTGGCGGGTCGGAGAAAAAGCCGGTGGGCACGGTCGTATTCGCTCAAGCGGAGCGCGGCGCGGACCCGCAGCACATCGTTGCCGATGCCCGGCACTTCGAAGATAGCGGGCGCGGAGGCGTCCGCCTTCAGGCGGCGTTGTGCGCGCTCGAACTACTGATGCCGGGGACAGCCGAGGCGGATCCGTCGCCATAGAGGCGGGCGGCGCGTTCCTCGAACGCGTTGATCATCTTGCGCAATGCCCGGTCGAACACCTGCCCGGCGAGCATCTCGAACACCCGGCTCTTGAAGGCGAAGTCGACGCAGAAATCGACGTGGCACCCGCCCTGCCCGTCCGGGCGGAACGTCCAGTCGTTGTTGAGATATTTGAGCGGGCCTTCGAGATAGTCGACGCGGATATGCTCTGGACGCTGCTTCTCCACCTTGGACGTGAAGCTTTCGCGCAGGCCCTTGAACCCGACGATCAGGTCCGCAACCATCTGCGTGTCGCTGTTCGTACGAACGCGCACCGCCGATACCCAAGGAAGAAACTCGCCATAGCGGCCGACATCGGCGACCAGGTCGAACATCTGCTCGGGCGCATAGGGCAACGAGCGCGTTTCGGAATGCTTAGGCACGCGCGAGCTTGGCCTCACGCGCAGCGCGCATCTTCGCGAAATCGTCGCCGGCATGGTAGCTCGAGCGCGTCAGCGGCGAGGATGCTACCAGCAGGAACCCCTTGGCCCGAGCGATCGCGCCGTAGGAATTGAATGCCTGGGGCGTGACGAAGTCGATCACCTTGGCATGCTTGGGCGTGGGCTGGAGATACTGCCCCATGGTTAGGAAATCGATGTCGGCGGAGCGCATGTCGTCCATGACCTGGTGCACTTCCAGACGCTCTTCGCCCAAGCCCAGCATGATGCCCGACTTGGTGAAGATCGACGGATCGAGCTTCTTCACCGTCTCCAGCAGCCGGATCGAGGCGTAGTAGCGCGCGCCAGGGCGGATCGTCGGATAGAGCCGCGGCACCGTTTCGAGATTGTGGTTGTAGACGTCGGGCCGCGCCGCGACGATCATCTCGACTGCCTGCTCGTGCTTGTTGCGGAAGTCAGGGGTCAGAATCTCGATCGTGGTGATCGGGTTGGACTTGCGAATCGCCTCGATCACCTTGACGAACTGCTTGGCGCCGCCGTCCGGCAGATCGTCACGATCGACCGAGGTGATGACGATATGCTCCAGGCCCATCTGCGCCGCGGCATCGGCGACGTTGTTGGGCTCCATCGGGTCGACAGCGCGCGGCATGCCGGTCTTGACGTTGCAGAAGGCGCAGGCGCGCGTGCAGGTGTCGCCAAGGATCATCACCGTGGCGTGCTTCTTCGACCAGCACTCGCCGATGTTCGGGCAGGCCGCCTCTTCGCACACCGTCGTCAGGCTCTTCGAGCGCATCAGCGCGCGAGTCTGGGCAAAGCCGGCGGAGGTCGGCGCTTTCACGCGGATCCAGTCCGGCTTGCGGACACGCTCGGGACGGGGAAGCGGCGACATCTCGTTCATGCAGGGGCAAATAGCGATCCGCCTGCCCACACACAACCAAGCGCTGTGCATCCGTGATTGCAGCGCGCCGAAGCGGGTTCGCAACCGCGGCGCGCGTGATTATAGAGGTGCCATGACAGACTTTACCGACCTGCTCGACGGCTATCAGCGTTTCCGCACCAGTGACTATCGGCGCCAGCGCGAGCGCTGGGCCGAACTGTCCCAGGGCCAGGACCCCAAGGTGATGGTGATCGCCTGTTCCGACAGCCGTGTCGATCCGGCCCAGATCTTCGATACGCTGCCCGGCGAAATCTTCGTGGTGCGCAACGTCGCCAATCTGGTCCCGCCGTTTGAGACCGGCGGCGGGCGTCATGGCGTATCGGCCGCACTGGAATTCGCGGTGACGCAGCTTGAGGTGCCTGAGATCGTGGTAATGGGCCATGGCGCGTGCGGCGGCGTCCATGCCGCGCTCACCAAGCGCTTCGCCGATGCCGAGCCAGGCGCCGGCGGCTTCATCGCACATTGGGTCGACATCTTGGATGAGGCGCGCGACCGGATCGTCGCCGAGCATGGCGACGGCCCCGAAGCCGTGCGCGCGCTGGAGCTGGAGACGGTGCGAGTGTCGCTAGCCAATCTGCGCACTTTCCCCTGGGTCGCGGAGCGCGAAGCGGCAGGCAAGCTGGCGCTGCACGGCGCATATTTCGCAATCGCCGACGGCGCCCTGCACGTCATGGACGACGACGGAAGCTTCGCCGCCGCCTGAACGCCTATCTCAGTCGTCCAGGTCGAGCTTGCCTAGCGCCTTTTGCGCCACCTCGATAACTTCTGGGTTGAGCTCCGGGGGCGTCATGGGCACCTGCCGTTCGAGCGCGTCGGCAATGACGGTGAGTGCTGCGATGCGCGCCGCCTTCTTGTCGTTGCCGTCGATCACGATCCAGGGCGCGTTGTCGGTGTCCGTCTTCCGGAACATATCGTCCATGGCGTCGAGATACTCGGCGCGCTTCGAACGGTTGCGGAAGTCGTCCAGGCCGGTTTTCCACCGCTTCCATGGATGTTCGATGCGGTCCTTCAGCCGCGCATCCTGGGTCTCCTGGGTGGTGTGGACGAAGATCTTGATCAGCGTGGTGCCATCGGCGACCTGTTGGGTCTCGAAGTCGTTGATCGCGGCATAGCCCTCGCGCCACTCCGCCTCGATCGCATAGCCCTCGACCCGCTCGACCAAGACGCGGCCATACCAGCTGCGGTCGAAGATCGCGATGTTGTGGTCGGACGGCAGGCGGCGCCAGAAGCGCCAGAGGAAGTGACGGGCCTTTTCCTCGGGAGTCGGCGCGGAGATCGGCCATACCTCGAAATAGCGCGGGTCCCATTTGGCAGTCAGCCGCTGGATAATGCCGCCCTTCCCCGCCGCGTCCCATCCTTCGAACAAGATGATCGCGCGGCGCTTATGGACGATATGCGCGTAATGGATGCGGCTCAGCCGGTCCTGGAGCTTTTTGAGTTTCTTCTTGTAGTGGCCGTCAAAGGGGTCACCGGCTTCATAGTCGCGCAGGTCGATCGTCATGCGCGCCCTAACGTGCGGACGCGGCGAAACGCTGCATCAGCAGGCGACGACGTTGACCGCGAGCCCGCCCTGGGCGGTTTCCTTGTACTTGGAGCGCATGTCTTCGCCGGTCTGGCGCATGGTCTCGATCACCGCATCGAGGCTGACGATATGGCTGCCATCGCCGTGCAGCGCGAGATAGGCGGCATTGATCGCCTTGATCGCGCCCATCGTGTTGCGCTCGATACACGGGATCTGGACAAGGCCGCCGATCGGGTCGCAGGTGAGGCCGAGATTATGCTCCATGCCGATCTCGGCGGCGTTCTCGATCTGGGCATTTGTGGCACCCAAGGCTGCGGCGAGGCCGGCCGCGGCCATCGAGCAGGCAACGCCGACTTCACCCTGGCAGCCCATTTCAGCGGCGGAGATCGAAGCGCGTTTCTTGTACAGAAAGCCGATCGCGGCGGCGGTGAGCAGGAAGGTGCGCGCGCCTGCCGGGGTCGGCGCGGCGCAGAAGGTCTCGTAGTAGCGCAAGACCGCCGGGATCACGCCGGCCGCACCGTTGGTCGGCGCGGTGACGACGCGGCCGCCGGCGGCGTTCTCTTCGTTGACGGCGAGTGCCCAGAGGCTGACCCAGTCGAAGACCAGCGAGGGATCGCTGCGCGGGCCGCGAGCGATCAGTCGCTGGTGAAGGTCGCGGGCGCGGCGCTTGACCTTCAGCCCGCCGGGAAGCTCGCCCTCCCCGCGGCAGCCGCGATCGATGCAGGCCGACATGGCTGCGCGCAGGCTATCAATAAAGGCGTCAGTTTCGGTATCGTCGCGCCAAGCCGATTCGTTGGCGCGGACGATGTCGGCGATCGAGACGCCCTGCGCTTCGCCGACCGCGAGCAGTTCGGCGCCTGAGGTGAAGGCGAAGGGCAGCTTCACGTTGGTCTGGGGCGGCTCGCAGCCGCCCTCGACGATGGCGCCGCCGCCGATCGAATAGACGAAGCTCTCAAAGGGTTCGGCATCGGCATAATGCGCGACGAAGCGCATGCCGTTGGGATGCGCGGGCAGGAAGCGGTCGTCCCGGAAGATCAGGTGGCGGCCCTCGACGAACGGCACCGCGACATGCCCGCCGAGCACAAGCTGTTCCTCCGCGCGGATGGTGGAGACGATGGTAGCGACGGCGTCCGGATCCACCGCGTCGGGGCGGTGGCCGGCGAGACCAAGGATCACCGCAGTGTCGGTGGCATGGCCACGACCGGTGAGCGCGAGTGAACCGAACAGCTCGCAGGAAACGCCGGTGGGCGCGCCACGGTCCAGCGCGGCCTCGGCAAAGGCGGCGGCGGCGCGCATCGGCCCGACGGTGTGCGAGCTGGACGGGCCCATACCGATCGTGAACAGGTCGGCCAGGCCTATCGTCGCTTCCGCGCGGGTGCGGGCGCGGGGGTTCGCCGGGTCCAACATGCTCTCTCCTGCGCGGCTTCGTTACCGGACCATATAGGCGCGCGGGGGCGCCCCGGCGAGGGCCGGAGCGCCCTGGCTCAGCCGGCCGCTGGATCGACGATGCCGTCGGTGCCTTTCTTTGCCAGGTCCGCCGCGATCTGCGGCGAGAGGCGGATGCTGAGTTCCTTCAGCTGCTTCTCGCTGACGAAGGACGGCGCGCCCATCATCAGATCCTCGGCCTTTTGCGTCATCGGGAAGGTGATGACTTCGCGGATGTTGGGTTCGTCGGCGAGCAGCATGACGATGCGGTCGACGCCCGGGGCCGAGCCGCCGTGCGGGGGGGCGCCGAACTTGAACGCGTTGATCATGCCGGCGAAGTTCGCGTCGACATCGGCCTGGCTGTAGCCGGCGATCTCGAACGCCTTGTACATGATTTCCGGACGGTGATTCCGGATCGCGCCCGAGCTCAGCTCAATGCCGTTGCAGACGATGTCGTACTGGAAGGCGAGGATATCGAGCGGGTCCTTGGTCTCCAGCGCTTCCAGTTCACCCTGCGGCATCGAGAACGGATTGTGGCTGAAGTCCACCTTCTTGGTGTCCTCGTCATATTCGAACATCGGGAAGTCGACGATCCAGCAGAATTCAAAGCGCTTCTTGTCGATCAGGTCGAGCTGTTCCGCCGCGCGGGTGCGGGCGAGGCCGGCGAGCTTGGCGGCCTGGGCTTCCTTGCCGG
Organism: Sphingomonas sp. S2-65; assembly: GCF_021513175.1. NCBI lineage: Bacteria > Pseudomonadati > Pseudomonadota > Alphaproteobacteria > Sphingomonadales > Sphingomonadaceae > Sphingomonas > Sphingomonas sp. S2-65. The sequence continues at coordinate 490,179 of NZ_CP090953.1, read as the reverse complement.
CGGCGAAGAAAATGCCGTCATTGGGGCCAAGGCCCATCGCCTGGGCAATCGCCTTCATACCCTCCTGGCCATGGTTGTTGGCGATCGGGCCGCCGAACACGCCGTCCTTCTGCGTCGCATAGCCGAGGCCAGGGAAGCCTTCGCTCTGCGCCCAGCTGTTCATGTCGTCGAAGAATTTCCGGGACTTCTCGTGCGTGCCGGGTGCCGGCACCGCGCGGACGACGTCACCGCCCTCGACCATCGACGCGAATCGGCTGAAGCCCGAGCCCTTGAAGTGGTCGGAGACGTCGGTGATCAGCAGCGGATTGCGCAGGTCAGGCTTGTCATTGCCGTATTTCAGCATCGATTCGCGGTAGGGGATGCGCTTGAACGGCAGCGCCGAAACGCTGCGGCCCTTCCCTTCCCAATCGGCGAACTCTTCGAACACGCCGTGCAGCACCGGCTCGATCGCGGCGAACACGTCATCCTGGGTCACATAGCTCATCTCGAAATCGAGCTGGTAGAACTCGCCCGGGCTACGGTCGGCGCGGGCGTCCTCGTCGCGGAAGCAGGGGGCGATCTGGAAATAGCGGTCGAAGCCGGCGACCATGAGCAGCTGCTTGAACATCTGCGGCGCCTGGGGGAGCGCGTAGAACTTGCCAGGGTGGACGCGGCTGGGAACGAGATAGTCACGGGCGCCCTCGGGGCTCGACGCGGTCAGGATAGGGGTCTGGAATTCGGTGAAACCCTGATCGATCATCCGGCGGCGCAGCGAGGAAATGACGTTGGAGCGCAGCAGGATGTTCTTGTGCACCTTGTCGCGGCGCAGATCGAGGAAGCGATAGCGCAGCCGGATATCTTCCGGATATTCGGAGTCGCCGAACACGGGGAGCGGCAGTTCCTGCGCGACGGACTGGACGGTGACCTGAGCCGCGCGAACTTCGATCTGGCCGGTCGGCAAGTTCGGGTTCACGACGCTGGCGTCGCGCGCGACGACCGTGCCGGTCACCGTGATGACGGCCTCGCTACGCAACGACTCGATGACGGCGAACGCGGGGCCGCTAACGTCGGTGACGATCTGAGTCACGCCGTAATGGTCGCGCAGATCGATGAACACCAGATCCCCATGGTCGCGCTTGCGATGTACCCAGCCGGAAACACGGACTTCCTGGCCGACATGGTCGGCGCGGAGCTGGGCGCAGGTATGCGTGCGATAGGGGTGCATGGTCATTCTCTCGATGATCGTCGGCCCCGCGGAGGCACAGGGTCTAAATAGCGTGGCCGCGCATTCCTGTCAGACCCCACTTTTGTCAACCCGAAGACCCGTATAAGGGCTTCCGATGCACATACATGGCCTGATCGAGGATACCGCAACCCTCGCCGCTCTCTGCACCCGCCTCGCGAAGTCCGACTTCATCACGGTCGACACCGAGTTCATGCGGGAAAACAGCTATTGGCCCGAGCTCTGCCTGATCCAGGTGGCGAACACGGAAGAAGCCGCGGCGATCGATCCGATGGCGCCGGGATTGGACCTCAAGCCACTGCTCGATCTGATGACCGAGAATGACGAGGTACTCAAAGTCTTCCATGCCGGCGGCCAGGACCTGGAGATCGTCTACAACTTGACCGGCAAGACCCCTTTCCCGCTGTTTGACACGCAGGTCGCAGCGATGGCCCTGGGGCAAGGCGAGCAGATCGGCTATTCCAACCTTGTCGACACCTATCTGGGGATCGTCGTCGACAAGGGCGCGCGTTTCACCGACTGGGCGCGACGGCCGCTCGATGCTCGGCAGATCGAATATGCGATCGGCGACGTCACCCATTTGTCCCGTATCTTCCCCAAGATGCTCGACAAGCTGCGCAAGAGCGGTCGTGGCGTATGGCTCAACCAGGAGATGGAGCGACTGGGCGACCCTGAGAATTATCGCAACGACCCCGATCTCGCCTGGGAGCGGGTGCGCATTTCCAGCCGCAAGCCCGAGGTGCTGGGTCGACTGAAGGCGCTAGCCCGTTGGCGCGAGCTCGAAGCACAGGGCAAGGATCTGCCGCGCGGCCGCATCGTGAAGGACGAGACGCTGGCCGACATCGCGAGCAATCCTCCCCGCAAACAGGCAGACCTCACGCGCGTTCGCGGGTTATCGGCGGCATGGGCGAACAACGACATTGGCGGGCGGCTGATGGCGGCAATCGAAGGTGCGAAGCCGATGTCGAGCGCCGAAATGCCCTCGCGCGATGAGCGTAAGCCGGCGCTGGGCAAGGACGGCGCGCTGGTCGCCGATCTGCTCAAGCTGCTGCTCAAGATCCGCGCCAAGGAGATCAACGTCGCCTCCCGGTTGCTGGCCCGGTCGGAGGATCTGGAATCGCTGGCCGCCGGCGTGCGCCACGGCCTGCCGATTTTGGAGGGCTGGCGGTACGAGCAGTTCGGCCGCGACGCGCTGGAACTGGTCGAGGGTCAGCTGGGGTTCACCGTCCGCAACGGAAAGCTGGTGATGACCCGTACCGAGGAGCCGTCCAAATGATCCGTACCCTGCTGCCCCTGGCCGTGCTGGCATCTGCCGGCTGCACCCAGCAGCGCTCCGTCGCCGAGCTGCCTGCCGCGCCTGCGGGCGCCTGCACCAGCGACGGGTTGGCGTCCTTGCTCGGCAAGCAGCGTGGCGACGCCGCGGCAGCCGACGCAATGCGGTTGTCCGGCGCCAGGACGCTGCGCTGGATCGAACCGGGGATGGCGGTGACGATGGACTATCGCGAGGATCGGCTGAACCTGCATCTGAGCGCCGACGGCAAGATCGAGAGCGCGCGCTGCGGCTGAGCCGCGGCTACATTTCCACGACAGGCTGGCGGCCGAACGCGGCTGCCAGCGCCTTGTGGCGGCGCTCGACGGTATCTCCGTACAGTGCCTCGTCTTCAGGCTCTAGCAGCAGCGCCAGCGTTCCGTCCTCCAGCACGAGGCGCGAGCGCCGCAGCGGCGCGGCGACCCCGCCGCTCAGCCGCTGGCCGAGCCGCATCGCCAGACCCCAGCGCTTGGCGCGGCGGAGCGCCTCGGATCCCGCAAGGCGGCCGAGGGGCTCGGGGCTGTCCATCTTCCCGCCGAGCGACGCATAGAGCGCCTGGGCGATCAGCGCGCGGCCAGTCGCATCGATACCGACCCAGTTCCCGTGCAGTCCGATCTCCATGCCGCGCTCGTCGCGAAACTCGGGATTGGCGCGCCAGCCGACATCGGCAAGCAAGCAGGCGGCATGCCGCAGCCGTGCCAACTCGGGGGGCTCTTCAGCGAATAGCGGCGCGATCCAGCGGTCGAGCAGATCGCCATGTTCGGGAAAGCGTCCGAGCCTTCGCCCCTCGTCGCGCGCGGCGACGATCAGCGGGTCCTCCTGGCGCTGCTCACGCGTGAGGCGCTGGAACAGCAATCCTTCACGCAAGCCAAAGGCGGAAACGACGGTGCCGCTGCTGCCGAGATGCTTGAGAACCGTGGTGAGCAATGCCGCCGCGTTTCCGAGCGTGGGCAAGCGGGAGCTCGACAGATCGGGAACGGCCTTCAATTCGGCCTTCGACAGATCGGCCAGCGTTCGCGTGAGTTCGCCGACACGATCGAGCGAAAGGGTATATTGATGGACTACCGGCAGCGGGTAGGCCGAAAGGTGCATGTCCAGCTTCGCCAGTGAGCGCCACGAGCCGCCCACCAGATAGAAGGGGAGCCCCCTGCCCCTGCCTGCCCAGCCGGTCTCCTGGATCAACTTGCCGACGGTCCGGTCGAGCACGCCCTTACCCTGCGCCCGGATCGGGCCAAGCCGCAGCACACCGAGCGGATAGGATATTCGGTCGGTAATCGCGCCTGCGACGACCCGCACGAGTTCCAGGCTACCGCCGCCAAGATCGCCGACGATCCCGTCCGCATCCGGTATCCCCGAAAGCACGCCGAGGCCGGAGGCAGTCGCCTCCTCCTCGCCAGGAAGCAACTCGACCTCCAGCCCCAGCTGCCGGGCCGTAGCAATCAGCAAATGCCCATTGGACGCATCCCGAACCGCCGCAGTGGCGACGGTGCGCAACTCGTTTACCTGCATCTCCCGCGCCAGGGTGGCGAAGCGGGCGAGCGCCGATGCGGCAAGCTTCAACCCGGCGGCTTCGATCGCCCCAGTTTCAGCGAGCGACCGGCCAAGACCCGCCATAACCTTTTCGTTAAACAGGATCGCCGGCAGCCGCGCTGGCCCCTGATACACCACCAGCCGCACCGAGTTCGAACCAATGTCGATGATCGCGACGCGGGGATCGGCGGCGCCTTCCTCCTGGCGCGGAGTGCGTGACAGCAGCGTGGCCAAGCTCACGCACCCTTTGCCGTACGCCGCCGCTTGAGCGACAGCTTGGGTACCGGCTTGCGCTTCTCCAGCGCCGCGCCGCGGCCCGATAGTGACGGGTTGGTCATGAAATATCGGTGCAGGTTGAATGCTCCTTCGCTTGTTTCGGCCCGCACATATTTGCCATCGGGCTGAAGGAACCAACTCTGCTCACTGTCGAGCAGGTTCGCCACCATCACCTGATCCAGCACCTGATCGTGAACCGTCTTGTTGAGGATCGGTAACATGAACTCCACGCGCCGATCGAAGTTGCGCTGCATCCAGTCAGCGGACGAGATGAAGACCTGCGCGTTATCATTGGGCAGCGCGTCGCCATTGCCGAACGCCCAGATCCGGCTGTGCTCCAGGAACCTGCCGACGATCGACTTGACGCGGATATTTTCCGACAAGCCAGCTATGCCGGGGCGAAGACAGCAGATACCCCGGATGATGAGGTCGATCTCAACCCCTGCATTGCTTGCTTCGTACAGCTTCTCGATGATCGCGGGATCGACGATCGAGTTCATCTTCGCCCAGATCGCTCCTCCCCGCCCAGCGCGAACATGGGCGATCTCACCGTCGATCAGCTCGATCAATCGATTGCGCAGGTCCCGCGGGCTTATCGTCAACAGCTTCAGCGCCTTGGGCTCGACATAGCCGGTGACGTAGTTGAACAGCTGGGCGGCATCGGTGCCGAGACGCGGATCGGCGGTGAAGAAGCTGAGGTCGGTGTAGATGCGCGCGGTCACCGGATGGTAGTTGCCGGTACCGAAGTGGCAATAGGTGCGGAAGCCATTGCCTTCCCGGCGGACGACCATCGAGACCTTGGCATGGGTTTTCCAGTCGATGAAGCCGTAGACGACCTGGACCCCGGCCCGTTCCAGAGCGGTGGCCCACAGAAGATTCTGCTCCTCATCGAAGCGCGCCTTCAATTCAACGACTGCCGTGACGGATTTGCCGGCCTCGGCAGCGGCGATCAACGCGTTGATGACTCCGGCCTGTTTGCCCGCGCGATAGAGGGTCTGCTTGATGGCGACGACGTCAGGATCCTGCGCCGCCTGCGTCAAAAAGGCGATCACCACGTCGAAGCTTTCATACGGGTGGTGGACGACGATGTCCTTGGCCCGGATCGCCGCGAAGCAGTCACCGCCATATTCCCGGATCCGTTCTGGAAAGCGCGGCGTGTACGGCGAGAATTTGAGCTCCGGTCGGTCTTCCTCGACCAGTTTGGCAAGGTCGCCGACGCCCAGGAAGCCGCCGGTCTCGGTTAGCAGTGCCTCGCTCCCACCGAGTTCCTCCTTCAGCACGGCTTCGAGCGAAGGATCGATCGAGTCCTCCATCTCCAGGCGAATGACTCGGCCCCGTCGCCGCCGCTTGATCGCGGTTCGAAATGTGAGGACCAAGTCCTCGGCCTCTTCCTCGATCTCAAGGTCGCTGTCGCGCAGCACGCGGAACACCGCCGCGCCCAAGACGGTGTAACCCGGGAAAAGCAGGTACGAGAAGCGTTTCACGACGGTCTCGATCGCGACGTAGCGCGCCGGCTCGCCAGGCAGCCGTACGAACCGGGGCATGGTCGTGGGAAGCAGCACCAGTTCGCGAATCGGCTCTTGGTCGACGTCGCGCACCAGGTCGAAGATCACGCTCAGCCCCTGGTTCGGAATGAACGGGAACGGGTGCGCCGGATCGAGCGCCTGGGGAGTCAGGATCGGAAAGATCTGCTCGCCGAAATGCACCTCAAGCCATTCTTGTATCTCGCCTTCGAGAGCATCGGCTTCGAGGACATGGATACCCGCTTCGGCAAGATCGCGGCGGATAACGGTCCATACGCTCTGCTGGTTGTCCGCCAGGATCTCGGCCTCCGCCGAAATCGCCGTCAGCTGCTGGCTCGGCGTCATGCCGTCCGCCGAGCGCGCCTCGACCTGCTGCAGCTGCTGCCCCAGCAAGCCGGCGACCCGCACCATGAAGAACTCGTCGAAATTCGATCCCGAAATCGACAGAAAGCGCAGCCGCTCGAGCAGCGGATGGGCCGGGTTGCATGCCTCGTCCATCACGCGCCGGTTGAACGCCAGCCAGCTCAGTTCGCGGTTGAAATAGCGCTCGCCGGCGCCCGCGCTTACGGCTGCTTCTTCCTGGGGAACGCGCATCACGGGCTTGGTCATCGTTCCTCGTCTTCTTTCAATTCATTGAGGAGGCCGGCAGCCTCCAATGCGGCGCGCACCATCGGGATGGTAAGCCGCTGCTCGGCTTCGCTCTCCAGCACATCGGCAACGCGCAGGATGGCGATATGGCTGCGCTCGATCCGGCGCGACAGCCAGGCGATCACCTCTGGCTTGGCGTGGAGCAGATGGCGCTCGAACGCACGCTCGATCAACTGAGGGATCAGCACGTCATCGGGCGGCCCGATCTCCAGCAGCGGCGATGCAGCGAGGCGGGAGCGCAGGTCGGGCAGCTTCACTTGCCAAGCGGGCAGCCCGGCTTCGGATACGATCAGCAGCGGGCGCCGTTCCTGCTGCGCCAGGTTCCAGGCATGGAAGACATCGGCCTCCGTGGCGCGGTCGGCATCATCGAAGATGCGACCGCCACTCTTGGCCGCGAAGATACGTGCGAGCAGGCTGCGGCCCGACTTGCGCGGGCCTACCAGCAGCGCGGCCATCACCGGCCAAGTCGCCCAGCGCTCGAGCTGCTGCACCGCGCGGACATTGGAGTCGCTTACCAGGAAGTCCGTCTCGCTCGCTTCGGGTAGCCCGAGCGGCAGGCGAAGCTGCGTCATCCGCCGGTCGCGGCGCTCGAGTTCCCGGGCGCGGATTGTGGTGTGGGTGCGGCGGCCGGGCCTCCCCGGCGGATGCGGAGCACGCCCGCGCCTTCCTGAACTTGCCAACCCCGGGCCTCCAATGCCGCACGCAAGCCAGCGATAGAGCCGTCATACGACACGCGCATGACGGAGACTCCGCCCAGCGCCAGGCTGGTGGTGGCCGCCGACCGCACGCCGGGCACGCCGCGCACTGCGGACTCGGACGCGTTGAGCGCAGAGACGTTCGGGGTTTCGATCTGCAGCGTATAGCTGGCGGTGGAGACGCTGGTCGGCAGCGGCGTCGGGATTGCCGACGTAGCGGTCGCGGCGGCGGCGGCGGTGGCCGCTGCTTCGGCTTCGGCCTGTTTCTCTGCCTCGGTCTTCACGCGTGGCGGCCGCGTGGCGAGTAACGCGTCAGCGCGCAGCAATCCGCCCGCCAGCGCCTGCTGATAGGCTGCGTCGATCCGCTGGATACCGGCGTCGAGCAGCGCGTCGAGCGCGTCGGCATTGTCGACTCGCAGGGCGAAGCTGGTGATCGGCTTGCGATCGGGGCCGTGGTTGGCAGCGAACACGCCCACTACCGGCCCGCCAGGATATTCGCGGCGCAGCTGCACTTCGGCCACCAGCACGTCGGACGCACCATATTGGTCAAGCACGGTACGCCACCAGTTGCGCCCGCGCCGCAGCGTCTGGCCGGCGTTCACCAGCAAAGCGTCCGGGCCTGTTCCGCCCAGTCGGACATAGTCGATCGTGCTGCCGCCGCTGCGGAAGCGGTTCCAGGCACGCACCCAGGCGGTCTCGCGTTCGAATACACGGCCGACGCCGCCGGAGAATTCCAGCGGCACCAGCAACATCGGTGGCGAGCGGGTGACCTGCGTCGATACGCCCAGGATCGCTCCGGCGCGCGCACGGTCGAACAGCACGCCCAGTTTGGCGATGTACCGGTCGGGGCCGATCTGCTCGCGCTCAACCACGATTCCCGCGGAAAGCGCATCGAGCGTTCCGTCGGGAAGCATCGATTTCCTGCCGGTCAGCCGCTGCGACAACATCTCCCAGCCCTTGCGCTGCGCCAGCCTCCAGCCCCCCTGCCGCGCGCTTTCGGCATCCTTGCCCTTCACGTCCACCTGAACGCCCGACACTTCAAAGCTGCCCGACGCATCCACGGCAACGGCGCCGGCGCCAGCACCCGATCCTTGCGCCAGTCCCATGCCGGTCACGCCCGCCAGGGCGAGCGCGCCAACAAGGCCGACGGTGGCGGAGAAACGCGATACCTGCATGTGCGGGCTCTTTTGGCGAAGGCCGGCCCGGAAGCCAAGCGCGTAATGACTGTGCATCGGGAGTTCCGATTTGCAAGATAGGGCGCTAAGCGCATCGGCCATGAGCGACCAGCAAGCCTATACCTACGCCCAGGCGGGCGTCTCCATCGCCGCAGGCAACGCCCTTGTCCGCGCCATCGCCCCGCTTGCCCGCTCGACGCGCCGGCCAGGCGCCGACGCCGATCTCGGCGGGTTCGGCGGCCTGTTCGACTTGAAGGCGGCGGGATTTGAAGATCCGCTGCTGGTCGCCGCCAATGACGGCGTCGGCACCAAGCTGAAGCTGGCGATCGAGCATGATGCGCATGACGGCGTCGGCGTCGATCTGGTGGCGATGTGCGCCAACGACCTGATCGTCCAAGGCGCTGAGCCGCTGTTCTTCTTGGACTATTACGCCAGCGGCAAGCTCGACGCGGGTGTCGCCGAACGCGTGATCGCCAGCATCGCCGACGGATGCCGCCAGGCCGGCTGCGCGCTGATCGGGGGAGAGACCGCCGAGATGCCGGGCATGTATGCCGATGGCGATTATGACCTTGCTGGCTTCTGCGTCGGCGCAGTGGAGCGCAGCCGGCTGATCGATGGCAGCGCGATCCGCCCGGGCGATGTGCTGCTGGGATTGGCCTCGACCGGCGTCCATTCGAACGGCTTCTCGCTCGTGCGCCGACTGGCTGCCGACAAGGGTTGGAAGCTCGACCGGCCTGCCGTTTTCGACCAGGAACGGCTGCTGATCGATGCACTGATGGCGCCGACGCGCATCTATGTCGCCAGCCTGCTGCCGCAGCTGCGCAAGGGCACGATCCACGGCCTGGCTCATATCACCGGCGGAGGGCTGCTCGAGAATGTCCCGCGCGTGCTGCCCCAGGATTGTCACGCGCGGATCGATGCGTCAGTTTGGCCGCTGCCGCGACTGATGGCCTTCCTTCAGGCACAGGGTAACATCGAGCCCGAAGAGATGGCTCGCACCTTCAACTGTGGCATCGGCATGGTCGCGGCGGTTGCAGCCAATCATGCCGAGGCCGTTTCGCGCGAACTCACCGAAGCCGGCGAGACGGTGTTCACCATCGGCACGGTCGAAGCGGGGAGCCGTGGCTGCACGGTGTTTGGCGCAGAGGAAACCTGGAGCGCTCGCCAGCCCTGGTCCGCCACGCACGATGGCTAAGCGCAAGCTCGGCATCCTGATTTCGGGCCGCGGCTCGAACATGGCTTCACTGGTGGAAGCGTCGAGGACGAACGACTCTCCCTATGAAGTGGTCCTTGTCGCCAGCGACAAGCCTGATGCGGCGGGGCTCGAATGGGCCGCTGAGCGCGGCATTCCCATCTTCGCGCAGAGCCCCAAGGGCATGCCCAAGGCGGAATACGAAGCCGCGATCGACTCCGCGCTACGGAAAGCGGGCGTGGAGGCGATCGCGCTCGCGGGCTATATGCGGCTGCTGTCTGACGCATTTGTCGGCCGATGGCAGGGACGTATCGTCAACATCCACCCCTCTTTGTTGCCGAAGTACAAGGGGCTCGACACGCACAGTCGGGCGCTGGAGGCCGGCGATACCGTCGCCGGGTGCTCGGTGCACATCGTCACCGAAGAACTTGATGCCGGTGAGTTGCTGGGTCAGGCTGAGGTTCCCGTCTTGCCCGGGGATACGCCCCACTCCCTTGCAGTCCGCGTCCTTGAGCAAGAGCACCTGCTATATCCGCGGGTAGTGGCGGAGTGGCTGAACCGCTGGGATTGCAGCCGACTGCCCTAACCCCGGATATTTCCGGGTTTCTCTGAGTTGGGTCGCGATGAAGTCCGTTCAGGACCTGCACACCAAGGAAACGCTCGATGGCCGATCGCATCTTGCCTCACGAACCAGAGATAAAGGGCGGTAACGCCTCTGCCGAAGAAGGGCAGGTGATGCTTGATGGTCCCGACGGCGTTGCCGTCGCCATGTCCCCCGAAGCTGCCATCGCGACCGCACACAGCCTGTTGGAGGCGGCCGAAGAGGCAAGCGATCAGCGCGGCGCCGAAGGGCATCCGAGCTGACCCTCTTGCCCTTTCCGTTCCAAGCACCCGATAAGATGCGCGCATGATCAAGGTTGCCAGCTACAATATGCGCAAGTCGATCGGCACCGATCGTCGGCGCCGGCCTGAGCGGACGCTGCAGGTTCTGTGCGAGATCAACGCCGACATTATCGCGCTCCAGGAGGCCGATCGCCGCTTCGGCGCACGCGACGCGGTTCTCACCAGCCACTTGCTCGCCGAGCATGGCGACTGGAAGCCTGTCCTGTTCGGCATGCGCGCGCGATCGATGGGGTGGCATGGCAACGCGCTGTTGATCCGCCGCGACGCGGAGGTCCTGAACTGCGAGGTCATCCACCTGCCCTCCCTCGAGCCGCGCGGCGCAGTTGTCGCCGACATCCGCCTGCGGGGTCAGGTAACCCGCGTGGTGGGCATGCATCTCGACCTGTCGGGCCTGTGGCGCCGGCGGCAGGCACACGCAGTGATCGCACATCTGAACGCCAGCGCGCAGCATCCGCCGACCGTTCTGATGGGCGATCTCAACGAATGGAGTGCCGGGAGCGGGTGCCTGCGCGATTTCGCCCAGCATTTCACCTTCGCCGCCACCGGCAAGAGCTTCCACGCCCGACGGCCTATGGCGCGGCTCGACCGGATCATGGTCACACCGAATCTGACGATACAGGCATGCGGGGTGCATGAGAGCCTGAACGCACGCACCGCATCGGACCATCTGCCGATCTGGGCGGAGCTGCATCCAGCCTGATGGTGCAGCCCCGTGACAAGGAATTGCGGCTCGCGCTGGTCTGTTATGGCGGCATCAGCCTTGCCGTCTACATGCACGGCATCACCAAGGAGATCTGGCGCCTCGCCCTCGCCAGCCGCTCGGCCCAGGCAGGCGAGGGCGGCAACGGCATCTACCGCGAACTGCTCGACCAGATCCGCACGACCTCCGGCGTCAACCTGCATGTGCTGGTCGACATCCTCTCGGGTGCGAGCGCAGGCGGGATCAACGCGATCTTCCTGGCCCAGGCGATCACCTCCGGGCAGTCGCTGGAGCCGCTCACCGAATTGTGGCTGACGCACGCCGATGTCGAGGCATTGATCGAGCCCCGCCAGGCGCCGTCGCACCGCTTCGCCAAATTGTGGGCGGCGCCGATAGCCTGGGTCGTCGCGAACCGCAGCAAGACCATCGATGCCACGGTGGACGCGGATGCGCGGGACGAGGTGCGGATGAAGCTGGAGCGCTTCGTCCGCTCGCGCTGGTTCGAGCCGCCATTCGGGGGCACCCGGCTGCTCACCATGTTGCTCGACGCGTTCGACGCGATGGCGAAGGGACCGACCTCGCATCGGCTCTTGCCCCCCGGCCAGCCACTCGACCTGTTCGTGACGGTCACGGATTTCCGCGGTCATCCCGAGACGATCCGGCTCAATACTCCGCCACAGGTTCTGGAGACCGAGCACCGGCTGGTGTTTCCGTTCAGCGACCGCGGCACCGAAGCGGGAGGGTTCGCCCATCCCGCCGAATTGGCTTTCGCGGCGCGGGCCACATCCAGCTTCCCGGGCGCCTTCCCACCGTTCGGCGTCGCCGAGATCGACACGCTGCTCGCGGAGCGCGGGGACGACTGGCCGAGCCGCGACACCTTCCTCCAGCGTATGCTGCCCCAGCAATGGGAGGACAACCGCGCCGAAAAAGCCGTGCTGATCGACGGGTCGGTGCTCGCCAACGCCCCGTTCCGTCCCGCGATCGAGGCACTGCGCGAGCGTCCTTCTCGCCGCCAGGTCGACCGGCGCTTCGTGTTCGTCGACCCCTTCCCCAATTTCCGCTTCGACTTCTATGGGGAACAGGACGCCAAGCCGGGCTTCTTCCAGACGATCATCGGCTCGCTGTCCGAACTGCCGCGCGAACAGCCGATCCGCGACAATCTGGAGGCGATCTCGGCCCGCTCGGAGAAGATCGAGCGGATGCTGTCGATCGTCTCGGAAATTCGCACCGAGGTAGAGACGCAGGTCGAGGCGCTGTTCGGCTACACGCTGTGGCTCGATTATCCGACGCCGAAACGTGTCGCCACCTGGCGCCGCCGCGCCCAAGTCGCAGCCGCCGCGAAGGCCGGATACGGCCACACCGCTTATGGCCTGCTGAAGGTCGACGGCACAATCGATCGCATCGCGCGGCTGATCTACACGATCGGCGCGCGCCATGAGCCCGATCGGTTGCGCGAGATCCGCGACGCGGTGGCAGCTGCGGTGCGGGCGCGTGGCGGAGATCGCTTCGGAGCGACGATGTCGAACGGCGCGAGCCCACAGACACTCGATTTCCTGCGCAGCCATGACTTGGGCTTCCGTATCCGCCGGCTGCGCCTGCTGGCCCGGCGTTTGAGCGAAGTCGAAAAGCCGCACGCAAGCGCCGAGCTGCTGCCGATGCGCACCGCGATCTACGAATCGCTGGCCAGCTATGTCGAGCTCAAGCGCTCCGAGCCCTATGCCGATCTGCGCGAAGCGACACGCACCGTGACCGAGGATGCCGGACCGGTGCTCGACCTGCTCGCCGAGCGCATGGCGCTGCGCGCGCTCGATGCCGCCACCGATGCGCGGCTATCCGACGGGTTCAGCGCCTTGTCGGAGGATCTGCGACGGCCGATGCTGCTCGCGCATCTCGGTTTCCCGTTCTTCGACATCGCGACCTTGCCGCTGCTCCAGGGTGAGGGCCTCGACGAGTTCGACCCGATACGCGTCGACCGCATTTCGCCGGACGATGCCACCACGATTCGTCAGGGCGGCGCGGAGGCCACGCTGAAGGGCATCCAGTTCAACAGCTTCGGCGCGTTCTTCAGCCGCGCCTATCGCGAGAACGACTATCTGTGGGGACGGCTTCATGGCGCCGACCGGCTGATCGATATCGTGCTCTCCACCCTCTCGCCGGAAGATCGGCTCGGCCAGGAGCGAATCGCTACGCTCAAGCAGCGTGCCTTCCACGCGATCCTTGACGAGGAGGAGCCGCGGCTCACCGCCGTGCCGAACCTGTTCCGGCAGCTTCGTGAAGAGATAGGCGCGCGGTGACCGCCGGGTCGGCGGCACTGGCAAAGCGCGGCCTCGCGGCTTAAGGTCGCCGGCGTGATGGTAGGAGTGGAGGCGGAATGCGGTTTCTGAAGGTGCTGTTCTGGCTGTTGCTGGGCGGCCTTGTCGCGGCATTCGTGATCTACAATGGCGACGAGACGGTGACGATCCGTTTGTCCACTGGCCTTGTCGCGGACTTCAGCCTGCCCATGCTGCTGATCCTGGTGTTCCTCCTCGGGCTGCTGCCGTCGCTGGTCGCATATCAGGCGATGCGGTGGCGCACCCGCGCGCGGATAGCCGGGCTGGAACGCGCATTGGCGGATCTCCGCGCCGCCACCCCGCCGGCACCGATCATCGTTGACCCTCTTCTTGAGCCCGCGGTGCCGGAAACCCGCGCATGAGCTCCCCCATCTTTGTCGCGCTCGACACGCCCGAGCTCGACCGTGCCAAGGCTATCGCCAAGCGGGTGCGCAAACATGTCGGGGGCATCAAGCTTGGCCTTGAGTTCTTCATGGCCAACGGCCGGCAGGGCGTGCGCGACATGGCGGAGATCGGCGTGCCGATTTTCCTCGACCTAAAATTGCACGACATTCCCAACACGGTGGCCAAGGCAGTCCAGGCGCTGCGCCCGCTCGAACCCGCGATTCTCACCGTGCATGCCGCCGGCGGCCGCGCGATGCTGGAGGACGCCAAGGCGGCCGCACCGGCGGGCACCAAGGTCGTCGCGGTCACCATGCTCACCAGCCTGGACGATAGCGACCTGGTTTCGATCGGCGTCGCGCCCGACTCGCATGCCCAGGTCCTGCGGCTGGCCGAACTGGCGCGCACCTCCGGCGTAGATGGCATCGTCTGCTCGGGCGAGGAGGTCGCCGCGGTCAAGGCGATCTGGCCCGACGGCTTCTTCGTCGTTCCCGGCGTGCGCCCGGCGGACGGCGTGGCCGGCGACCAGAAGCGCGTGGTGACGCCGCGCGCGGCGCTCGATTCGGGCGCGTCTATCCTGGTGGTCGGGCGGCCGATCACGCAGGCCGAAGATCCGGATCAGGCCGCCCGGGATATCGCCGCCACGCTGTGACGTGACAGAGCCGCACTGCCGGGAGTAGAGGCGGCGCATGCCCGTCCTCGCCAAGATCTGCGGCCTGTCCACGCCCGACACGCTCGACGCCGCCATCCGCCACGGTGCCGCGCAGGTGGGGTTCGTGTTTTTCGCCCCTTCCCCGCGCCACCTCCAATTCGAACAGGCGGCGGGACTTGCCGCGCGCGTGCCGGATCACGTCGAGAAGCTGGGCGTGTTCGTCGATCCGGATGACGCTCTGGTTGACGCCGCGGTTGCTGCCGGGCGGCTTGACGCGGTGCAGCTCCATAAGACACCTCCGGCGCGAGTCGCGGCGATCCGGGCGCGAATCCGCCGTCCGGTCTGGGCGGCCGTTGCGGTGAAGACCGCTGCCGACCTGACCGCCGGCGCCGCGTTCGCCGGCGCGGCCGACCGCATCCTTTACGACGCCAAGACCCCCGAAGGCGCGGCATTGCCGGGCGGCATGGGGCTCCGGTTCGACTGGCGGCTGCTGCAGGGCCACCGCCACCTGCTGCCGTGGAGCCTGTCGGGCGGGCTCGACCCGATCAACGTCGCCGAGGCGATCGACGTAACCGGCGCTACCTCCGTCGACGTCTCCTCGGGCGTCGAAAGCGCGCCGGGGCTCAAGGATGTGGACAAGATCGCCGCATTCCTTAAAGCCGTGACATCCCTATGAACACACCGAATTCCTTCCGCGCCCAGCCCGACGATCGCGGGCATTTTGGCCAGTTCGGCGGCCGCTTCGTCGCCGAGACGCTGATGCCGTTGGTCCTTGACCTGGAGCGCGAATATCGCGCCGCGCAGGCGGACCCCGCCTTCCAGGCCCAGTTCGACGACTTGCTGGAGCATTATGTCGGGCGCCCCAGCCCGCTTTATTATGCCGAGCGGCTGACCGAGGCGCTGCGCCAGTCCGCGCCCGAGGGCATGGGCGCGGAGATCTGGTTCAAGCGCGACGAGCTGAACCACACCGGCGCGCACAAGATCAACAACTGCATCGGCCAGATCCTGCTGGCGATGCGGATGGGCAAGACCCGGATCATCGCCGAGACGGGTGCTGGCCAGCACGGCGTGGCGACCGCTACCGTGTGCGCGCGCTTCGGCCTGCCCTGCGTCATCTATATGGGCGCCACCGACGTCGCGCGGCAGCAGCCCAACGTGTTCCGCATGAAGCTGCTCGGCGCCGAAGTGGTGCCGGTGACATCGGGCGCGGCGACGCTCAAGGACGCGATGAACGAGGGGCTGCGCGACTGGGTCGCGAACGTCCACGACACCTTCTACATCATCGGCACCGCGGCGGGTCCGCACCCCTATCCCGAGCTGGTCCGCGACTTCCAGTCGGTGATCGGCAAGGAAGCGCGCGCGCAGATGCTGGCCCGCACCGGCAAGCTGCCCGACCTGCTCGTGGCGGCGATCGGCGGCGGATCCAACGCGATCGGGCTGTTCCACCCGTTCCTGGACGATGCCGACGTGAAGATGCTGGGAGTCGAGGCGGCGGGCGAAGGGCTCGACAAGCGCCATGCCGCCAGCCTGACCGGCGGTGAGCCCGGCATCCTGCACGGCAACCGCACCTATCTGCTCCAAGACGAGGACGGCCAGATCACCGAGGCGCATTCGATCTCGGCCGGGCTCGACTATCCCGGGATCGGGCCCGAGCATGCCTGGCTGCGCGACATCGGCCGAGTCGACTATACCAGCGTGACCGACACCGAGGCGCTCGACGCGTTCCAGCTGCTGTGCAGGACCGAGGGCATCATCCCCGCGCTCGAGCCGAGCCACGCCATCGCCGCGGTTGCGCGCGTCGCCCGCGACATGTCGCGCGACAAGGTGATCCTCGCCAATCTTTGCGGCCGGGGCGACAAGGACATCTTCACAGTCGCCGACGCGCTGGGCGTGGCGTTGTGACGCGCCTTTCCACTGCCTTTGCCAACGCACGCGAGCAGCGCCGGGCCGCGCTCGTCACCTTCGTGACGGCGGGCGATCCCACGCCGGCGGCGACCAACGCCCTGCTCGACGCGCTGGTCGAAGGCGGTGCCGACGTGATCGAGCTGGGCATGCCGTTCACCGACCCGATGGCCGACGGACCGGCGATCCAGGCGGCGAACCTGCGTAGCCTGGGCGCGGGCACGCGCACGGCCGACGTGCTCGAGATCGTCCGCGCGTTTCGGGCAGCGCATCCCGACGTGCCGCTGGTGCTGATGGGCTATGCCAATACCATGACGCGCCCCGATCCAGCGCGGTTCGCCGCCGCGGCGGCCGAGGCGGGCGCGGACGGGATCATCTGCGTCGACATACCGCCCGAGGAGGCCGACACGCTGGCGCCGTTCGGCGCCAACGGGCTGGACGTGATCCGGCTCGCCACTCCGACCACCGACGCGGTACGGCTTCCCGCGGTGCTGAACGGCGCCTCGGGCTTCGTCTATTATGTCTCGGTCGCGGGTATCACCGGTCTCCAGCAGGCGGCGCAGTCGTCGATCGATACCGCGGTTGCCCAGCTCAAGGCCGCGACCGACCTACCGATCGTCGTCGGCTTCGGCGTACGCACGCCCGAACAAGCCGCCGCAATCGGCCGCGTCGCCGACGGAGTCGTGGTCGGGTCCGCGATCGTCGACCTGGTCGGGCAGCACGGCGCCGCCGCGCCCGGGCCGGTCCGAACCTATATCCAATCCCTTTCGGCGGCGCTGGCCGCCGCCTCCAAGGAAGTCGCATGAGCTGGATCAGCCGCGTCCGCAACGCCCTCGCCTATGTCACCACCCGCACCGACGAGACCCCGGACAATCTCTGGCACAAGTGCAAGGGCTGCGGGACGATGGTGTTCACCCGCGAGCTGGAGCAGAACCTGTATGTCTGCCCGCACTGCGACCATCATGAGCGGATCGGACCGGCGCTGCGCTTCCAATATCTGTTCGACGAAGCCAGCTTCACCGTGCTGTCGAGCCCGAAGGTCGCCGAGGACCCGCTGAAGTTCCGCGACCAGAAGCCTTATCCCGCCCGGCTGAAGGCGGCGCGCGCCGCGACCGGCGAGCAGGACGCGTTCCTCAACGCTTCGGGTACGATCCTGGGCAAGAAGGCGGTGATCGGCGTCCAGGACTTCGCCTTCATGGGCGGATCGATGGGTCAGGCGGTCGGCGAGGCGTTCATCGCCGGCGTCGAGGCGGCGATCGGCGCGCATGCCCCGTACATCGTCTTTACCGCATCCGGCGGCGCGCGCATGCAGGAAGGCATTCTCAGCCTGATGCAGATGCCGCGCACCACCGTGGCGATCGAGATGCTGCACGATGCCGGCCTGCCCTATATCGTCGTGCTGACCGACCCGACCTCGGGCGGCGTGATGGCGGCCTATGCGATGCTGGGCGACGTCCAGATCGCCGAGCCGCGCGCGACGCTGGCCTTTACCGGGCGCCGAGTGATCGAGAACACGATCCGCGAAAAGCTGCCCGACGATTTCCAGACGTCGGAATATTATCGCGAGCACGGGCTGGTCGACATGGTCACGCACCGCAAGGAATTGCGCGAGAAGCTGGGCCAGCTGATCGGCCTGCTCTGCCCGGACAAGGTGGCGGCGTGACGATCTCCCTCTCCCCTTCAGGGGAGAGGGTCGGGGAGAGGGGCAGTGCGACGCGCCCTCCTCATGCCCCTCTCCCCGACCCTCTCCCCGCAAGCGGAGAGAGGGAGTAGTGGACTTCGCAATCTCTTCCGACCCCGCCGTCCAGCGCCAGCTCGACCGGCTGACCCTGCTTTCGCCCGGCGCCGACATCCTCGGCCTCGATCGCATCACGCGCCTGCTCGATCGTGTCGGCAATCCGCAGTTGCGGCTGCCGCCGGTGCTCCACGTCGCCGGCACCAATGGCAAGGGTTCGACCTGCGCCTTCCTCCGCGCGGCGATCGAAGCGGCGGGCATGCGGGCGCACGTCTATTCGAGCCCGCACCTCGTGCGCTTCAACGAGCGTATCCGGCTCGCCGGCACGCTGATCACCGACGCGGACCTCGCGCCGCTGCTCGAGGAAGTGCTCGACCAGGGCGGCGACCTAGGCGCCAGCTTCTTCGAAGTGACCACCGCCGCGGCCTTCCTGGCTTTCGCGCGAACGCCTGCCGACGCATGCATCGTCGAGGTCGGGCTCGGCGGTCGGCTGGACGCGACCAACGTCATCGCCGCGCCAGCAGTCACCGGCATCGCGCAGCTCGGCATCGACCATGAGGCGTTTCTCGGCGACACGCTCCGCGCCATCGCCGCCGAGAAGGCCGGCATCGCCAAGCCCGGCGTGCCGCTGGTGACGATGCGCTATGCCCCTGACATCGCCCAGACGGTCCGCGAAGCCGCCGAGGCGGCGGGTGCCCCGGTGCTGGCGCAGGGGGAGGTCTGGGACTTCCACGTCGCCGACGGGCGGCTGCACTATCGCGATGCCCGCGGCAGTGTCGAGACGCCACTGCCCGCTCTGTCTGGAGCACATCAGCCCGGCAATCTGGCGCTCGCCATCGCGATGCTGCGCCACCAGCAGCAAGTGGCCATCCCCGAGCCTGCCCTGATCGAGGCTGCCGACGCCGCACGCTGGCCGGCGCGGATGCAGCGCCTGGGCCCCGGGCCGCTGACGGCGCTGCTTCCCGCCGACGCTGAGCTCTGGCTGGACGGGGGGCACAATGCCAACGCCGCCGACGCGGTCAGCGTGGCGATGCGCGACGTCGCCGCAGGCCGCCCGCTCCACCTGGTGCTGGGGATGCTCGCCAACAAGGATGCGGCGGCGATGCTCGACCGCTTCGCGCCGATTGCCGAATCGCTCGTCGCCGTGCCGGTGCCGGGGCACGCGCATCATGCCCCTTCCGACCTGGCCCAGGCCGCTCGCGCGCGGGGGCTGGATGCCCAGGAGGCCGTCGACATTCCCGCGGCGCTGCGGGCGATCGCGGGCCGGAACACGCCAGCCCCGGTCGTGTTGATCCTCGGCTCGCTCTATCTCGCCGGGACAGTCCTCCAGCAGAACGACGAACTGCCCGACTGACGCGTTTTGTTGCGATTGACTTGCAATAGCGGAGCGGCGATGACGTGTCGGGTCATCGTTGCAGGAGTCGTACATGTCCGCTGGCAAGACCCTCGTCGCCACCCTGCCCGCTCTTCAGCCGGAGGACGCCGGCGCCCGCCTACTGCTCTTCGGAGTTCGCCAGATGGGCACCAACGGCATCCATGATGCGTCGGTCGCGCATGCCTTCGTCACGGCGTTCGGAATGCATTTCCAGCGTCCGCTGGTGCTGCTGCGCGCGCTGATGGCGGAAATCTCCACCGCCGCCAGCGGCCCGATCCAGATCGCGCCGTGGTGCTGCCCGCGCATGACCGGCGCCGAGGCGGTGCTGCTCGATGTGCTCGGCCGCGTGCGCGACAATACCGAGGGTGCGCATATGCTGCTCGCCGACCTGCTCGGCACCCGCGACGCCTATGGCGTGCTGTCGACCGCGCATGCGCTGTCGGAGGCGTTCGCCGACATGGCCCTGCCGCTCTGAACCGCCGACCTGGCCTGCCGCCTCGGCGTCAGGCGGGAACGCGTTCTCCGCCCCGGGCGCGCCGCTCCACGGCGGCGGAGCGCCACCACTCGGCCAGCACCAGCACCACCGCCAGCCCGCCCAATCCGGCGGTCACGTAGAAGATATCGGCATAGCCATAGCGCTCGATCGCTTCCCCGGTGGCGGCACGCCCGAGCGCACCGACCAGGAAGGTCATCGACGACAGCAGCGCATATTGCACGGCGCTATAGTCGCGCGAGGTGATCGACGAGATGTATGCCACGAACGCGGTGCCCGCGAGACCGCCGGCGATGTTCTCGCCCGAGATCGCCAGCATCAGCCGCAGCATGCGCGGCTCGACGCCGATCCGGTCGAGCAGGAACAGGTGGGAGAACGCGTCGAGGCCGGCGCCGCCCAGCGCCAGATCGGCATAAAGCAGGTTCGACGCCGCCGCCACCACGCCGCCCGCCAGCAGCGTCGGCATGCGCCCCAAGGTTGCGAGGAGCAGCCCGCCGACGCCGACGCCGACGATCGTCATCACCACGCCGAACAGCTTGGACGCGAAGGCGACCTCGTCATTGGTGTAGTGAAGCTCGCCCAGATAGAAGGGAAAGGCGAACGGCGCCCAGATCGAATCGGCGATGCGGTAGAGCAGGATCACCGCGAGCACGAGCAGCGCGCCATAGCGTAGCCGCCCGACGATTTCGGCGAGCGGCAGGATCAGCGCGCGGTAGCTGTGATTGGCGAAGGTCTGCAGCCCGCCCGGTGCGGGCTCTTCCTCGCCGCGATGCTGCGGCAAGCGGTTGGTCCAGGCCGCGACCAGTGCGGGCACGATCACCGTCGCGACGATGATCCACGGGCCCCAGGTCTGGGTGAAGGTGCCCGACGAGGGCGCGGTCGCTCCGGGAGCCACCGGCCGCAGCGCTTCAACCATGAAGCTGCCGAGCAACAGGATCGCCCAGGCCCAGCAGACCGCGACCACCGCCAGCGCGACTCCGCGCTTAGGCGCTTCAGGGACGGGATGGCCGGCGAGCGGCGACATCCGCTCGGCCGGATCGGCCGCGGCCTCGGGCGTGAACAGCGTCATCGCCACTGCCCCGAGCATCACGAAGCCGAACCCGACATACACGCTGGGCCAGCTGATCCGCGCCGCCAGCACCAGCGCCAGCGCGCCGCCCGCCAGTGCCGCGAACCGGTTGCCGAGCTGGTAGATCGCCGAGAGCAGTTCCACCGTCGCGGTGTCGTCGGCCACTTCGATGCGCCAGGCGTCGATCACCACGTCCTGAGTCGCCGACAGGAACGCCGCGATCACCGCCAGGATGGCGAAGCTGCCGATCGCCGTCACCGGATCGGTCGCGGCAAGCAGCCACAACAGCACCGCGAGCGCGCCCTGGCACAGCACCAGCCAGGACCGCCGGCGCCCCAGCCTGCCGAGCACCGGCAACCGCACCCGATCGACCACCGGCGACCACAGGAACTTGAAGGCATAAGCCAGCCCGATCCACGACAGCACGCCGATCGTCGCCAGGCTGACCTTCAACTCGCCCAGCCAGGCGTTCAGCGTCCCGATCAGCAGCACGAATGGCAGGCCGGACGCGAAGCCCAGCACCAGCATCGCCGCCGTCTTGCGATTGCGCACCGCCGCGCGCACCAACGCCCAGCCCTTCAACCTGTCGCTCAACCCTGCACCCTCTTCATTCGGGCGAGACACTAGCGCGCGTGACGCGGAAGACCAGAACCGATCGGCCTTTTGGGGGCAAGCGGCGGTCTGGATCGCCGGGACACCGTGGCCCCTCAGGAATAGCCCGCATGCGTGGCGCACCGGATGCAAGGCGAGACGTCGGTGCGCTACGGAAGGGTTCCGCCAGCACAGGACTCCTCGCCATGCCGTTACTGCCCCTGCCGCCCGAGTTCATGGAAAGCCAGGACGAGCCCATCCACCCGATGCTGACGCTGTTGCTCGTGCTCGCCGCCTCGGGGCTCGGCTGGGCGCTGATCTTCGCGGTGCTGTTCCTGCGGACGCTCTAAGCCGCGGACTTGAACAGGCTCAGGCTGTGGGGCAGCCGCTTGGGCTTCTGCCCCTCCACGACCGCTTCGATCGCGGTGATCGCCGCCAACAAATCGCGCTGCGGATAGGGTTTGGCGAGACATCCCGCGGCGAGCGACCGCGCCTCGATCGGGCAATTGCCGGTAACGAACAGCACCTGCACGCCGCGCGCCCGCGCCACCTGCGCCACTTCGATGCCGCTGCCGTCGGACAGGCGCACGTCGACCAGCACCAGGTCCAGCGCCTCCGCGTCGTTGATCGCGGCCAGCGCGTCGGCGACCGAGTCGACGGTGTCGACGATCTCGAACCCTTCGCTCGTCAGGAAATGCTCGGTGTCGAACGCCACCAGCGGCTCGTCCTCAACGATCAGGACCCGTTCGATCAGCCGTTTCTTTTTCCCGAACAACATCGCTTCGCCCCAGACGCGGCGGGGTTCGAACACCCCGCCCAGTAGCCAAACGCGCGAAAGCCATTTCCGCGCCGCGATACTTTTTGCTCCGCGCGGCATAATCGCTATATCGCCGCAGTGCCCCCGTCCAACACCAAAGAAGCGCAGCGCATTGCCAAGCTGCTAGCCCGTGCCGGAATCGCGTCACGCCGCGAGATCGAGCGCATGATCGCCGAAGGGCGCATTGCCCTGAACGGCGCGGTCATCGACACGCCCGCCACGCTGCTCACGTCGCTGGAAGGCGTCACGGTCGACGGGGATGCAGTCGAGGCGCCGGCGCCGGCGCGGCTGTTCCGCTATCACAAGACCAGCGGGCTGCTGACCGCCGAGTTCGATCCTGCGGGCCGCCCGACCATCTATGACCGGCTGCCCGACGGCCTGCCGCGAGTGATGCCGGTGGGACGGCTGGACTTGAACACCGAAGGGCTGTTGCTGCTCACCAATGACGGCGAACTGAAGCGCGAGCTCGAACTGCCCGCCACCGGGGTGGAGCGCAGCTACCGCGCGCGCGCCTATGGCCAAGTCACGCAGACGCAGCTCGAGGAGCTGATGCTAGGCATCGAGATCGAGGGCATCCGCTACGGCTCGATCAACGCCAATATCGAGCGGCGCACCGGCGCCAACCTGTGGATCGAAATGACGCTGACCGAGGGCAAGAACCGCGAAGTGCGGCGCGTGCTCGAGCATCTGGGTCTTCAGGTCAGCCGCTTGATCCGCACGCGCTATGGCCCCTTCTACCTGGGCGATCTTCCCCCCGGCGACGTCGACGAGATTCGCCCCACCGACCTGAGCACCTTCCGCACGGTCCTGTCCAAACCCGGCGGCGGCAAGGCGGCGTCGAACCTGCAATTCGCCACGCGCGCCCGCGTTGCCGATGCGCCGCCCAAGCCCGAGCCCGTCCAGATCAACGCCCGCCCCCGCCGCAGCGCAGTCGAGCCGGAACGGCCGAGCACCCGCTTCACGCCGCGTGCGACTCCGGCGCGTGCGGCAAGGCCGGTACGTGACGAAGCGCCGGCAACGGCGGCAGCGCGGCCCCGGCGCGGCGAACCTGCACCGGATACCGGGCGCTTCCCGCCACGCGGCGCTCCGCAGCGCGCCGACCGTCCGCTTCGTGACGACAATGGTCCCGCCCGCCCACGTCGCGCCGAGGGGACAGTCGATCCCTCGCGCGCGGCGCAGCGCGGCACCGCGCAACGTCCCCTGCGCCCGGCGCGCGAGGAAAACACCGCAAGACTGCTACGCAGCCGGCCTTCCGAGACCGGCAGCGACAACAGCCGCACGCGCGAGGCGCGCTTCACGCCGCGCGCGACACCGCCGCGCAGTGACCGTCCCGAGCGCGCCGAGCGGACCAGTGACTCACGCGCCAGCGATCCACGCGGCGTGGCCAAGCCCGCCCGCGCCGCGCGTGCCAAGGCGCATCGCGACACGCAGGAACCACGTCCGCCCAGGAACAACGATCGCAACGCGCCTCCGGCGCGCGGTCCTGCCGGCGGGCGGGGCAAGCCGGCCAAACCGGGCGGCAAGCCCGGCCGTCCGCCGCGGACCCGCACCTGATGCGTGTCATCGCAGGAACCTGGCGCGGTCGACCGCTCACCGCCCCCAAGGGTGAGACGACTCGCCCGACCGCCGACCGCACGCGCGAGGCGCTGTTCTCGATGCTGACCAGCCGCCTCGGAAGCTTCGAGGAACTGGCAGTCGCCGACCTGTTCGCTGGCTCGGGCGCGCTGGGGCTGGAGGCGCTGTCGCGCGGCGCCGCCTCCTGCCTGTTCGTCGAACAGGACAAGCCGGCGCTGGACGCCCTCAAGGCCAACATCGCCAAGCTCGGCGCAACGCGCGCGCAGGTGCGGCCCGGCTCGGTGCTCGCGCTGGGTCCGGCGCCGCAGCCGCTCGACCTGATCCTGATGGACCCGCCTTACGGCACCGGCGCGGGTTCGGTCGCGCTCGACAAGCTCGGCCGGTTGGGCTGGGCCGGGCCCGCCACCTGGATCAGCATCGAGACGGCGAAGGACGAGGAGATCGATGTCGCGGGCTTTACCGTCGACGTCTCCCGCGTCCACGGCAAGGCCCGGCTTACGCTGCTGCGCGTCGCCTGATCAGCAACAGTCCGGCGAGGCTCAGCAGCGCCGCGCCCGACAGATAGCCGCCGACCCACAGCAGCCCGCCGCGCTTCACCAGCGTCTCGGCGATGAGCGGCGTGAGCCCGCCGCCGATGATCCCGCCCAGGTTGAAGGTCACCGAAACGCCGGTGTAGCGCACCCGCGCTGGAAACAGGCTGGGCAGCCAAGCGCCGAGCGGGCCATAGACCAGCCCCATCACGAACAGCGCGGCGGCCAGCCAGACGAACAGCAGCGGCAAGGCATCGCCGGCTACCATCCACCCCATCACCAGCGCCACCGGCACGGTGAGGATGCAGCCGCGCATCAGGATCGTCGTCGCGCTGGTGCGGTCGGCCCATACGCCGGCGGTGACGATGCCGGCCGCCATGAACAGGATCGCCGCCATCTCGACGCCAAGGAACGTCTCGCGGTCGTAGCCGAGATCCTTGGTGCCGTAGCCGATGACGAACACCGTCGCGATGTAGAAAAGGGCGAAGCAGGCGACGGTGCCCACCGTTCCGGCGATGGTCGGCACCAGCTGCGTGCGCAGCAGTTCGCCGATCGGCACGCGGGGCGGCGGCCCCGCCTCCGCCGCCTTCACGAACGCAGGGGTCTCGGTGAGCCGCAGCCGCACCCAGAGCCCTAGCCCGACCAGCAGCCCGCTTGCGAGGAACGGCAGTCGCCATCCCCATTCGCGGAACTGCCCGTCGCTCATCACCGCGCCGAGCACCAGGAAGAAGCCGTTGGCGAAGATAAACCCGACCGGCGCGCCGAGCGGCGGAAAGCTGCCATAGCGATTGGCCCAGCCCGGCGGCGCGTTCTCCACCGCGAGCAGGCTGGCGCCGCCCCATTCGCCGCCCAGTCCCAGCCCCTGGCCGAAGCGCATCAGGCACAGCAATGCCGGCGCCACCCAGCCGATCATCGCATAGGTGGGCAGGAACGCGATCAGCACCGTCGACAGCCCCATCAGCATCAGCGACGCGACCAAGGTCGACTTGCGCCCCAGCCGGTCGCCGAAATGGCCGAATACCAGACCGCCCAATGGCCGCGCAAAGAACGCCACGCTGAAGCTGGCATAGGACAGCAGCTGGCGAACCGTCGGGTCCTCCGCCGGGAAGAACAGCGCCGGAAACACGAGCGCGGCGGCCGTCGCGTAGATGTAGAAGTCGTAGAATTCGACCGAAGTGCCCACCAGGCTGGCGAGCAGGATGCGGCGGTGCGAAACTGGATGCCCGGCGGACTTGGTCATGGAACTTCCCTTCCCCGGCGCACCGCTTCGGACGTGCCGCGACCAGGGTCAAGCCTGTTCATCTCTCCGTCAGTTCTGCCGCGCTAGCCCAAAGCCTCTCACGTGGCGGAAAAGGGAATTGGGCCATGCGCGAGTCGGTTCTGCAGCGATGGTTTCGCGCGCTTGCATTCGCGCTGCTCGGCGGCGCCGTGGCCTATTGGAACCCCGTCGCGCGGCTAGAGGCGCATCTCGACAAGGACGTGGTGCACATCGAGCGGGTGGCGGATATCGCCGCCAGCGACCTGGCGGACGCAGGCAGATCCGGGTGACGCGGGCTTAAAGCCCGAACACCCGCACGGCGTTCAGCATCACCCAGTACAGCCCGCCCGACAGCAGCATCGCCGCGGGCAGCGTCAGCAGCCAGGCCAGCGCCAGATTGCGTACGGTGCGCGCCTGCAACCCCGACCCGCTCGCGACCGAGGCACCCGCGACGCCCGAGGACAGGATATGCGTGGTCGACACCGGCAGGCCGAAGCGGTCGGCCGCCAGGATCGTGGCGGCCGCGACCAGCTCGGCCGACGCGCCCATGCCATAGGTCATGTGCTGCTTGCCGATCTTCTCGCCCACCGTGACGACGATCCGCTTCCAGCCGATCATCGTGCCGAGGCCCAGCGCCAGCGCGACGACGATCTTGACCCAGACCGGGATAAAGCGCGTGCCGGCCTCCAGGTTCGACTGATATTCCTTCAGTGCCTTGAGCTCGCCTGCCGAATAACCCTCGGGCTTCTTGGTCGCCAGCTTGGTGCTGTCGAGCACCAGATACATGTCGTTGCGGACGTTCGAAGTCGCTTCCGCCGGCACCTTGCTGAGCGAGCCGTAGCTGGCTACCCGGGCGGTCAGATCGCGCGACAGGCTTTCCAGCGCAGCGAAGACCTGCGGGGTCTCGGCCTTGCGCTGCTGAAGCGCGTTGGTGAGCACCCCGCGCGCCTGATCGGCCGGCAGGTCGATCCCGCCGCTACGCGCGTCGAAGGTCGTCGCCGCGATGTTGGCGGTCTGGACGAACGCCGGAGTCGCGCTCGCCGGCAGCGTCCGGTTCAGCGCATAGGCCGTCGGCGCGCAGCCGATCAGGATCAGCATGATCAGGCCCATGCCCTTTTGCCCGTCATTCGAGCCATGGCTGAACGACACCGCGGTGCAGGTGAAGATCAGCAGCGCGCGAATGCCCTTGGGCGGCGCCTTGTCGCCCTCGGGCGCGCAGTACAGCTCGGGCTTGCGCACCAGCATCCGCATCACGAACAACAGCAGCAGCGCGGCGAAGAAGCCGATCAACGGCGCCATCCACAGCCCGGTCAGCACCTTCTGCGCCTGGCTCCAGTCGACGCCGGCGGTGCCGCCGCGAGACCCCGCCTGGATCAGCTGGTTGGCCAGGCCGACGCCGAGCACCGAGCCGATCAGCGTGTGCGACGAGCTGTTCGGCAGCCCGACATACCAGGTGCCGAGGTTCCACAGCACCGCCGCGAGCAGCAGCGCGAAAATCATCGCGAAGCCAGAGGCCGACCCAACGTTGAGCAGCAGGTCGACCGGCAGCAGCGTGATGATCGAATAAGCGACCGCCCCCGACGAGACCATCACGCCCAGGAAGTTGAAGAAGCCGGACCACACCACCGCGAAGTGCGCGGGCATCGAATTGGTGTAGATCACCGTCGCCACCGCGTTGGCGGTGTCGTGGAACCCGTTCACGAACTCGAAGCCCAGCGCGATCAGCAGCGCCAGGCCGAGAAAGGCGAAGACGCCGAGCGCCAGCTCCTCGCCGACGCCGCGCGTGTCGGTCAGCACGCTCCAGCCGGCGAATGCGAAGCCGCCAAGCACGATTGCGGCGAACAGCAGCTTGGCCATCGGATGGGTTTGATAATCGAGTCGAGGGCCCCTCGGCAGCGTGGCTGCGGGGGCCTGGTCCAGTGCGAGCGTGGCCATGATGTTCACGGCACTGGCCGCAGATCGTGACAGAGTCATGACATTCGGGTTACAACACCGTCAAGAACCGCGGATAGCTGCGCTTTTCAGAAGGTGAACTGCGCATACAAGCGCGGTCCCGAGCGGGCGCCGTCGCCCTTCACGCGTTGCTGCCACGACAGCCCGAGCTCGAGATCCCTCTCGCCCAGCTCCCGTTCCAGGGTGAGGCTGGGTCCGGCATAATATTGCCCGACGCCGAACGCCTCGCCCGAGCCGGACAGCCGCGCGAAACGGCCGGAGGTCTCGACCCCCAGCCACGCGCCGGCCAGCTTGTGCTGGAGCGACCCGACATAAGCGAGGCCGGTGCCGCGCTCGTCTCCTTCGCGGCTGTGGCGGACGATCCCGGTCGCCTGGGCCCACCAGCGATCGCTCTGCCGCTCCAGGATCAGCCGCGCCTCGAGGTCGCCCAGCGATCCGCCGCGTGCCAGCGTTCCCGTGAGCTCGACCGCGACGCCGAGTGGGCCCTGGTCGGGCTTGCTGAAGCGGAACATCGCCGAGGCGCTGGTTTCATCGAGCACGCCGTCCTCGAACGCGAGCGAACCGCCCAGCGACAACAGATCGGACACCCCGCTCATCAGCTGGATGCTCTCGCCCCCCGGGGCGGTGGTCAGCTGGATCTGGCCCTTGCCGGATTCGGGTGCGATCTGATCGAGCAGCTCGACTTGAGCAGCGGCGGGGACCGCTGCGAACAGCAGCGGCAGCAAAAAGGTATAGCGCATCAGCCCCCTTAGCGCGGTCTCATCCCTGGGGGCAGTGGGTTCGCGTGATCCGGACCACCTTGCCGCTGGTATCCTTTTCCTCGGTTCGGTTCTCCTTGCACGGCGGCAGCCCGCCGCGCTCGCTGGTGCGCCACGCCACCACGACCGCGACAATGGCGATCGCCAGCACGATCGCCAATCGCGTTTTCCTGTTCACCCGCCGCATCGCTTCCTCCGTTTCCCCGCTCCTAGCGCGTGCCGGCGTCGCCAAGCAACTTGCCCCCTCGCCCGACGTTCCCTAACTGTTCGCCATGAGTCTCCCCGCGCCCTCTCCCGCCGATCCCCCATATATCCGGACGCTGAACGATCCGCAGCGCGACGCGGTGCTCACCACCGAAGGACCGGTACTGGTCCTGGCCGGCGCCGGCACGGGCAAGACTGCGGCGCTCACCGCCCGTCTGGCCCACCTGCTCTACACCCGCAAAGCCTATCCTTCCGAGATCCTGTCGGTCACCTTCACCAACAAGGCCGCACGCGAGATGCGCGAGCGAGTCGGCCGGCTGGTCGGGGATGCGGTGGAGGGCATGCCGTGGCTCGGCACCTTTCACGCGATCGGCGCGAAGATGCTGCGGCGGCATGCCGAGCTGGTCGGCCTGCAGAGCAACTTCACCATTCTCGACACCGACGATCAGCTGCGGCTGCTCAAGCAGCTGATCACCGCCGCCGACCTGGACGAGAAGCGCTGGCCGGCGCGCAGCCTCGCCGGGCTGGTCGACGGGTGGAAGAACAAGGGGCTGGTCCCCGCCGATCTCGACGCCGGCGAGAGTGAGCTCTACGCCAATGGCCGCGGTCAGGCGATGTATGCCGCCTATCAAGACCGGTTGAAGACGCTCAACGCCTGCGACTTCGGCGATCTGCTGCTCCACATGCTGACCATTCTGAAGACGCATCGCGAGGTGCTGGAGCAATATCAGCAGCGCTTCCGCTACATCATGGTGGACGAATATCAGGACACCAACAGCGTCCAGTATCTCTGGCTGCGGCTGCTCGCGCAGGAGCGCAAGAACATCTGCTGCGTCGGCGACGACGACCAGTCGATCTACTCCTGGCGCGGCGCGCAGGTGGAGAACATCCTCAAGTTCGAACGCGACTTTCCCGGCGCCAAGGTCATCCGCCTGGAACAGAATTACCGCTCCACGCCGCACATCCTGGGCGCCGCCTCGGGAGTGATCGCCAACAATTCCGGCCGGCTCGGCAAGACGCTGTGGACCGAGTTCGACGTGGGCGAGAAGGTCAAGGTGCTCGGCATCTGGGACGGCCCGGAGGAAGCGCGCCGCGTCGGGGAAGAGATCGAAAGCTGCCAGCGGGCGGGCAAGTCGCTCGACGAAGTGGCGATCCTGGTCCGCGCCCAGCACCAGACCCGCGAGTTCGAAGACCGCTTCATCGCGATCGGCATGCCCTACCGCATCATCGGCGGCTTCCGCTTCTATGAGCGCCAGGAAATTCGCGACGCGCTCGCTTATCTCCGCGTCGTTGCCCAGCCTGCCGACGACCTCGCCTTCGAACGCATCGTCAACGTCCCCAAGCGCGGCCTGGGGGACAAGGCGCTGGCCAAGGTCCATCAGTTCGCCCGCTCGGCGGGGCTTGCGCTTACCACGGCCTCGGCACGCATCCTCGACACCGACGAGCTGACGCCGCAGGCGCGCCGCGCGCTGGGCAACCTCGTCGGCGACATCGCCCGCTGGCGCAGCATGGGCGATCAGCTCACCCACCCCGAACTCGCCCGCATCATCCTCGACGAAAGCGGCTACACCGCGATGTGGCAGGCCGACCGCACCGCCGAGGCGGCTGGCCGGCTCGAGAACCTCAACGAACTCGTCCGCGCGATGGAAGAATATGAGAGCCTCGGCGCCTTTCTCGAGCATGTCAGCCTGGTGATGGACAATGAGAACAATGCCGAGGAGCCCAAGGTCACCATCATGACCATCCACGCCGCCAAGGGGCTGGAGTTCGACACCGCCTTCCTGGTCGGCTGGGAAGAAGGCATCTTCCCCTCGCAGCGCGCGCTCGACGAAGGCGGCCAGGCGAGCCTCGAGGAGGAGCGCCGCCTCGCTTATGTCGCAATCACCCGCGCGCGGCGGAAGGCGATCATTCTCCACGCCGCCAATCGCCGCATCTATGGCCAGTGGACCAGCAGCCTGCCCAGCCGCTTCGTCGCCGAACTCCCGCCCGAGCATGTCGAGAGCGAGACCAGCATGACCGGCGGCGAAAGCCTGTGGCGCGCCAACTGGTCCGAACGCGCCGACCCCTTCGCCGACGTCGCCCGCGGCACCGGCCGCGGTCCTGGCTGGCAGCGCGCGGCGGGTATCGACACCAAGAACCCCGGCGGCACCTTCCAGAGCCGCACCTTCACACGCGAAGCCCCCCGCGTCCTGGAAAGCCGCGCGTCTGCCGTGAGTTTCGGCGCCAAACCCCGCGCCGACCTGACGCTGGGCCAGCGCGTGTTCCACCAGAAGTTCGGCTACGGCGTCATCGCCGAAATCGAAGGCAACAAGCTGGAGATCGACTTCGAAGTGGCAGGGCGGAAGCGCGTGATGGACAGCTTCGTGACTGCGGGATGATACATCTCCCTCTCTCCGCTTGCGGGGAGAGGGTCGGGGAGAGGGGCATGGGATGGCGCGGTAGATAGCCCCCTCTCCCGCTCTCGCTGCGCTCAAGCACCCTCTCCCCGCAAGCGGAGAGAGGGGAAGGAGAAGACGCTATGCGGGATCCAGAACTCCTCCGCCACGCTCGGCACATGCGTACCAACCCTACGCCGGCAGAGTCGCGCCTCTAATACCACCTGCGCGCCACGCGCTTCGAGCAGTGTAAGTTGCGGCAACAGACGGTGATCGGCCGCTACATCGTTGACTTCACCAGCCGCGCCGCCGGGCTCGCGGTCGAAGTGGACGGCGACACTCACGCGACGCAGGCAGACTACGACGCCACCCGCACCCGCTTCCTACAAGCGCAAGGTCTCCGTGTCCTCCGCTTCACCAACCCCGACATCATGATCAACCTGGAAGCAGTGCTGCAAGCAATCAGTGACGCAATCACAGCTCAACGCCTCTCCCTCTCTCCGCTCGCGGGGAGAGGGGCATGAGCGTAGGCAAACAGCCCGGATCGCAGCCCCCTCTCCCGACTTCGCTGCGCTCAGCCACCCTCTCCCCGCAAGCGGAGAGAGGGAATGGAACCACAACGGGCCGGCATGGCTAGCGGGGGTGACATTCTGCCCCCAATACCCTATATCCATTCCATCACTGGCAAACCCGCACGTAGGCGCCTGTGGCTGAGAGACCGTCCGCGCTCCCGTCTACAAACCGGGAGTCCATCGCGTGGACCTCAACCAGCTCCTATACCGCCAGCAGGTTTCGCTGATGCGCTCCGATGTCGCTGCGTGTTGCGAAGCACGGGTTGCCCATCGTGGCCTGGCCAAGGCATATGGCCAGCGTATCACCGAACTCCAGCGCGAATTCGCAACAACAGAGGCAACTGCTTAATGGCCAAAGAAGAACTGATGACCCTTGACGGCATGATCGAAGAGATCCTGCCGGACGGCCGCTTCCGCGTGAAGTTGGAGAACGATCACCGCATCGTCGTCTACACCGCGGGCAAGATGCGCAAGTTTCGCATCCGCTCGATCGTGGGCGATCGCGTGATGGTCGAAATGTCGCCTTACGACCTCGACAAGGGCCGTCTCGTCTATCGCGAGCGCGTGCAGGGCACCGGCTTTGGCGGCGCACGCCGCGGGAACCGTCGTTGATGGACCGCGACGAGGAAGACGCCCAGCCCAGCGAGCTGAAGGATTCGGCCGAGGATCGGCCGATCATGGACGCGGGCGAGGAGCCGGAGGCGCAGGAGCCCGCCGAAGACCAGCGTCCGACGCGCAAGCCGTTCCGCAAGCGCTTCACCGAGAACCGCCTGTCGCCCGAGAGCGCGGCGCGTCAGGGCCGCATCACCATGCTCGCCTGGGAAAAGCTCGGCGGCACCGAGGCGGCGCGCGAATTCCTCAACAGCTTCGACGAAGCCCTTGGCGGCCGTCCGCTCGACCTGGCGGTTGCCAGCACCGAGGGGCTGGACGCAGTGGAAAAGGCGATCGCCGAGCGGGCTGCCGCTCGCGCCTGAAGCGCCTGCTTCCGATGCAGGATTTGACCTGCTTCACTGACGCAGCCCGGCGCCTGGCCGGGCCGCTCTTTGACAGGGACATATCGTAGCGGAGGAAGGCCCCGGGGCGAAAAACCCGCGTTTGGCCTGAACTTCCTTAAACTTCCGCGTGGGTGCTAACGCAGTGCCGGCTCAGGCGGCGTCCCGCTCCACCGCCATCAACGTCACGCCCCGATATTTGTCGAGGGTCGCGTCGAACAGCGCGCTGATCGCGAACGCGCGTTCCAGCAGGTTCAGCTCCTTGAGTCCGTCGAGCTTGAACGTCCCCATCTTTTCCTCGCGCGGGATCATGCCCTCGCGGACGATCACCACGCCGTCGACATACAGCTTGTCGTCGCGCGTGTAGAGGACGTGCGGCGCCAGGATCATCCGCGTGCGGTTATATTCGGCGGAAAGGCAGCGCAGCCGCACGATCGCCTCCAGCACCATGGGGGTGGCAATGCCAGGCTGTGCTTGAGGATCTGGTTCGGTCGTCAACTTCATGCTCGTGCTATGCGTCGATTGCTGCGCTGCAACAAGCCCAAGCGGCTTGTGTTCCGCATGCGGCCGCCGCCCGCCAATATACCAATCATAGGTCATTATGGCCGGAAATGGAAAGTTGGAGCAGGCGGCCCGTTCGGGCGTTTGAGCGTTCAGCTATGCTTCACGCGGGCTGGCGGAATGCACCATCAAGGCCATGCCGGCCCCTCAGGGAAGGGAGAAACCATGAAACACCTATTCGGCTTAGCCGCTATCGCCGCCGCGACCTTCGCGGTCGCCACGCCTGCTGCCGCGCAGAGCGGCAACGCCAGCGCCCGTTATTCGCAGGACGAGGAAGCGCGCTTCGACGCCGCGCAGCGCCGGTTCGATACCGAATATGACAGCTTCCAGCAGGCGTTGGAGCGCTATCGGCGCTTCCGTGGGTCGCAATCCACCAACTGGAACAACACCCCGCCCCCGCCGCCGCGCGGCGGCTATGACGAGGGCCGCTACGACGATCCGAACTACGATCCCGCCCGGGATTATCGCGCCGGCAATTATCAGGAGCGCGTGCTCGCTTCCGACGACCGCGTGTATCGCGGCAATGACGGTCGCTATTATTGCGAGCGTCCCGACGGCACCACCGGCCTGATCGTCGGCGCGGCTGCCGGCGGCCTGTTCGGCAACGTCATTGCCGGTCGCCGCTCCAGCACGGTGGGCACCCTGCTCGGCGCGATCGCCGGCGGTGCGCTCGGCAACCAGGTGCAGCGCAACCAGCAGCAGGTTCGCTGCCGCTGATCGAAGGAAGGGAGCGCCACCCGGCGCTCCCTTCTCCTGCACGATCGTGAAGCGGAACCGCTGCCCCGCTCGATCCTTGAACAGCGAATGACTGAAGCTCCCGCGCTGCGCCGCCGCGTCCAGGCGATCGCCGCCATTTCCTGCGGCACCGCACTGGTGGTGATCGACGGCGCGATCGCCACCGTCGCGCTGCCCACCATCGCCCGCGATCTGCATGTCGATCCGGCGTCGGCAGTGTCGGTGGTGACCGTGTACCAACTCGTGCTGGTCATGCTGCTTTTGCCCTTTTCGGGGCTCGGCGACCGCATCGGGCTCAAGCGGCTCTACCAGATCGGCCAGCTCGTCTTCACCGCCGCGACCATCCTCTGCTTCTTCGCCAAGAGCCTGCCCTTCCTGCTCATCGTCCGCGCGGCGCAGGCCGCTGGAGCCGCCGCGACCCTCAGCGTCGCCTCGGCCCTTATCCGCCGCATCTACCCGCCCCAGCAGCTCGGCCGCGGCCTCGGCATCAACTCGGTGGTGGTATCCAGCGCGGCCGCGCTCGCGCCGACGCTGGGCGGGCTGGTGCTGGCGGTCGCTCCCTGGCCGTGGGTGTTCGCGTCGGCGGTGCCGTTCGCGGTGTTCAGCCTGCTGCTCGGCCGGGCGCTGCCCGATTCGGAGCGCAGCACCGAACCGTTCGACCTTCTGGGCGCGCTGCTCTGCGCCGCGATGTTCGGCCTGGTGATCGGCGGCCTGGAGAGCGCGGTCCACGGCGACAGCCCGGTGGTGTCAGCCGGGATCGTGCTGGCCGGGATAGTCATCGCCGTGCTGTTCGTCCGCCGCGAGCGCGACGAGCCGCGCCCGATCCTGCCGATCGATCTGCTCGGCCGGCCCGTCCTCGCGCTCTCCACCATCGGCGCGTTCACGGCGTTCATCGCGACGATGACCACCTTGCTGTCGCTCCCCTTCCGCCTCCAGCATGTCTATGGTTTCGCGCCATCGGAAGTCGGCGCGGTGCTGGCCCCCTGGCCGCTGACGACGATGATCGTCGCCCCGCTCGCCGGCGCGCTGTCCGACCGCTACCCCGCCGGCGCGCTGGGCGGAATCGGCATGGCGGTTGCAGTCGTCGGTCTGGTCTTCCTCGCCTTTCTGCCGGCGGATCCAACCTGGTTCGACATCGCCTGGCGCATGTCATTGAGCGGGGCCGGCTTCGGCCTGTTCCTCTCGCCAAACGCGCGCCTCATCATCGGATCGGCGCCGGTCCAGCGCGCCGCCGCCGCGGGCGGGCTGATCTCCACCACGCGGATGGTCGGCCAGACCACCGGCGCTACGCTGGTCGCCGCACTGCTGGCGGTCGGCCTGGGCGGCGGCATGATCCCGCCGATGACCGCCGCCGGGCTCGCGCTCATCGCCGGGCTGTGCAGCGTCGCGCGGCTCAACCCGGCGCTCCGCAATCCCCGCGGCCAGGAAACCGACGACGCCCAGCCGGCGCAGGTCCGTTGAGCCGGCACGCCGGCCGCCAATCCTCCATTGCGGACGCGGCGGCGAACCGCCAAGAGCCGGACATGCCCAGCCATCCTTTCGCCGTCCCCAACTTCCGCGCTTATTGGGTCGCGCGCCTGGCGGCCACGCTCGGCCAGATGGCGATGGTCATCGTGATCGGCTGGCAGGTCTATGACCTCGCCCGCGAGACGATGAGCATCGAGGCGGCGTCGTTCCAGCTCGGGCTGATCGGCGTCGCCCAGTTCCTGCCGCTGCTGGTGCTGTCGCTGTTCGCCGGCTGGCTGGCCGATCACCTCGACCGCCGCTGGATCGCGCGGGCCGCCGTCACGCTCGAGGCGGGCTGCGCGCTCTCACTCGCCTGGCTGACCTATAGCGGCAATATCAGCCTGCCCGCGCTGTTCGGCATCGCCGCGCTGCTGGGCGTAGCGCGCGCCTTCGCCAGCCCGGCGCTGGGCGCGCTGGCGCCCAATCTGGTGCCCAAGCCATTGCTGCCGACGGCGATCGCGCTCAGTTCGCTGTCGTGGCAGGCTGGGACGGTGATCGGCCCGGCGATGGGCGGCTATCTCTACGCGGCCTCGCCCTGGCTACCCTACGCCGTATCTGGCGGGCTTTTCCTGCTGTCGCTGGCCATGCTGCTGCTGATCGGTCCAGTGCCGCGCTCCAACGTCAAGTTCACCGGCAGCCCCTTTGCCCAGATGATCGATGGCCTGCGTTATGTCCGCCGCAATCGCCTGGTGTTCGGCGCGATTTCGCTCGACCTGTTCGCCGTCCTGCTCGGCGGCGCGACCGCGATGCTGCCGGTCTATGCGCGCGACGTGCTCCAGGTCGGCTCCGAAGGGCTTGGCCATCTGCGCGCCGCTCCCGCGCTTGGCGCGGTGCTCACCGCGGCCTTTTTCTCCTGGCGCCCGCTCAAGACCGATGTCGGCAAGAAGATGCTGATCGCGGTCGGCATCTTCGGTCTGGCGACGGTCGTCTTCGGGGCCTCCGCGCCGTTGCTGTTGCGCGCGCTTGGCCCCAGCGCGATCGGCCACGACCTTGCCCCCGCCGTGCTGCTGTCGCTGGTAGCCCTGTTCGTGCTCGGCGCCGCGGACATGATCTCGGTCTATGTCCGCCAGTCGCTGATCCAGCTCTACACGCCCGACGAGATGCGCGGCCGGGTCGGCGCGGTCTCCACTCTGTTCGTTTCGGGCTCGAACGAACTGGGCGAGGCCGAGTCCGGGTTCCTCGCCGCATTGATCGGTCCGGTCGCCGCAGTGATCGGCGGCGGGATCGGCGCGATCCTTGTAACGCTGTTGTGGGCGAAGCTATTTCCGGAACTAAGGCGAGCCCGTACCTTTGATCCTCCGGCCGACCTCGAAGTGCCTCCCAAGGAGATGACGACATGAAGGCGAACACCATCCTCGACACG
Organism: Sphingomonas sp. S2-65; assembly: GCF_021513175.1. NCBI lineage: Bacteria > Pseudomonadati > Pseudomonadota > Alphaproteobacteria > Sphingomonadales > Sphingomonadaceae > Sphingomonas > Sphingomonas sp. S2-65. Next base: position 453,279 of record NZ_CP090953.1, on the reverse strand, counting down.
ATCGGCAACACGCCGCACGTGCGCATTCAAAAGCTGTTCCCGGGCGCCGAGGTCTGGATCAAGTCCGAACGCGCCAATCCCGGCGGTTCGATCAAGGACCGCGTCGCGCTGTCGATGATCGAAGCGGCCGAAGCGTCGGGCGCGCTCAAGCCCGGTGGCACGATCGTGGAACCGACCAGCGGCAACACCGGCGTCGGCCTGGCGATGGTCGCGGCGGTGAAGGGCTACAAGCTGATCCTGGTGATGCCCGAAAGCATGAGCCTGGAGCGGCGGCGCCTGATGCTGGCCTATGGCGCCAGCTTCGACCTTACCCCGCGCGAAAAGGGCATGAAGGGCGCGATCGAGCGTGCGATGGAGATCGTCGAGGCGACGCCGGACGCCTGGCTTGCCCAGCAGTTCGAGAACCCGGCCAATATCGACGTGCATGTCCGCACCACCGCGCAGGAAATCCTCGAGGACTTCCGCGACACCCCGATCGACGTGATCATCACCGGCGTCGGCACGGGCGGCCACATCACCGCCGTTGCCGAAACGCTGAAGAAGGAGTGGCCGAACCTCAAGGTGTTCGCGGTCGAGCCGGAGCTTTCCCCGGTCATCTCGGGCGGCACCCCGGGCCCGCACCCGATCCAGGGCATCGGCGCCGGTTTCGTGCCGCGCAACCTCCACACCGACGCGATCGACGGCGTGATCAAGGTGGACGCCAACGTCGCCAAGGACATGGCGCGCCGCTCCGCCCGCGAGGAAGGTACGCTGGTGGGCATCAGCTCGGGCGCGACTCTCGCCGCCATCCTCCAGAAGCTGCCCGACCTGCCCGACGATGTCCGCGTGCTTGGCTTCAACTACGACACCGGCGAGCGCTATCTCAGCGTGCCGGACTTCCTGCCCGAAAGCTGAAGCTTTCAGCGCGACGGAGGGGCTCTCGGCACGATGCTGCTTGTTGAAACGCCTCTCCGTCGTTCTTCGGCCCGGTATCACTTGGGTTCCTTGTGCCGCGTAGCTGCGTTATGGCCGCCAACCCCGCATAAGGAACCTGTCCGTTGATCCGCCCCGCCGTCTTCGCCACCCGCCACTCCTGTGCGCACGCCTGACTTGACCGGCCGGATCATGCCTTCCTCGCAAACCCCACCAGCGCCTTCCACCGACGCTGGCGTATCGCCGCTGCTCATCGGTCTGCTCGCGCTAATTGCCCTGGTGGCAGTGCTGGTGCCGGCCCTGCTGGTCGCCAACAGTCCGCATGTGATCGTCCACAAGCGCCCGCCGGTCCTCATTTCGCATCGCGTGGTGCCACAGGCTGAATTGCCGCCGGTCGAGCCGGTACAATTGCAGGCGGTCGATCCCGACGACGCCCGCGCGATCAACGCGTCGGTGCCATTCTCCACCCTCCCCAATCCCGCCGCCCGTCCCTTCCGCCTGCCGGGTGCCGCCGATAGCCGCGCGCGCGCGATCGACTGCCTGGCAGCCGGGGTCTATTACGAGGCCGGCGATGATACCGTGGGCCAGCGCGCCGTTGCGCAGGTGATCATCAACCGCCTTCGCCACCCGGCGTTTCCAAAAACGGTGTGCGGCGTGGTGTTCCAGGGTTCCGAGCGCCGTACCGGCTGCCAGTTCACCTTCACCTGTGACGGCGCGATCCTGCGCTACACCCCGACCGCAGCCGCGTGGAAGCGCGCTCGCGAAGTCGCCGAACTCGCGCTGGGCGGCTCGGTCTACAAGGCCGTCGGCCATGCCACCCACTACCACACCGACTGGGTCGTGCCCTATTGGAGCGCGAGCCTCGAGAAGATCTCGGAGGTTCATACCCATTTGTTCTTCCGCTGGGCCGGCTGGTGGGGCACGCCGCCCGCGTTCAACCGCGGCTATGCCGGTGTCGAACCCAATATCCCGCAAATGGCGCGGCTTTCCGGCGCACATCAGGGAGATGCCGGCACGCTTCTCGCCCCCGAACTAACCGAGAATGGCGAGCCCGTCGATCCGGAAGCCATCCCCGATGCCGCCGTTCCGGCGCCGCTCGGCGCGACCGGCGCCGACAATAACAGCTTCGCGGTGACGCTCGACCGCACGATGAACCCCGAGGCCTTCGCCGCCCTGGCGATACGGACCTGCGGCGAGCGCACCTTCTGCAAGTTCATGGCCTGGACAGACGCCAAGCAGACGCCGAAGCAGCTGCCGCCCTCGCCCGCCCAGAGCGCCGCGATGTCGTTCAGCTATTTGCGCGACCAGAATATGGGCTTCGCCAAGGCCTTGTGGAACTGCCAGCAGTTCAAGCGCCCAAGCCCGGTGCAATGCATGCGCGCGCAGCTGCCGGCTACCGCCACGCCGCCTCCTGCAGCGGCTCCGGTTGTAGCGGGCGACACCAAGGCCATCGGGCCCGTCCCGCTTGCCGGCATCCGCAAGAAAAGCGGTGGCGCAGACCAGGCCGCTCCTGCCGCTCCGATGGTCGACAAGCCCCAGCCAAGCCCGACGCCGCGCTGAGGGATAAGCCGAGGCTAGCCAAGCACCCCAGCTAGTTCCAGGGCCCAGTACCGGCAGGGAGTACCGGCAGGGCCGGCGGAAGTGGCTGCCCTCACCATCGCGTGGCACCTGCCCCCGCTTGGCCGGGAGCAGGTGCCGATCGATCACGCTGCCCGGAACATCTCCGGGTCCAGCGCCATCACCGTCTCGCTGCCGCTCTCGACCTTGCGGCGCAGCCCACTCGCATCGGACAGGAAGCGCTCGGCATAGAAGCGCGCGGTGATCAGCTTGGCCTCCAGGAACTTGGCGTTCTCGGCACCGGCGGCGAGCCCGTCGGCAGCCGCCTTGGCCATGCGCAGCCACATCAGCCCCAACGCCACCGTACCGGTCAGCTGCATGTACGGGTAGGCACCCGCGCCGACATGGTTCGGATTCTGGAAGCCGTTCGCCGCCAGCCACATGGTCGCGCCCTGCAAGTGTCCCAGCGCCTTTTCCAGCGCCTCGGCAAAGCCCTTCAGCGTCTCGACCTGCTTGGCCGCGCCGACTTCCTCGGTCACAACGCGGAACAGGGCCTGCACCGCGCGGCCGCCATTCTGTGCCAGCTTGCGGCCGACCAGGTCCATCGCCTGCACGCCATTGGTGCCTTCGTAGATCATCGAGATGCGGGCATCGCGGACATATTGCTCCATGCCCCACTCGGCGATGTAGCCATGGCCGCCATAGACCTGCTGCGCATCGGTCGCGACGCGGTAGCCGATGTCGGTGCCGACGCCCTTGATGACCGGGGTCAGCAGTCCGACCAGATCACCGGCAAGCTGACGCTCTTCCTCACCCGAGGCGGCATGCTCCAGGTCGACTTGCAGCGCCCCCCACAGGCACAGCGCGCGAAGACCCTCAGTCAGCGCCTTGCCTTCCATCAGCATGCGGCGCACGTCCGGATGGACGAACAGCGTGTCGGCCTTTTCGTTCGGCTCGGCCGGGCCGGTAAGCGCGCGGCCCTGGCGGCGATCTTCGGCATAATGGACGGCGTTCTGGTACGCGGTCTCGGCAACGCCAAGGCCCTGAAGCCCGACGCCCAGCCGCGCCGCGTTCATCATGATGAACATCGCGGCCAGGCCCTTCATCTCTTCGCCGACCAGCCAGCCGGTCGCCCCGTCATAGTTCATGACGCAGGTCGAGTTGCCGTGAATGCCCATCTTGTGCTCGATCGAGCCGCAGCTGACGCCGTTGCGTTCGCCAGGCGATCCGTCCTCATTGACGATGAACTTGGGCACCACGAACAGCGATATGCCCTTGCTGCTTTCCGGGGCGCCGGGCGTCTTGGCCAGAACCAGGTGGATGATGTTGCTGGTAAGGTCATGCTCACCCGACGAGATGAAGATCTTGGTACCGGTGATCGCCCAGCTGCCATCCGGGTTCGGCTCGGCACGGGTGCGGATCAGGCCCAGATCGGTGCCGCAATGCGGCTCGGTCAGGTTCATGGTGCCGCCCCATTCACCCGACACCATCTTCGGCACGTACATCGCCTTTTGTTCGTCCGACCCCTTGGCCAGCAGCGCCGCGATCGCGCCGTGGGTGAGGCCCGGATACATCGCGAACGCCATGTTGGCCGAGATCATATACTCCTGAAACGCAGTCGACACGACATGCGGCATCGCCTGCCCGCCATACTCGGCCGGTGCGCTCAGCGTGCCCCAGCCGCTCTCCACAAACTGCTGATAGCCTTCCTTGAACCCCGGCGGCGTGGTGACGCTGCCGTCCTCGTGCCGGGTGCAGCCATGCTGGTCGCCAACCTGGTTGAGCGGGAACAGCACGTCGGCGACGAACTGGCCACCCTGGTCCAGCACCGCCTCGACCGTGTCTGGCGTGGCATTCTCGAACCCGGGCAGGTCGGCATAGCGCTCCAACCCGATCACCGAATCCAGGATGAAGCGCGTGTCGCGCAGCGGCGGAGTATAATGCGGCATGTCAGGTTCCTCAGATGGCGTCGCTGCTTTGGAGCAGTTCGACGAAGTGCTGGAGCTCGGTGATGTGAGCGTCGATGTCGGCTTTCTGGTTCTCGAGCAGCGCGATGCGCTCCTGGCAGCGGCCCAGCGTCACTTGGCGCTGCACCCGACGCCCGTCGCCGATGTCGTACAGGTCGATCATCTCGCGGATCTCGGCCAGGCTGAAGCCCACCCGCTTGCCGCGCAGGATCCAGGCCAGCCGCGCGCGGTCGCGGTGCGAATAGATCCGCACGGTCCCCCGCCGTTCGGGCGAAATCAGCCCCTCATCCTCATAGAAACGCAGCGCGCGCGGCGTCACCGCGAACTCCGCGCACAGGTCGGAAATGGAGAACGCGTCCTTCTCGGGACGGGCTTCGATCGGCGCCAGGGCCTCGACGGGAACGGCGGCAGCGGACATGTCTCCGATCTAGTTTCCCTTTACGTGAACGTCAAGCAGCTCAATCGGCGCAAAGCCGCCGGCCGCCGGCGTCGCGCAGCGCCGCCGCCTCGGCGTCCGACTCGCTCAGCAGTGCCACCTCCAGCCCGGAAAGCGACGCCCGCTTTGCGCACAGCGCCGCGCATCCGACGGGCACGGTTCCGGGAAAGCGGATCACCGCGCCATCGAAGCGCGCGTCGAACGCGCACGCACCCGGCCTACCCAGCGCGACATGCAGCGTCTCGCCCTCCTGCCGCACGGTACCCACGCCGCTACAGGTGATGCCGTCGCCATAATCCACGAACGCGCCGATCCGCGCCTCGCCGTCGGCACGCGGCCGGATGCACACCCGGTCGGTGTCGCGCGCATACAGCCCGGCGAGCCGCATCTCGTCGGGATCGCGCACCAGTCCGCGTGCGATCGCGGCACGCTCCAAGTCGGTGCTCGCCTGCGCGACGGTGCCGCTCCCGCCGCCACCCGAGCAGCCGGCCAGCAACGCCAACGCCAAGACCGTCAGGGCCCTCATGCGCCGGGGACGAGCCGCCCGTCTTCGACGATGCGATAGAAGCAGGTCCGTGCGCCCGTGTGGCAGGCCGGCCCCTGCGGCGTCACCTTCAGCCACACCGCGTCCTGATCGCAATCGATCCGCGCCTCCACCACCCGCAGCACATGACCGGAAGTCTCGCCCTTCTTCCACAGCCGCCCGCGGCTTCGCGACCAGAAATGCGCCTCGCCGCTTTCCATGGTCATCGCGAGTGCCTGCGCGTTCATGTGCGCCACCATCAGCACGTCGCCGCTGGCGGCATCGGTCGCCACCGCCGTTACCAGCCCGGCGGCGTCATATCTCGGATCGAGCGTCAGCCCGGTTTCGCGTTCGTTCGTCACCCTTGCTCCTTACGCCGCGCCACCGGACGGGGGGAAGAAAACAATCGTGACAAAGTGGCGACAAACCGGATGCGAGCCCCTATATGCCCGGCGTCCAGTTCCAACCCCTCGAGGGCTGATGCTTACCACGCACCCATTTGACGACGACAAGCTGCGCGAAGAGTGCGGTATCTTTGGCATTTCCGGCATGGAGGGGGCCGCAGCGGCCGTCGCGCTGGGGCTCCACGCGCTCCAGCACCGCGGCCAGGAGGCGGCGGGGATCACGAGCTGGGACGGTCATCAGTTCCACACCCATCGCGCGATGGGTCATGTCGCCGGCAATTTTGACCGCGATGAGATCATCCGCAGCCTGGCGGGCGGAGTCGCCTGCGGTCACGTCCGCTACGCCACCACCGGCGGCTCGGCGATCCGCAACGTCCAGCCGCTCTATGCCGAGCTGGCGAGCGGCGGCTTCGCGATCGCCCATAACGGCAACATCTCCAATGCGATGCGGCTGCGGCGCGACCTGGTCCGGCGCGGCGCGATCTTCCAGTCGACCTCGGATACCGAGGTGATCATTCACCTCGTCGCGACGTCGCAATACCGCACCCTCATGGACCGCTTCATCGACGCGCTGAAGCAAGTCGAAGGGGCTTATTCGCTGATCGTGATGACGCCGGAGGGCATGATCGCCTGCCGCGATCCGCTCGGCATCCGCCCGCTGGTGATGGGCAAGCTCGACGAAACGATCGTCTTCGCCTCGGAGACCGTCGCGCTCGACGTGGTCGGCGCCGACTATGTCCGCGACGTCGAACCCGGCGAGCTGGTGATCGTCAAGGGCGACCAGATCACGTCGCACAAGCCGTTCGCCCCGCTCGCGCCGCGTCCGTGCATCTTCGAATATGTCTATTTCTCGCGGCCCGATTCGATCAGCGACGATCGCTCGGTCTATTCGGTGCGCAAGGCGATCGGCGCGCAGCTGGCGATCGAGTCGCCTGTCGATGCCGACCTGGTCGTCCCGGTTCCCGATTCGGGCGTTCCCGCCGCGATCGGCTATGCGCAGCAGAGCGGCATTCCGTTCGAGCTCGGCATCATCCGCTCGCACTATGTCGGGCGCACTTTCATCCAGCCGGGGGACAAGGTCCGCCATCTGGGCGTCAAGCTCAAGCACAACGCCAATCGCGAGCTGATCAAGGGCAAGCGCGTCGTGTTGATCGACGATTCGATCGTGCGCGGGACCACCAGCCTCAAGATCGTCCAGATGATGCACGAGGCGGGTGCGGCGGAAGTGCATATGCGCATCGCATCGCCCCCGACCCGGCACAGCTGCTTCTACGGCGTCGACACGCCCGAACGTGCCAAGCTGCTCGCCGCCAAGCTCGACGTGGGCGGGATGACCGACTTCATCCATGCCGACAGTCTGGCGTTCGTCAGCATCGACGGGCTGTACAAGGCGCTGGGCGAGGCGCGCCGTGCCAACATCCATCCCAAATATTGCGACGCCTGCTTTACCGGCGATTATCCGACCACGCTGACCGACCAGGACGAGCTTGCCCCGGTTGACCAGTTCGCGCTTCTGGAGGAACGGGTCGGCTGACCCTTTCCTTCGGGAGTATATTTCTTGACCGAACAGCCCTTCGCCAACCAAGTCGCCCTCGTGACCGGCGCCAGCCGCGGCATCGGTGCCGCCACTGCGCTGGCCCTCGGCGCGGCGGGCGCCCATGTCATCCTCACTGCCCGCACGGCCGGGGGGCTCGAGGAAGTCGAGGAAGCGATCTTCGCGGCCGGCGGTTCGGCCACGATCGCCCCGATGGACCTGGCCGAGAATGACAGCGTCGCCCGGCTCGGCACCGCGATCGCCGAGCGCTGGTCCGCACTCGACATGCTGGTCCTGAACGCCGCCGCGCTCGGCACGCTCAGCGCCGTGCCCGCCTTCGACTTCAAGGAATTCGCCAAGGTCCTGACGCTCAACGTCACCGCTCAGGCGGCGATGCTGGCCGCGTTCGACCCGCTGCTCAAGAACGCCGCCGCCGCCCGCGTGATCGGCATCACCTCCAGCGTCGGCCGCACGCCGCGCGCTTATTGGGGCATGTACGGGGCGTCAAAGGCGGCGTTCGAGAACCTGCTGCTCAGCTATGGCGAGGAAGTCCGCCACATCAGCGGCATCCGAACCGCGATCGTCGATCCCGGCGCCACCCGCACCAAGATGCGCGCGCGCGCCTTTCCCGGCGAAGACCCGCAAAGCGTGAAGGCTCCCGAAGTCGTCGCCGCGCGCATTGCGGCGCTCATGACGTCCGGCTTCGAACACGGCCACTTCGAACGCGTCGTTTAACGGCGACAGCCGGCCCGTCGCCAAGGTCATGAAAGGCCCTGTGGGTCGGCTGGAACGGCGTCGCAGTTAGGTTTCCGTCCGCTGGAAGCCACGCGGTCGACTCAGCTCGCGGCGCCTATGCAACCAGCAAGCGGTTACAGATCCTTTATCAACGTGACCTGCAGCACATCGATGCTGCCGCCGCGAAACCCGCCCTCACAGTACATCAGATAATATCGCCACAAGTCGATGAACTTGCGATCGAACTTGTTCGGAATCCGTCCTTCGGCGACAGCGCGATCGAAGCTGCGCAGCCACAGCCGCAGCGTTTCGGCATAGTCTTGCCCGAAGCGGACAGGATCGGTCCACCGGAGCCCCTGTTCCGCGGCGATCTGCCGGAACGCGCGCTCCGAAATCAGCAGACCGCCAGGAAAGACATAGGTCTGGATGAAGTCGACATTGTTCGCATATTCTTCGAAGAACGCATCGTCGAAGGTGATGACCTGCAACGCTGCGCACCCGCCCGGCTTCAATGCCTTCGCGACGGCGGACAGATAGGCCGGCCAATATTCCCGCCCTACCGCTTCGGCCATTTCGATGCTGGCGACCGCATCATACTGGCCGGTGACGGCACGATAATCGGTCAGCGTGAAGCTGCCGCCAGCCAATCCGGCGGCACGCTGCTCGGCATAGACGCGCTGCTCGGACGACAGGGTGATGCCATGCACGCGCCGCCCCTCGCGTAGCGCCATTTCGGCGAACGATCCCCAGCCGCAGCCGATCTCCAGGATGTGGTCGCCCGCGCGCGTCCGCGTCCGTTCCAGGATCGCGCGCAGCTTGGCCGCCTGCGCCGCCTCCAACGGCTGGTCGGCCGTCTCGAACAGCGCGCTGGAATAGGTCATGCTCGGGTCGAGCCACGGCAGGTAGAAATCGTTGCCCAGGTCATAATGAAACTGGATGTTCCGCCGCGATCCGCGCTGGTGGTTGCGCCGCATCCAGTGGAGGAATCGCCGCGTCAACAGCGAGGGCCCAGTGGCGCGCGCGGGCCGCGCCAGGGTCGCGCGATTGCGTGTGAACAGCGCAAACAACTGCACCGGATCGGGGCTGGCCCATTCGCCCGCGGCCCAGGCTTCGTACCAGCCGCCCGATCCGCTCAGCGCAAGCCGTACCAGCGCACGCCAGCTGCGCAGGTCCACGACCGCCGCAGGGCCGCTGGCGCGCCCACCCAGCAACCGGCTCTCACCGCTGGGCAACGTGACTTGCAGACTACCCTCTGCGATACCCCGGTCGATCCCGGCAAGCTGCCGCTCGAACAGCGGTGCGAACAGGGTCAGCGCCCCGCCCCCACGGCGTTCAGCCGGTACGGCATCCATTCCCCTAAGCGGCGCGTTCATGCCGGCGCTAAATGCATGACCAGGCAATCGGAGCAAGCCTAATCGCGGCGACAGCTCCGACGCGACACTACCTTACCGCCCGAACCCCGCTCCTTCCGCCAAAGCGAGGATAGAGGCGACATGACGCTCCGCAACTTCGAGGGCGTCCGCGCCATACCCACCTCCCAGCGCACTTGCGAGCGGAAGTCCCCGCGCGCGCATGGTCGCTCCAATCCATCGGTCGCGTACCGCAAGTCCCTCGCGGCTGAGGCTCAGCCGCCCTAGCCGATCCTCCGCCCAGGGATCGACGCCAGCCTGATACAGCACCAGATCGGGGGCGAAGCTGTCCATCAGCGGTATCAGCGTGTCCGTCAGCGCCGCCATATAGCCATCGTCATCCACTCCGTCGGGCAGGCCGACGTCCAGCGTCGAGCGCGCCTTGCGAGCCGGGAAGTTCTTCTCGGCATGGATCGAATAGGTCGCGATGCCGATATGCCCTGCCGTCAGCGCCGCGGTCCCGTCACCCTGGTGCACATCACAGTCGACGATCAGCACGCGCTGGGCGTCGCCCTCCTCCACCAGCTGGACCGCTGCCAGCGCCAGGTCATTGACGACGCAGAAGCCCGCCCCGGTATCGCTCAGCGCGTGGTGGCTTCCTCCCGCGGTGTTTGCCGCGAACCCATGACGCTGGGCCAGCCTGGCCGCCAACCACGTGCCGCCCGGCACCATCTGCGCGCGCAACGCCACCTGGGGCGTGACGGGGAAGCCGATACGGCGTTCCTTGATGCGCGGCACCCGCGCCTCCAGCACTTCGGCGACATAGTCGGGATCATGTACGGTTTCCAGCCACTTGCGCGGCACTGCTTCGGGCACGTGCCAAGTGAAACGATCGCCGTGCGACAGCAGCAGGTCACGCACCAGCCCGTTCTTGTTCCACTGGTACTGGCTGCGCGCGGGCGCCGGCGCGACATAAGCGGGGTGGTGCACGATCGGGATCATCGCGACAGATGTGGCATCGGCGGCGCGGCTGCACTAGGTGCCAGGCATGACCGATATCGCCTCCCTCCCCTATCGCCCCTGCGCCGGCGTGATGCTCATGAACCGCGACGGTCAGGTGTTCGTCGGCCAGCGGCTCGATTCGACGCTGGAGGCGTGGCAGATGCCCCAGGGCGGCATAGACCCCGGTGAGGATGCGCTAGAGGCGGCGTATCGGGAGCTCTGGGAGGAAACCGGGGTCGTGCGCGGGCATGTCGAACTGGTTGCCTCGGCACCGGAAGAACTCTGGTACGATCTGCCCGAGGATCTGGTGGGCAAGGTTTGGAAGGGCAAATGGCGCGGTCAGCGTCAGCGCTGGTTCCTGTTCCGCTTCCTGGGCGACGATCGCGACGTGAACATCGCAACCGCCGATCCCGAGTTCCGCGCCTGGCGCTGGGCCGAGCCCTCGGATCTCCCCGACCTGATCGTGCCGTTCAAGCGAGCGCTGTACCAGAAGCTGCTCGACATCTTTTCCGCTGAGATTGCCTCGGCTCGTCGGTCCTGAAGCTCTTTTCACCTCTAGTCGCCCTTTTCGCGCCGCATTGGCCGGCATAAGGCAAGCTGTGATGCGTGCCCTGCTCTTCGCCCTGCCGCTGCTGCTCGCCAACACGGACGATCCGACGATCCCGCCGACGATCAAGGCGATGCTGGATTCGGCGATGGCGTCCGGCAACGAAGGCGACGTGAGCGTCATCGTCAAATATGCCAGGGAAGCCGCACCCGACAGCGCCGATCTCGTGACGCGGATCGCCACCGAGTGGCGCAACGACCGGCAGCAGAACGCCACCCGCAAGTTGCGCCAATCCGACTTTCTCGACCTGCTGAGGGGGCACGCCGAACTTGGCGGCTATGTGTCGACCGGCAACACGGAGAATGTCGGCGTCACGGCGGCCGCCGAACTGACTCGCGAGGGGCTGGAATGGCGTCACAAAGTGCGGGTTCGCACCGATTATCAGAAGAGCCTCGGTGTCACCAACCAGGAACGCTACCTCGCGGCCTACGAGCCGAACTGGAAGTTCGACGACCGCGCCTATCTGTACGGCGCCGCGCAGTATGAAAGCGACCGCTTCTCGGGCTTCTACGACCGCATCTCGCTGTCCACAGGCGCGGGGTACAGTGCCGTGCGCTCGCCGGCCGTGAAGCTGGACCTGGAACTCGGGCCAGCGTTCCGGCGCACCGAGTTCATCGACACCAGCGTCGAAAGCAACGTCGCTGCCCGCGGTTCGGTGGACTTCGGCTGGAAATTGTCGCCCAGCGTGTCCGTCACGCAGAACGCCTCGGCATATCTACAGGCCGCGAACAGCACCGTCACAAGTAAGTCGGCGCTGCTCACCAAGCTGATCGGGCCGCTCTCGGCGCAGTTCAGCTATACGGTGCAGTATGAAAGCATGCCCCCCGAAGGCCGCAAGACGACCGACACCACCAGTCGCGCCGCGCTCGTTCTGGATTTCTAGCCAGACTTTTTGAGCGACGCAGGGGTGTTCACCCGCCGCCGCTTCGCGCTACCACGTCGGCGATGATTGCAGTCACCGACCTGGAGCGCGACGCTATCGCTCATGTGGGCGCAGCCCCGATGCTGGCCCAGACCGAAAGCTGGGTCGCGATCAACAGCGGTACGCGCAACCTGGCAGGCCTGCGGACAATGGCCGGCCTGCTCGCCGACGCCTTCGCCGTTCTGCCCGGCGCGCTCTCGCTGATCGAGCCTGACCCGGTGGAAAGCGTCTCGCCCGCGGGTCAGGTCGAACAACTGGCGCACGGCCAGCATCTCCGCCTGAGCGTCCGGCCCGATGCGCCGCTCCAGCTGCTCTTCACCGGCCACATGGACACCGTCTACCCCGTCGATCACCCGTTCCAGTCCGCGCGGTGGCTGCCGGACGGGACACTGAACGGCCCGGGTGCGGCGGACATGAAGGGCGGGCTGGCGGTGATGCTCGCTGCCTTGCAGGCGGTCGAGGCAAGCCCCCTTGCGCCGCGCCTGGGCTATGACGTCGTGATCAACTCCGACGAGGAGACCGGCTCCTTCGCGTCTGCGGCGCTCATCGCGCGCGCCGCGCGTGGCAAGCACGTCGCCTTCACCTATGAGCCGGCGTTGCCCGACGGCACGCTCGCCGGCGCAAGAGGCGGCACGGGCAATTTCTCGCTGATCGTTCGCGGCCGCAGTGCCCATGCCGGCCGTAATCCCGAAACAGGCCGCAACGCTCTTGTCGCCGCCGCCGACCTGGCGGTCCGCCTCGCCTCGGCGGGTACGCCCGCACTCTCGGTCAATCCCGCGCGGATTGACGGCGGTGGCCCCAACAACGTCGTGCCCGAACTCGCCATCCTCCGCGTCAACTTCCGACCGCGCGCGCAGGAGGCGATCGACGATGCCACCACGGCGATCCAGCGCATCGTGGAGAGCGTCAGCCGCGAGCACGAGGTCAGGATCGAAGTGCACGGCAGCTTCAATCGCCCGCCAAAGCCGCTCGACCCCCGATCGCTGCAACTGTTCCACCTCGTTCAGGGAGCCGGTGCGGCGTTGGGCTTGCAGATCGCGTGGAAAGCCACCGGCGGCGTTTGCGACGGCAACAACATCGCTGCCTGCGGCGTGCCCGTGATCGACACGATGGGCGTGCGCGGCGGCGCAATTCATTCCATGGAGGAATTTCTGATCCCGGACTCACTCGCCGAACGTGCCGCCTTGTCGGCAATCAGCATCCTCCGGCTTGCCGAACGAGGTGGCCTGTGAGCTTTCGCATCCGCGCCGCGCGGGACGAGGATCTGCAGCCCCTCTACGAAATGGCGAAGCTGACGGGCGGCGGGTTCACCAATCTGCCGCCCGAGCGCGCCTCGCTGCGGGCGAAGCTGGAGCGAAGTCACGCCGCCTTTGCCCGAACCGAGGACGGGCTGTTCGACGACCTGTTCGTCCTCGTCCTGGAGAATGCCGAAACCGGCGACGTCCGGGGCACCTGCCAGATCTTCACGCATGTCGGCCAGACCTGGCCCTTCTACAGCTATCGCATCGGCACCGTCACCAAGCATAGCCGCGAGCTCAACCGCACGTTCCGCGCCGAAATGCTGAGCCTGGTGAACGATCTTGAGAGTTCGTCTGAAGTAGGCGGCCTGTTTCTCCATCCTCATGAGCGCGCCGGCGGGCTGGGGCTGCTGCTCGCCCGCAGCCGCTACCTGTTCATCGCGTACCACCGTGCCCGCTTCGCCGATCGCATCCTCGCCGAACTGCGCGGCGTTATCGATGAGGCCGGCGCCTCGCCCTTCTGGGACGGCGTGGCGGGCAGGTTCTTCGGCATGAACTTCCAGGATGCCGACAGCTTCAACGCCGCCCATGGCAATCAATTCATTGCCGATCTGATGCCCAAGCACCCGATCTATACCGCGATGCTGAACGACCATGCCCGCGCGGTGATGGGCATCCCCCATCCAAACGGGCGGGCGGCGATGCGGATGCTCGAGAACGAAGGCTTCGCGTACGAGAAATATATCGACATCTTCGACGGTGGTCCGACCATGACCGCCCGCACCGACCAGGTGAAGACGATCCGCGAAGCGGTCACCGCCCGCGTTGCGCGCATCGGCGCTGCCGACCAGTCCGCCCTGATCGCGACCGGCAGGCTCGCCGGCTTCCAAGTCACGCAGGGCAAGGTCGGTATCGGTCCCGACGGCGTGACCATCGATCCCGCATCCGCGGCCCTGCTCGGGGTGAAGGAAGGGGACAAGATCGTCCACGTCGCCCGTTGATGCTCCGCGAGATCAACTTCGACGGGATCATCGGCCCAAGCCACAATTTCGCAGGGCTCAGCCCGGGAAATCTCGCCGCGACGCGCAACCAGGGTCTCGTCTCGCGCCCCCGTGCCGCGGCGTTGCAGGGATTGGCCAAGATGCGGGCGAACCTCAGCCTCGGATTGGCCCAGGGCATCTTGCTGCCGCACGCGCGGCCCAACCGTCGCTGGCTGCGGAGCTTGGGCACGAGCTACCAACTCGCCCCACCCCATCTGCGCGCCCAGGCTTTCTCGGCTTCGGCGATGTGGGCCGCCAACGCCGCCACGGTGTCGCCGTCTCCGGACGCCGCAGACGGGCGCTGCCATCTCACCACGGCGAACCTCGCCACCCTGCCGCACCGCAGCCATGAATGGCCGGAAACCCTGGCGCAACTGCGCCTCGCCTTCGCCCATGATGCGTTTCGCGTGCACGGTCCGGTTCCTCCTCCCTTCGGAGACGAGGGCGCGGCCAATCATATGCGACTGGCGGCGCATCACGACGCCCCCGGGATTGAGGTGTTCGTGTTCGGCGTGGCGGGCGGCGCCTTTCCCGCACGCCAGCACCGCGACGCGAGCGAGGCCATCGCCCGCCTTCATGGCCTGGATCCCGCCCGAACCTTCTTCGCACAACAATCGCCCGAGGCGATCGCCGCCGGCGCCTTCCACAACGATGTGGTCGCAGTGGCGAACGGGCGCGTTCTGTTCGCGCACGAACAGGCGTTCGCCGATCCAAACGCGCTCTACGCCGACTTGCGCGACGCGCTGCCCGAGGTCGAGATCGTGGAAGTGCCTGCTTCCAGAGTGAGCCTCGAAGACGCGATCGCCTCCTACCTGTTCAATGCGCAGCTGGTGACGCTCCCCACAGGGGAAACGACCTTGATCGTGCCCCAGGAGGCACGCGAGACGCCAAGCGTGTGGCGATGGCTGGAGGAGCATGTCGCGGGCAACGGCCCGATCCGCCGCCTGGAGGTGATCGACGTGCGGGAGTCGATGAGCAACGGCGGGGGGCCCGCCTGCCTGCGCCTGCGGGTCGTCGCCGACCCCGCCACCATAGATCCCCGCTTCATGGTCGACGCGGAGAAGCTGAACGCGATCGGCGCGTTGATCGAACGCCACTGGCCCGAAGCGATAGCTGCTGAGGACCTGCAAGCCCCTGCCCTGATCGATCAGGTCGAGGGCGCACGCGCGGCGTTGCTTGAGATGGTCGGATGTGTCGAGTTAATTAACAGTTAACCACCGCATCCGGGGCAAAACCCACGCTTTTAAGCGGTTGGTCCGCTCCTTGCAGAGAGCTGGCCATGTGGGATCGTGTGCGCAGCCTCTTCATCATCAAGACAAAGTTCGAGGCATTCCTGATCATCTACGGC
This sequence comes from Sphingomonas sp. S2-65, assembly GCF_021513175.1. Classification (NCBI taxonomy): domain Bacteria; kingdom Pseudomonadati; phylum Pseudomonadota; class Alphaproteobacteria; order Sphingomonadales; family Sphingomonadaceae; genus Sphingomonas; species Sphingomonas sp. S2-65. The sequence goes on along the minus strand of NZ_CP090953.1, from coordinate 437,705 downwards.
CTGGCGACGGGCGCAGTGGAGCGCGGGATGCACTACCTGCACCAATATCCGGGGCTCGGCGGGCGGCTGCTGTTCGCTGTCTGCCCCATCGCCGTCTTCATGGCAGGCGGCAAGATCCTCGACAGCCTGCATGGAGAGGCCCGAGATTAGGGCTGCTTCGGTGATGTTGAAAAAGCCGCTTCGCGAGCGGTGAGTTGGGGAGCCGGCCCTAAGGCCGGGCTCCCAACTTTTCCCTTTATTCTCCCGTTGGGGAGAATGGTGCGCCCGGAACGATTCGAACGTCCGACCCTCAGATTCGTAGTCTGATGCTCTATCCAGCTGAGCTACGGGCGCCGGGAGAGGCGTCCTTAGAAGCCGAATCGGAGGGACGCAAGCCCGTTGCGTACGATTTTTTACAAACTTAAAGCGGTCGGCATGCGACGCCTTGTCCCCCTGCTCGCGATCGGCCTCAGCGCATGCGCTGACCCTACCGGTCCTTATCCCTCGCTCCTGCCGCGTGCGGTGGAGAAGCAGAACCTGGCGGAGCCCGAGCGCCGGGCACCCGTCGCGGTGGCGGACCCGGCGCTGGACGCCAGGATCGCCACAATCAGCGCGAGCCTCGACGATGCCGAGAAGCGCTTCGCGAGCGCCGCGCGGGACGCGGAGGCAAAGGTCGCCGTCGCCCGCGGCCTGGCGGCGGGGTCCGAGCGCTGGCTCGACGCGCAAGTGGCACTGAGCACGCTGGACGCGCTGCGGGCCCCGGTCACGACGCTTCAGACCGACTTGGAGACGTTGGTCATCGAGCGGGGCGCAAGCGGTCAGCCGCCCTACCCTGCCCTTCAGGAAGCGGCAAAACGCGCCGACGCCGTCGGAGCGGGGCAGGCCAGCCGGATCAGCGCTCTCGAAGCGGCGCTGGCGGGCGCCTAATCGTCGTCCGAGGCGCCGCCGCCGGTGCCGCGTAGAACCGGTACGATCGACGCATAGTCGTCGGTCCAGCCTGCGAAGCCGCGCCTGGCGACGAGCGGCCGCCAGCCATGGCCCGTACCCGTCAGCGCGGCGAGCTTGGCGGGATCGTGCGACAGCGCGATCCAGTCGGAGGTCGACGCCTCGTCCTGTTTCTCCAGCGCGCTTGGCTGGTAGATCATCCGCGCCGCATGCCAGCCGCCCCGCTCGGCAGCGGCGGCAACCACGGGCGTGAGTGCCAGGAACCGGTTCGAGATGTGGACCAGCAGCAAGCCGTTCGGCGCCAGAACCCGGCCATAACTGGCAAACGCCTCGGCCGTCATCAGGTGCATCGGCACGGCGTCGGACGAGAACGCGTCGAGCGCCAGGAGATCCAGGCTCGCGGCGGGCATGTGGTCGATCTGCAACCGGGCATCGCCCAGTAGTACGGTGGGATCGGGCAGGCACCGCGCCAGGAACGTGAAGCGTTCGCGCGCGATGCGGACCACCGCTGGATCGATTTCGAAGAACCGCCATTGCTGGCCAGGCCGCGCGTAGCAAGCGAGCGTCCCGGTGCCGAGCCCCACGACGCCCACGCGTGCGCGCGGACCATAGAGGCTGGGCAAGGCCTCCATCGCCTGCCCCACGCCCGACCCTGGAACATAATAGGTCGTCGGCATCCGCTCGCGCGCGCCGAGCAGCTGCAGACCGTGGACGGTCGTGCCGTGGGCCAGCCTGCGCTCCCCGTCCTGGTCAGTCACGGTATACACCCCGAAGTAACTGCGGATGCGCGCCCCGCTGAGCGACATATCGATCGCGCGCTGGCCACCGAAGATGAACAATGCGCCGGCCAGTGCCACCATGAACGGCGCACGACGCCCGACCGCCACCAGACCTACCGCCGCCACTGCGACGAACGCCATTTGCTCGCTGAAGCTGCCGAACAGCCGGCCCGGGTTCCAGAAGCCTAGGGCGACCAGCCCGACCACCACCACGATCATCAGCACCGTCCGGCCCCGCTGAGCCGCCCGCGAGCCTCTCCAGAACCGCTCCAGCGCCGGGAAGAGGAAGCTCTGGGGCACCAGCAGCCCCGCCGCCAGGATCAGAAGCGGATATTCATAGGTCCAGTCGAACACCAGCGGCGCAACCAGTGCCGAGAATACGCCGCCCAGCGCTCCCCCGAACGCCATCGCCAGGTAGAAGCCGGTCAGCCGGTCGGGCGCGGGCCGCAGCGCGTACATGCGGGCATGCAGCGCTACCGACACCATGAACAGCAACAACAGCCCGATGGCTGCGTTGAGATAGGCGAACTGTTGATGCCCGGCGATCAGCGTCGCGCCGAACAGCAGCAACATGACCGGCACGAACTTGGCGAGCAGATCGGGCAAGGCTGAGCCTTCGCGGAAGGCGAGCGAGAAGCTGAGCAGGTACAGTCCGAGCGGTAGCACCCACAGGAGCGGTACCGCGACGATGTCGGTCGTGAGGAAGGTCGTGGTCGCCAGCATCAGCCCCGATGGCACGAGGGCAAGGGCGATCCACCACGCGACACGCCCCGGCGTGGGGCGGACACTATGGGCGAGTTCCGGCACTGCATCGCCGGAGTTGGTGGGTAACAGCAGCCCACAGCCCGCCACCAGCACCGCGACCAGCGCATAGCCGGCGGTCCAGAGCCAGCTTTGACCATGCAGTGCCAGGCCAGGTTCGACCAGCAGGGGGTAGGCGATCAACCCGCCAAAGCTGCCGATGTTGGACGCGGCGTAGAGGGCGTAGGGATCGCGTCCGCCGCTTGCCGCTGCGTACCAGCGCTGGAGCAACGGCGCCTGGGCCGAGATCGCGAAGAACAACGGGCCGATCGACGCGCATAGCAGCCATGGCACCCAGAGCGCGGGATCGATCGAGCCCGGCAGTTCCGTGGCGATGAGGCCAATCGGCAGCTGCAAGGCCGCCACTGCGAGCACGCCGACATGCACCAGCGCCTGAACACGCAGGCGGAACCGCCCCAGCCAATGGGCATAGGCATAGCCGGCGAGTAACAACGCCTGGTACACCAGCATCGCCGAATTCCACACGGCCGGTGCGCCGCCGATCCGCGGCAGTGCCATGCGCGCGATCATCGGCTGGACAAGGAACAGCAGGAAGGACCCGGTGAGGATCGCGGCGACGAACAGCCAGCGCAGCCTTCCGGAAGCGAGCATCTCTCGCGGCGGCCCGGCTTGGGTATCCATCAATGCGTTCCCGGCCGATGAATCGCGAACGTCACCGTCGCGCGCATGGCGTCTTCCTCGGCGAACAGGGGATGGTTGAAGTCGCCGTCGACCAGTCGATGCATGCCAAGCCGATCCATGACCTGCTGGCTCTTGATGTGACCCGCGGCGGTGATCGCCACCACGCGGGGCGCCGGGGTGTTGGCCCAGCCCCACTCCAACGACGCCCGGGCGGCTTCCGTCGCCAGCCCCTTGCCCCAGAACGGCAGGTCGAACAGCCAGCCGATTTCCGTTTCGCCCTGGATCGGGGTGTTCGGTGCGCCCGGCTTCAGGCCGCACAGCCCCGCCACTGCGCCGTCGTGCTCGACCGTCCAGAAGCCCAAGCCATGGCTGTCGCGGTAGCCGATATGGCGATCGATGCTGGCTTGGGCGGTCTCCCGCGTGGGATTGCGCACCAGGTCGCGCATCACTTCCGGGTTGGCGAGCATGGCGATCAACGGTTCACGATCGCGCGCTTCGGTCGGCCGCAGGACGAGCCTTGCCGTGTGGATCATGCACCAAGCAGCCTGGCAGCCAGCGGGGCGTGGTAGGTCAGCACCCCCGAACAGCCCGCGCGTTTGAACGCCAGCAGGGTTTCCATCACCAGCGCCTCGCGGTCCCCTGCCCCTACTGCGGCAGCGGCCTCGATCATCGCATATTCTCCGGAGACCTGGTAGGCAAACACAGGCACTTCAAAGGCGTTCTTCACACGCAATATGATGTCGAGATAGGGCAGCCCCGGCTTGACCATAACGCTGTCTGCGCCCTCGGCCAGATCCAGCGAGACTTCGCGCAACGCTTCCTCGGCATTGGCGGGATCCATCTGGTACGTCTTCTTGTCGCCCTTCAACAGGCCTCGCGATCCCACTGCGTCGCGGAACGGACCGTAGAAGCCGCTGGCGTATTTGGCCGCATATGCCATGATCTGCACATTGGCGTGGCCATTCGCCTCCAGCGCGCTGCGGATCAGCCCGATCCGCCCGTCCATCATGTCCGAAGGTGCGACGATGTCCGATCCCGCCTCCGCCTGAACCAAGGCCTGCTCGGTGAGGAGCGCCGCAGTTTCGTCGTTCAGCACATAGCCTCGGGCGTCAACAAGACCGTCATGTCCGTGACTGGTGTAAGGATCGAGTGCCACATCGGTGAGGACACCCACCTCCGGCACGGCGTTCTTGATCGCGCGGATCGCGCGGCACATCAGATTGTCCGGGTTGAGCGCCTCCCGGCCATCTTCGCTACGCAGCGCTGGAGGCGTGTTGGGAAACAGCGCAATGCAGGGAATGCCTAGAGCGCTGGCCTGGCGCGCTTGTTCGACGATGCCCTTCAGGCACCAGCGCGAAACGCCGGGAAGCGCCGCGATCGGTTCCTCGCCTTCGCCCTCTGTCACGAACATGGGCCAGATCAGGTCGGCGGGCGTGAGCACGGTTTCGGCATGCATCCGCCTGCTCCAAGCGGCGGCACGGGTGCGGCGGAGACGAAGCGCGGGATACTGACTCATGGCCGGCTGATGCGCCCTCATCCAGTCGGTTGCAAGCGCCCGGCGGGCTCGGTCGAGGCGAGCGCCTGCTCGTGCCCCTCGTGTGGACGCAGCATCGCGCCGCGACGCCAATTGCCGTATCGGTAGTAGCTCGCTGCCAAACCAAGCGCCGCGAGCGAGCCGATCGGGAAACTCCACCACAGGGCGTCGCTTCCCAAGATCCCTCGCGCACCCAGGGCGAAGCCGATGCGTACCGGATACATGGCGACGATCAGCGCCAGCAACGGCATCCACACTGCGCCGTTGGCGCGGACGGTGGAGAACAGCACCATCGTCATGCCGAACAGCACGAAGTTCCAGCTGGCGATAAGTTGGATGTGCCGCGCGATTGGCAGCGCAGGGCTTTCGCCGACCAGGAACAGGGTCATAACCGGACGATCGAAAAGCAGCACCGCGGCCACCATCGCGCCGGTGATCAGGCAGTTGTACAGCAGCCCGGCGCGGGTGATCCCGCCGACCCGGTTCCAGGCGCCTGCCCCGATATTCTGAGCGGCCATCGCGCTGACAGCAGCGCCGATCGCCATCGCCGGCATCTGGATATAGGTCCACAGCTGCTGCGAGACGGCATAGGCCGCGACCGTATCGACGCCGAGGCGATTGACCAGCCCTACCATGGTAAGCCCGGCCAGGGACATCACCAGCATCTGCGCGCCCATCGGCAGCCCCTTGCCAAGGATCGTGCGCATCAAGGCGGCGCTGGGCAACAAGTACCCAACCTCACGACCGCGCAGCCGGATCGGCAAATCGCGCATGTAGATAGTGACAAGCAGCCCTGTCACGGCAAGATGATTGGCGATCAGCGTCGCCGCCGCGGAACCGGCGATCCCTAGGGCAGGCGCGGGTCCCAGTCCCAGGATCAGCACGGGATTGAGCCCGGCATCCAGGATGACGCTGAGGATCATGAACCACAGAGGCGTCATGGCGTCCCCGGCGCCGCGCAGCCCCATCATCAGCAACACCAGCAGCATGGCGGCGGGAAGTCCGAGGAAAATTACTCGCAAATAGCTGAGCGCCAGCGGCATCGCGTCGCCTGGGGTAGCGAGCAGGCGCAGGATGGCCGGTGAGAGGAAATAGCCGAGGATCGCGACGAACACCGCACTGCCCAGCACCAGCCCGACCGCCGCGCCGAACGCCTGGCGGGCGCCGTCGATGTCGTGCCGGCCCATCGCCTGGCCGATGAGCACCGTGGCCGCCATGCCGAAGCCGAACACCGCACCGAACAGAAGGAACATGATGATGTTGGCGTTGGAGGTTGCCGCGAGCGCATCCTCACCCAGGAAGCGGCCGACCCAGATCGTGTTGATCGATCCGTTGAGCGACTGGAGGATGTTCGAACCCAGGGTGGGTAGCGCGAACAATAAGAGCGTGCGGCCGATCGGCCCGGTCGTAAGGTCCCGTCTGGCGGGTGCGCGCGTTGCCATGCCCTCTCCTTGGATCGTCCCGCCGCTGACAAGCGTTGCACCACCGATACGTTCCCCAGCTGGAGGGCAGATGACGAAAAGTTCGGTCAAGGCAGTGATGGTGGTGAACACCAAGTCGCGCAGCGGGCAGCGATCGTTCGAGCGCGCACGTGCGCGGTTTGCCGAGCTGGACTATCTGGTTGACGCGCATGCAGTCGAAAATCCTGAGCAGCTGACGCAAACCGTTACGACGGCGTTACAGTCTGATCCCGAGATATTGATCATCGGCGGCGGCGACGGCACGATCAGCTGCCTGGTCGACCTGATCGTCGGCAAGGGAGTGCGGCTGGGCGTATTGCCTCTCGGCACCGCCAACAGCTTCTCGCGGTCGCTCGGCATCCCGCTAGATGTGGACGGCGCCGTCGACGTGATCGTCAACGGAGCACCACGGCGGATCGACCTGGGAATGATCGGCGACGATTACTTCGCTAACGCCGCGGCGATCGGGCTGTCGCCCAAGATCGCTGAAACCGTTCCGCACCTGGCGAAACGTTGGTTCGGACGGGCCGGATATCTCAGCTGGGCGGCGCTTCAGTTCGTGCGATTCAAGCCGTTCACCCTCATCGTCGGCTCGGGAGCCGAGGCGCAGCGGCTGAAGGTGGTCGAGGTGCGGATCTCCAACGGCCCATTCCACGGCGGCACGGAGCTGGTGGAGAGCGCAAAGCTCGACAGCGGGCGGATCGTCATCCAGGCCGTGAAAGGGCCGCTGAAGCGCCGGCTGATCCACAATTGGGCAGCGTCGGCGCTACGGCTCAAGACCCGGCACGCGGACGTGGTGGAGTTCAGCGGCAAGGCGCTCGAAATTGCCACCGAGCCTCCCCTCCCGATCTCCATCGACGGCGAGGTGCTCGCCAAGACCCCGACCATCGCCAAGGTTGCCCCTGGCGTGATCGAGGTCATGGCCCCGCGCGACTAGCCGAGCCGCGCCAGTGCCGCCGATAGCCGCTCGGCCTCCGCCGCCTTGTCGGCATGGTCGGCGCGCGCCTTTTCCACCGCCTCGGGCTTGGCCCGTTCTACGAAGCTTGGGTTGCCGAGGCGCCCCGCCAGCCCGTCGCGCTCCTTCTCGGCCGCGGCGATCGCCTTGGTCAGCCGAGTCTTCTCGGCGTCGAGATCGACGACATCGCCGAGCGGGAGGACGAAGGTCGCTTCGTCGACGATGATCTGGAGCGCACCGCCCGCGGGCACCTCGCCCTGCGCCTGGTCGACGCGTGCCAGGCGGGCGAGCGCCGCCTCCTGCCGGACGAGCCGCGCGGCGGTTTCGCCGCTGGCGTCACGGACATGGATGGGCAGCCGCGCGCCCGGGGGCACGTTGAGCTCGGTGCGAGCGGCACGGACTTCGCTGACCAGCCGGATCAGCCAATCGATCTCCTGCGCCGCTTGGGGATCGAGCGCGCGGGCGTCCGCCATCGGCCAGGCGGCGACGATCAGTTCATGATCGCGCGGCCCCATCTTGGACCAAAGCTCTTCGGTGATGAAGGGCATGAACGGGTGGAGCATGACCAGGATCTGGTCGAGGACCCAGCCGGCGACGGCGCGGGTTTCTTCTGCACCAGGACCGGTCGCGGGCACACCGCCCTCACCCTGGATCACCGGCTTGATCAGCTCGAGATACCAGTCGCAGAAGCGGCTCCACGTGAACTGATAGATGGTGTTAGCCGCTTCGTCGAAGCGGAGATCGGCCAGCGCAAGGTCGAGCGCTTGCACCGCCGCCACGGTTTCCGCGATAATCCAGCGGTTTACCGCGAGCTCGGCAGGTGGCGGCTCAAGCGTGGTGCTGGCCGCGATCCCGTTGGACTGGCAGAAGCGTGCGGCGTTCCAGAGCTTGGTGGCGAAGTTGCGGTAGCCCTCGATCCGCTTCTCATCCATCTTGATGTCGCGCCCCTGGCTCTCCATCGCCGCCATGAAGAAGCGCAGCGCGTCGGCGCCGTATTTGTCGATCAGCCCGAGCGGATTGACCACGTTGCCCTTGGACTTGGACATCTTTTGCCCGTCCGACGCGCGCACCAAACCATGCAAGTACAGCGTCTTGAAGGGCACTTCGCCCAGGAACTGCAAACCCTGCATCATCATCCGGGCATCCCAGAAGAACAGGATGTCGAAGCCGGAGATCAGCACGTCGTTGGGATAGCGGCCAGAGGCCTTCACATCGGCATCGGGCCAGCCCATCGTCGCGAACGGCCACAGTGCCGAGGAGAACCAAGTGTCGAGCACGTCGGGATCCCGGGTGAGCGCAACGCCCTCACCTGCTGCAGCCTGAGCCTCGGCTTCACTCTCAGCGACAAAGATGCTGCCGTCTTGTGCGAACCAGGCCGGGATCTGGTGCCCCCACCAAAGCTGGCGCGAGACGCACCAGGGCTGGATGTTCTCCATCCAGTTGAAATAGGTCTTTTCCCAGCTCTTGGGCACGATCCTGGTCGCGCCCGAGCGAACGGCTTCGATCGCTGGCTTGGCGAGGGTGGCGGCGTCGACATACCATTGGTCGGTGAGCCAGGGCTCGATCACTTCGCCCGAGCGGTCGCCGAACGGCGTGGCGATCGTGCGCGGCTCGGCGTCGTGCTCGGCGCCTTCCTTGTCGAGATGCGGGATCAGGACGCCGTCATCCTTGAGCCGCTGGACGATAACCTTGCGTGCCTCGAAGCGGTCGAGGCCGAGCAGATCCTCGGGGATCAGCCCGTCTGCGGTCTGGGTGATGCGCGCCTTGGCGTCGAGCATGTTGAGCATGTCGCGCGCCTCAATCCCGGCGCGGCCGCCGACTTCGAAATCGTTGAAGTCGTGGCCCGGCGTGATCTTGACCGCGCCCGAACCGAGTTCGGGATCGGCATGGTCGTCGGTGATGATCGGGATCAGGCGGCCGGTGATCGGCAGGCGCACCTTCTTGCCGACAAGCGCAGTGTAGCGCTCGTCGCTGGCGTTCACCGCGACGGCCATGTCGGCGAGCATCGTCTCGGGCCGGGTGGTTGCGACTTCAATGAAGCCGCTGCCATCCTCGAGCGGATAGCGCAGGCGCCAGAAACTGCCCTTGACGTCCTTGGTCTCGACCTCAAGGTCGGAGATTGCGGTGCCGAGCTTGGAGTCCCAGTTCACCAGCCGCTTGTCGCGGTAGATCAAGCCCTGCTTGTGCAGCTCGACGAACACCTTGAGCACGGCTTTCGAGAAGCCCTCGTCCATGGTGAAGCGTTCGTTCGCCCAATCCATCGAGCAGCCGAGCCGGCGGAGCTGCTGGGTGATCTCCCCGCCGCTCTCTTCCTTCCACTCCCACACCTTCGCGACGAATTCCTCGCGGGTGAAGTCGGTGCGCTTCTGCTGGACGGCATTGAGCTGGCGCTCGACCACCATCTGAGTGGCGATGCCGGCATGGTCGGTGCCGACCACCCAGCGCGCGTCCTTGCCCTTCAACCGGGCGTGTCTGACGAGGATGTCCTGGAGCGTGTTGTCGAGTGCGTGGCCGATATGCAGGCTGCCAGTGACGTTGGGCGGCGGGTTGACCAGAGTCCAGGGATCGGCGCCGGGGCGCTCGGGCGCGAACAGGCCCTTGTCTTCCCAATGGCCATACCAGCGGGATTCGATTTCGGCGGGGTCGAAGGTCTTGGGGAGTTCGGTCATGACGCGGGCTTTAGCGGGGTGTGCAAGTTTCGCACAACCCTCCGGTAGGTTCCCCTTCCGCTTGGACGGAGGAGAATTGCTAGGTTTGACGTCCCTCCCACGTCACCCCGGCCTTGAGCCGGGGGCCCGCTGCCTTTCCCGGCAGAAGAAGCGGGATCCCGGCTCAAGGCCGGGATGACGGAGGATCGTAGATCGGCGCCTACTTGCCGGTGTACTTGTTCAACCAGCCGAGTACCTCGCCATACCATTGCAGCGAGTTCTTGGGCTTGAGCACCCAGTGATTCTCATCGGGAAATACCAGCAGGCGGCTGTCGACGCCCTGGCGCTGGAGCGCGGTGAAGGCGGCGAGCCCCTGCGTATAGGGGATGCGGAAGTCCTTTTCGCTGGTGATGACCAGCTGGGGAGTCTTCCACTTGGCGACGTGGTGCACCGGGTTCCACTTTTCGAAGGCTTCCGGATCTTCGTAATAGGTCTTCCCGCCATGCTCCCACTCGTCGAACCACAGCTCCTCGGTCTCATAGGCCATGGCGCGGGCGTCGAAAACGCCGTCATGCTGGACGATGCACTTGAAGCGATCGGGCCACTGCCCTTCGATCCAGTTCATCATATAACCGCCATAGGAGGCGCCGAGCGCGCAGGCGTTGCCACCGTCGAGATAGGAGAATTTGGCGGTCGCCGCGGCGAGACCCTTCTGCAGATCCTCGAGCGGCCATCCGCCCCAATTGCTGCGGATCGCGTCGGTGAAGGCCTGCCCATAACCGGTGGAACCGTGGAAATCGACCGAGACCACCGCATAGCCGGCGCCGGCGAACACGGCGGGGTTCCAGCGATAGGACCAGCTGTTGTTGCTCGATCCCTGCGGGCCGCCATGGACGACGAAGGCAATGGGTGCCTTGGCGCCTTGGGCCAGACTGGCGGGGCGGACCGAATAGCCCCAGACCGTGTCGCCATTGGCGCCGGCGAAGCTGAAGCGATCGACCTTTGGCATGTCGATGCCCGAGAGCTTGGCGGCGTTGACCGAAGTCAAACGCGTGACCTTCTTGCCCGTCAGCGCGTAGAAGTCGTCGGGCGCGGTGAGGCTGTTCATCGCGAACACCGCGCCGCTCCGGGTCGGCAGAACCGCAGTCACGACGCCCTGCTGCGTCAGCCGGGCGACCTTGCCGCTCCTGGCATCGACAGTGAAGATGGGCTCTTCCTGGGTGTCCTGCGCGGTCACGTAGAGGCGCTTGCCATCCGGCGCCCAGGCGATCGACGCGACCGAGCGGTCCCATCCCTGGGTCAGCGCGCGGATTTCGCCAGTGGCGAGGTTGCGCAGCTTGAGCACCTGGCGGTCGGCCTCATAGCCGGCGCGCGCCATCGACATGTAAGCGAGCCACTTGCCGTCGGGCGACACGGTCGGAAGCGTGTCGGTACCGTCATTGTCGTCAGTGAGGTTCACGGGAGCGGCGGATCCATCGGCGGGCGCGGCGAAGATGTCGAGGTTGGTCGAGGTCGACTCGATCCGGCCTGCTTCGCGCAACGCGAAGTAGATCGTCCTGCCATCGGCGCTCCAGGCTAATTCCTCGCCGCCGCCGAAGGGCTTGGAAGGCGTGTCGCCGATCAGCTGGCCCCCGATCGCCGTCCCGCTGCCGGTGGCGCCGGCGGGGCCGAAGGGCAGCACGAAGAGCTGCGAGCGGTCGCCGTTCGCCCATGCGTCCCAATGGCGCACGAAGAGCTGGTCATAGGTCCGCCCGGAGCCCGCGTTCGCGTCCTTCTTCTCCAGCGCCGGTTCGAGGCTGGGGGCGCCCGGCTTGCGGTCCGCCCAGATCAGCAGCTTGGTATCGTCGGGCGAGACCTTGAAGCCGCTGAAGCCACCGGCGATGTGAGTGCGCTGCGTAGGCGTGCCGCCGGTGACGGCCACGCTCCACACTGCGTCTTCGCCACCCTTGTCCGACTGGAAGTAGACGGTGCGGCCGTCGCGTGAGAATTGCGGGGCGGCTTCGTTCACCTCGGCTTCGGCGACGAGCTTCTCGGGCACTGCGCCCCTGGTGCGAAGGTCGAGCCGCCATAGGTCGAGCCGGCCACGATTGGCGGCGAGGTCGGTCTCACGCTGCTGCCAGACCAGCCAACGCCCGTCCGGCGACACCGCGGGCGCGCCGACGCGCGAAAGCGTCGCGACATCGTCGATGGTGAGGTCGCGTGCGGTAGCCGGCGCGGCAGCGAAAGCGAGCGCTACGCCCGCGAGCAGGATGTGCTTCATGGCCGCGAGATAGAGCAGGAACGCGGCGGGGTTACAATCCCGCCGCGTCAAAGCTTGCGACGCTTAGTTCCGTCCGGTGATGCGTGAAATCTCGCGTGCGACCATCGTCTCGACGATGCGCGGCAGATTGTCGTCCAGCCAGTCCCGCAGCATCGGCTTGAGCATCTCGCGAACCATGCCCTCCAGCGTATCCGTGCCCGGCACTTCGGGCTTCACGACGATTCGCGACAACGCCTCCAGGGGCCCGCGCGTGGCTTCCGCGGCGCGGTCGGAGAGGATGGGATCGGCGAGGGGCTCAACCGGTGCGGACGCGGAAGCGCCGTGAGACCTGGCGTCCGCCATCGGCTGACTCAGCTCGAGCACTTCGTCTTCCGCCGGCTCATCCTCGACCACGACCTCACGCCGCGCCGCGGACTTGCCGCGGCGGCTTCGGGAAGAGACCGCGGCCTCCCCTTCCTCGGCGATGATGCGCTTAATGGACGAAAGGATCTCTTCCATCGACGGCTCGGTACTCATATCCCCCATGGTCCGCACCTTGGTCGCGTGGTTAATCGCTTCGCTCAATCCGGATTTGTGCGGGTCGTGTCAACCGGTCGCTGCAAAACCGGATCGAGACCGCCCGGCGCGACCGTCGCCCCTTGCGGCGGGGTACCGGCGGTCGAGGTGCCGACCGGGGTCGGCGCGCGATCGTCCGCCCAGTCGCTCCAACGGCCCTTCACGCGGTTGTAGTTGGCTTCCGGGTCGTAGAGCGGGCCACCGTCCAGATTGAGGTCGGCGGCCTCGGCACGGCCCATCGCCGCGAGCAGCGAGAAGCCGGCGATATAGGCGTCGCGCTCGGCAGTGACGAACTGGACCTGGGAGTTCAGCAATTCCTGCTCGGCGTTGAGGATGTCGAGGATGGTGCGGGTGCCGACACTGTTTTCGGCGCGCACGCCCTCGAGGCTCAGCCGGTTGGCTTCCACGGCGACGCGGGACGATTCGATCACCTGCAGCGCGCCCTGGTAAGAGGCATAGGCCGAGCGCGCCTGCGAGATCACGCCACGCTCGGTCAGGGTGACCGATTCGATTGCAGACGCCTCGCGGGCCTGCGCCTGGCGGACCTGTGCGGCCGGGCGGCCGCCCTGGAACAGCGGCAGGCTCACCTGAGCGCCGATCGTGCTGGAGAAGCCGTTGCTGGACAGCTGCTGGGCTGCCTGGCCGGGGACCGAGCCCAGATAATTGTAATAGTCGCCACCGACTCCCAGGCTGACCTGGGGAAGCCGGCTGGCGCGCGCCACTCGCGTGTCGAACCGCGTTGCGTCGCGCTGGAGCTGGGCGGCCTCGAGGAACGGGTTGTTCGCGAGCGCGGTCTGCTCGGCCACCTGCGCGTCGTCCGGCAGGTTGGGAAGGACCGGAGGCGGCGCGAGGACGCCCGGAGGGGTGCCGACTACGCGGATATAGCTTTCACGGCTGCCGATCAGCTGCGCCTCGGCGTTGCGAAGCTGGCTCTGCGCCAGCGCCAAGCGCGCTTCGGATTGCGCGACGTCGGTGCGCGTGAGGTCGCCGACCTCGAACCGGTCACGCGTTGCCTGGAGGTTGACTTGCAGGACGCGGACATTCTGCTGGTTGAGCCGGACGATCGCCTCGTTGCGGATCACGTCGACATAGGCAGTGACTACCGAGGTGAAGGTGTCGGCCTCTACCCCGCGCAGGTTCGCGCGGCCGGCGTTCACGCGCGTTTCCGCAGCGCGTACGGAATTGCGCACCGATCCACCGCTATAGATAGGCTGCGACACGTTGAGGCCGAGGCGGCCCTGGCGGGTCGGTGTGAAGGCGTTTCCGTCCGAGTCGTAGACGCTGCTGCTGACCGAGCCAGTACTGCCGACGCCGAACCGCCCCTGCGATCGCGCGATCGGCACGTTCTCATCGTTCGCGCGCTGGTTCGCCCGTTCGCCCTGAAGATCGGGGTTGGTGTTGTACGCCTGAAGCAGCGCCTCCCGCAGCGTCGTGGTCGGCGTGGCGGTCGTCGCGGGTGTCTGGGTAGCCACCTGCGGCGCGGTTTGAACCGTCACGTCGGCCGTCGTGCCCTGACGCGTCGTAGTAGTCTGCGCATAGGCAGGCCCCGCGAGCGCCGTGAGGCTCACGCCCAGCAGCAGGTTTTTCAAGCGCATCTCCCCCCTCTTTCCTTGATCAGAAAGTAAATTTTCGCAGACGCCGGAAGCCCGGCAACTCCGCGCATTCGATGTCCATGAAGTCGACCAGCGCGAAGCCCCCCTCGCTGCGGCGCCCGGCTGCCAGCCGAGTCACGCCGTGATCGACGATGCCGGTCAGTACCCGGCCCTCCGGGCGAATCTGCGCCACGAGCGCGTCGGGCAGTTCCTCGACCGCTCCGTCGGCGATCAGCAGGTCATAGGGCGCAGCCGCGGCCCAGCCGGCGCTGAGCGGCGCCTCCACGACCTCCACATTTCCCTCACCGGCAAGCGCCCCGCGGGCGAGAGCCGCCAAAGCCGGCTCCTGCTCCACCGCCACGATCGAGCCGGCGAGCAGTGCCAGCACTGCCGCGGCGTAGCCCCCGGCAGCACCGATCAGCAGCACGCGGTCGCTCGGCTGGATCTGCGCCTGCGTGAGCAAGCGGCCCGTTGCGAGCGGCGAATTGTGGCGGCGGCCACCGGGCAGCGGCAACAGCGCGTCGCGATAGGCGATGGCACGATGTTCGGCAGGCAGATACGCCTCGCGCGGCACCTTCGCCATCGCTTCGACCACCCGCGGATCGTTGACCGCGTTGGTGCGCAGCTGGCTTGCCACCATGGCGTGCCGCATCGCTTCAAAACGAGTCGTTTCGACGGGTGCGGATTCGAGCGAAAGAGCCATCATCACTCCGGCTTTCTGGCACAGCTGTTTTAGCCATGCAATACACTTGTTGACGTTGCTCGGCTTCTATCGCGGCCAAAGGATAACGCCAAGCGAACGCCGCGCTATTTTGAAACTATGTTGACACGGGGCCACTGCCCTGCGCATTCCCCGCGCCTCACCTCCGATGGCCCGATGGCGGAATGGTGACGCAGCGGACTGCAAATCCGTATATGCCGGTTCGATTCCGGCTCGGGCCTCCACCTCTTCCAGCGACATCGCAGACGCGAAAAAGGCGCCCGCTTCCGCGGACGCCCTTTCCTGGCGATTCGCCGGTGATCAGCGGCGGCAGTTGCCGCCGTCGACTTCGCGGCCCAGCAGCGCGCCCGCGCCGGCGCCCAGGATCGTGCCGGTGGTGCTGCGGCCACGGTAGGAATTGCCGCGGCCGATCTCGCCGCCGAGCAAGCCGCCGGCCACTGCACCCAGGATTGTTCCGGTAGTGCCGCTGCTGCAGCGACGGTAGCCATAGCGCTGACGATAGCCACGGTCGCCGCGATACTCGCCGCGGTAGCCGCGATACCCACGGTCGCCGCGGTCACCACGGTAGCCATCGCGATAGCCGCGATCCTGATACCCATAGCCGTCGTAACGCTGTGCTGCGGCCGGCGTGGCGGCGATGCCGCCCAGAGTGACGCTGGCGGCGAGCAGGGCGGAAAACAGGGTGTTCTTCATGGCGGTCCTCCTCGTCACGGCATCTGTGCCGCGTTTCCATGCTGCGGTTATGACCGAGTCGGGATGCGCCGAGCCTGAATGGAGTTGTTAGCTGCCGTTCAGGACGTCTGGCGTGGCGCTTCTTCCGCGTTGCGACGCCATCGGGGCGGCATTTCGGTTCGGCACAGGAACAACTCACGCCTGGGGGCGGTTACCGGGTCCCACGGGAGACCTTGCATGTACGATCTCGGCAATCGCCGGACCCACGACGGCTATCGCGCAGCGTATCGGCCGCAGCAGTTGAACCATTGTCCGGACTGCGCGCAATCGCACTGGCTGGTCGGGCGCCTCACTGCCGAATGCGCCTTTTGCGGAATCGCTCTGCCGCTGCTTGCCGGCAGTAGCTTTGGCAGCACGGTGGTGCGGCTGCGTACTGTCTCGGCGCTCGCACCCGTTCTTCGCAGGAACGGCTCAACGGCGCGGCGCGTTGCCAGTTTCGATACAGCCAACAGGAGCAGCTAGTTCGATGACCGACATCTCCGTCACCTCGCCGGTAGAGCGCATCGCGCGCGTGATCGCGGCGAGAGCGCTGAGCATAAACGGCGAAGGCCAGGACGCCAGCGCCGGGGGCGAAGTCGATGCGGTGTGGCCGCAAGAGGTGAACCGCGCCTTGGCAGTGCTGCGCACATTGCGCGAGCCCACGCCTGAGATGGTCGAGGCCGGCCGCGGAGTCGGCACCAACCCGGCCGAGATCTGGAACGCCATGGTGCGAGCGGCGATCGGCCAGGAAGAAACCGTCTAAGGCATTTGCCCGCCACTCAGCATATGCCAGGCAGCCGTCCCCCGACTGCCTGGCCCAGACGCGCCGTGTTCCCAAACCTTTCTTGATAGAAAAGCCGGATGGCACACCCCTCCCCCTCTCTCCCAGGGAGAGAGGGGTGGAGAGTTGCCACAGGTCAGAGCCCGCCTCGGCTTTCCTCGACATCGTCGGGTTTCGCCATGCCGGTGTGCATCTTCGCATTCAGCGTATCCGGCGTGATGTGGCTCATCGTCGCCTGCACCTTGTTCATGAAGCCCGACACGACGTGCGGCTTGCGCGAGGTCATCGCCGACCAGCCGTCCTGGGCCACCTTGGCGGCATCGGCCTTCTCCGATTCACCCACCGGCGTGTTTTCCATGTTGGCGCGGCGGAAGAACTCGGTCTCGGTCGGCCCCGGCATCAGCACGGTGACATTGACGTCGGTGTCCTTGATCTCCTCGCGGATCGCATAGGACAGGCTGTCGAGATACGCCTTGGTGCCGTTATACACCGCCTGCCACGCTCCCGGGATCAATCCGGCGATCGAGCCGGTGATCAGGACATTGCCTTCGTTGCGCGGCACCATCTGCTGCAGCACCTTCTGGAGCAGATATGTCGTGCCGGTGACGTTGGTGTCGATTACGCGGCGCCATTCGGCGGGATCCTGTTCCAGGAAGCCCTGCCCCAGCCCCCGTCCGGCATTGGCGACCAGGACGTCGATCGGCCGTCCGCCACATGCCGCGAGCAGACGATCGTTACCCTCGAAAGTGGACAGATCGGCTTCGACCGTCTGCACGTCGACGCCGAAGCCGTTCAGTTCGCCCGCCGCGGCGTCGATCTGCGGCTCGTCCGCGACGATGATCAGGTCGTAACCTTCGCCGGCCGCGATCTTTGCGATCTCCTTGCCGATGCCCGTCGAGGCACCGGTGATCACTGCAAGCTTGTTCGCCATTTCGCTTATCTCCTCAGGCCGCCATGCCAGGCTTCAGCACCACCTTGGTGCAGGTGTTCTGTTCGTTCTTGAACATCTTGTACCCGTCGGGCGCCTGTTCGAGCGGCAGACGGTGCGAGATGAGGAAGGTCGTATCCAGTTCCTTGTTGCCGATCATCTCGAGCAACTTGGGCAGATATTTCTGCACATGAGTCTGGCCGGTCTTCATGGTCAGGCCCTTCTCCATGAAGGCGCCGAACGGGAATTTATCGAGGAACCCGCCATAGACGCCAGGCACGGACACGCGGCCGCCCTTGCGGCAGGCGAGGATCGCCTGGCGGAGCGCGTGCGGGCGATCGGTGCCCAGGAAGGTCGATGCCTTGATCTGGTCGACGATGTTGTCGACGAAAAAGCCGTGCGCCTCCAGGCCGACCGAGTCGATCACGGCGTCGGGACCGATAGAACCGGTCATTTCCATCAGCGCGTGATAGGTGTCGGTCTCCTCGAAGTTGATCGTCTCGGCGCCGAATTTGGCGGCAAGCTCCAGCCGGTGCGGAAAGTGGTCGATCGCGATCACACGGTGTGCGCCCATCTTGAACGCCGACTGGACCGCGAACAGGCCAACCGGACCGCAGCCCCAGACCGCCACGGTATCGCCGGGCTCGATCTGTGCGTTCTCCGCCGCCATCCAGCCAGTGGGCAGAATGTCGGAGAGGAACAGCACGTCGTCGTCCGGCATGCCGTCCGGTATGACGATCGGCCCTACGTCCGAGAACGGCACGCGGACATATTCCGCCTGGCCGCCGGGATAGCCGCCGGTCAGGTGAGTGTAGCCGAACAGGCCGGACATCGGCTCGCCGTAGAGTTGCTGCCCCAAATCCTGGTTGTCGGCCGGGTTGCCATTGTCGCAGGCCGAGAATTGCTGCTTGGAGCAGTGGAAGCAGCTGCCGCACGAGATGGTGAACGGTACCACCACGCGCTGACCCTTTTTCAGCGTCGATTTCGCCCCGACATCCACCACTTCGCCCATGAACTCATGGCCGAGGATGTCACCCTTCTGCAGCGTTGGGATATAGGCGTCGTAGAGATGGAGATCCGACCCGCATATCGCCGTCGAGGTGATCTTGATGATCGCGTCGCGCGGGTTCAGGATTTCGGGATCGGGAACGGTCTCCATCCGCACGTCGTGCTTGCCGTGCCAGGTGAGTGCGCGCATCGATTAGGTCTCCGCTAAAGGGAATGTGGGGGTGCTCAGGACTTCGGCTCGCGGTTGGGCGGCGTGGTCGTCGCGATCTCGCCCGTTTCCATCAGCTGCTTGAAGCGGCGCAGGTCGCGGTTGGAGGAGATCTGTGGCTCCTTCTGAGTCAGCGTCGCGATCAGCTTGCCGATCATTCCCATCGGCGGCTGATATGCCAACACTGCACGGACGTAGGTGCCGTGTCCCGGCGGCCCGTCAAGGAATTCGATCCGGCCGCTGTTCTGGACGTCGCCATCCTCCGATTGCCAGGCGATCGCCTCACCGGGCCGGTCTTCGGTGACCACCGCGGTCCACTGATATTCGCCATTGGGTCCGCGCACCGTCCAGTGCGAGCGGGTCTGATCGAGCACTTCGATCGAGACGATGTTCTCCATGAACGTCGCCAGGTTCGCGAAGTCGCGCCAAAAGGCATAAAGCTCCTCGCGCGGCCGCATGATCGAAACCGTGCGGCCCCAAACCGTGCTTTCGCCATTCTGGGCTTCGCTCTTCTGAAGATCCTTGTCCTTGGACACATAGGAGGGTGCGTCACGCACGTCGCTCATCGCCGGCTCCTCAATTCTGTTCGTGGCGTTCGGGATAATCGTCGGGTTTGGCCTTCCCCTGGTTCTTCACGGCCTGGCGCTCATTGCCTTGCAGCGCTGGATCGCTGTCGGCATCCAGGTCGGCGCCGCGGCTGCCGACCCCGCCTTCGGATAGATCCTTGTGTTCGGACATGCTCCGCCTCCTCGAGAACGGCCCGTGCCGCTCGATTGCTTGTTGCTGCATTTCGTTTGTTGCGCCTTCGCCAGACGCTTGCCCGATTAACCCTCGGCAACTTCAGGCGTTCCATGGCGCGGTGCGGAGGACGGGATGACGTGAGGCACGTCAGCGGCTAAAGGCGCCGCCATGCAAGGCGCCGCACTCACGCTCTACAATTCGCTCACCCGCAGCATGGAGCCGTTCGCTCCGCTGGATCCGGAAAAAGGCGCCCGCGTCTATTCCTGCGGACCGACGGTCTACAACTACGCACATCTGGGCAACCTGCGCGCCTATGTCTTCACCGACACGCTCGGCCGCACGCTAAGCTGGAAGGGCTATCCGCTCACCCACGTCATCAACATTACCGATGTCGGGCATCTGACGTCCGACGCCGATGCCGGTGATGACAAGATGGAAGCGGCGGCGCGTGCCCAGGCCAAGAGCATCTGGGACATCGCCGCGCATTATACCGAGGCCTTCAAGCGCAATCTGAAGGACCTCAACGTCCGCGAACCCTCGCGCTGGTCGGTCGCGACCGATCACATCGCGGAGATGATCGCCTTCGCCGAGAAGATCGCGCCCGAGCATTGCTACGAGCTCGAAACCGGGCTGTATTTCGACACCAGCACCGTGCCGGACTATGGCCGCCTGGCCGGCAATCAGGACGATGTTCGCGAAGGGCGCATCGATCCCGTCGCGGGCAAACGCCACCCGCAGGACTTCGCGATATGGCGCAAGTCGCCGCCAGGCGAGCAGCGCCTGATGGAATGGAATTCGCCCTGGGGCGTGGGTGCGCCGGGCTGGCACCTCGAATGTTCGGTGATGAGCCTGAAATATCTCGGGGCGCCGTTCGACATCCACACCGGCGGCATCGACCACCGCGAGATCCACCATCCGAATGAAATCGCGCAGAACCAAGCCTATTGCGGGTGCGGCGACAGCGGGTCGCATTTCTGGATGCACAACAATTTCCTGGTCGACCGGCAGGGCAAGATGTCGAAGTCCAAAGGCGGCTTCACGACGCTCCAGTCGCTGATCGACGCAGGCGTGCATCCCCTCGCCTACCGACTGATGTGCCTGCAGGCGCATTACCGCAGCGAATTGGAGTTCAGCGCGGAGAATTTGGCGGCGGCACTCACGCGGCTGAAGCGCTTGGCGATTACCGTGTCGGCGCTGCGCGACAAGGCGGCAGATGCAAACGCGGGCCCCGCCCCGCAACCGGTCGCGGCACTTCTCGACGAGTTCGACGCGGCGATCTCGGACGACCTGAACACCGCACGGGCGCTGGTGGCGCTTGACGCGGTGCTCGCGTTGAAGCGAGTCGATCCCGCCGCACAACTCGCCGCGGCGCTGCGCATGGACGACGTGCTGGGATTGAGGCTCGAAACCCTGTCCCGCCAGGAGCTTCGCCTTCGGCCAGCTTCGGCGGGGATCACGGCGGAAGCGATCGAGGCGCAGCTCGCGCAGCGCAAGCAGGCACGGGCTGAGAAGGATTTCACCAGGTCGGACGCTCTTCGTGACGCCTTGGCGGAAGCTGGCGTGGAGGTGATGGACGGCGATCCGCTTGGCTGGGATTGGCGGATAGCCTTGTAGAATTACCCGCATAGGGAAAATGTCTTGCGCCCACTTACCCTTCGCGGGTAAGTGTCGTTCATGACGACGCTCGCTGGTACTAAGATCCGCCGCTTCCGCGAAGAACGCTCGCTTTCACGTGCCGCCTTTGGCGCCTGGTTCGACACGCCCGGATCGACCGTGCAAGGCTGGGAGGAGGACGGAAAGCGCGCCTCTGCCGCCGTTCTCAATCAGATCGCGGCGAACGGCATCGCCCATCACCAGGATTGGTATGTGCCCATCCGCAATCTGGAGCATGCCATGGGCTGGACCCCCGACAGCTGGCGCCAGGCTGAAGCGCGCCAGCTTCCGATTTACCCCGACCCCGCCGCACTCGACGCCGCGACGCGTCAGCTCGAGACCGCGCCCCCGCTGGTGTTCGCCGGAGAGGCGCGCCAGCTGACGCAGGACCTGGCCAAGGTGGCCCGTGGTGAGGCCTTCTTGCTGCAGGGCGGCGATTGCGCCGAAAGCTTTGCCGAGTTCCACCCCAACAATATCCGCGACACCTTTCGCGTGCTGCTGCAGATGGCGGTGGTCCTCACTTATGCCTCCAAGCTGCCGACGGTGAAGCTGGGCCGCATGGCCGGCCAGTTCGCCAAGCCCCGCTCGGCGAACGACGAGACGATCGACGGGGTTACCCTGCCCTCGTACCGCGGCGACAATGTCAACGACATCGCCTTCACTCCCGAAGCGCGAAATCCCGATCCGCAGCGGATGGTACAGGGCTATGCCCAGTCGGCTGCGACGCTCAACCTGCTGCGCGCCTTCGCGCAGGGCGGCTATGCCAACCTGCACCAGGTTCATAGATGGACGCTCGACTTCCTCGGCCAGAGCCCCTGGGCCCAGCGGTACAAGGATGTCGCCGACCGGATCGGCGAAGCGCTCGACTTCATGGCTGCGTGCGGGATCGACGCGGACAGCGTGCCGCAGCTGAAGGCGACGCAATTCTACACAAGTCACGAGGCGCTGCTGCTTCCCTACGAGCAGGCGCTGACCCGGCAGGACAGCCTGACCGGCGACTGGTACGACACGTCGGCGCATTTCCTGTGGATCGGCGACCGGACGCGGTTCGAGGGTTCGGCGCATGTCGAGTTCCTGCGCGGCATCGGCAATCCGATCGGGATGAAGTGCGGCCCGAGCCTGGAGCCCGACGCGCTGCTGCGGCTGCTCGACGTCCTCAATCCTGCGCGGGTGCCGGGACGGATGACGCTGATCACCCGCTATGGCCATGACAAGATCGAAGATGGCCTGCCCAAACTCGTACGCGCGGTGAAGCGCGAAGGGCATTCGGTGGTGTGGAGCTGCGACCCGATGCACGGCAACGTCGTCAAGGCGGCGAATGGCTACAAGACGCGGCCGTTCGAGCGTATCCTGGCGGAGGTACGCGGCTTCTTCGCCGTGCACCGCGCAGAAGGTACCTTTGCCGGCGGCATTCACGCCGAGATGACTGGGCAGAATGTCACCGAATGCACCGGCGGTGCGGTGGAGATAACCGAACAGGGCCTGGCCGACCGCTACCACACGCATTGCGATCCGCGGCTCAACGCCGGGCAGAGCCTGGAACTCGCCTTTTTACTCGCCGAGATGCTCAACGCCGAGATGGCCGAACGCCGCAAGGCAGTCGCCTGACAACGATCAGCCCCGCGCGCGGAGGGAGCGCGCGGGGCTGACGGCGCACGGCTTGCACGCGCCTAAGGAAGTTCTTCAGGCGTTCGCCGCGCTCAGGCTCAACGTGCCGTTGACGCCATTCGGGAAGAACCCGCCCTTGTTGGTAGCGGTCGGCGTCAAATAGACGATGTTGAGCACCTGTCCCGCGCTGCGCCCGAAAGCCAAAGCATTGGCGTCGGTCGGGACGATGTTCGCCACTCCATTGATCGGGCGAATACCCTGGTCGAGATCGGTGTTGCCGTCCAGGCTGTCGCGCGCGTTCGATATCGCCTCAGTCGAGTCGATGAGCGATGGCGTGGCCACGCCTCTTCGGAACAAGGCGGTGCGGACCATGGCCGCATGGTACCCTTCCGTCGCCATGATACCGGCCGCAGCTTCGAGGTACAGCTTGCTTTCGAGGAGCGCTGCTGAGCCTCTATACGCGGTGACACCGACATCCTCGAACAGGAAGGCCGCAAGGAGGAAGTTGTTCTCGCTGGCATAGGGGTCGAACGTGCCTGTCGCTCCGACCAATCCAGCCGCGCGCGCGGCAGTGGTGAAGGGCCCTTCCGGACGTAAGTCGAGTGCCGGCTGCGCCACCGCTACCGATCCCAACTGACCGCGCAAGAAGGTCACATGTGCGACTTCATCGGCGGCGATCTCGCGGGCGAAGGCGCGGATCATCGGATCGGTGAACGTCACCTGCTTGGCTCCCGTCGCCGCACCTGCAGCGCCGGTACCCGACAAGAGGTTCGCCGGTAGATAGGCGCCATTGACCGCGAAGGCATAGAACTGCGCCTCGAGATATTCGAGGTTCAAGGCGAAGTTCAGGATGTTCTGGTCCGATGTCACGGCGGATGGCGTGGGCGTCGGGCTGGGGCTCGGAGTCGGCGTAACCATGTCGCCA
The DNA here is from genome assembly GCF_021513175.1 of Sphingomonas sp. S2-65. NCBI lineage: Bacteria > Pseudomonadati > Pseudomonadota > Alphaproteobacteria > Sphingomonadales > Sphingomonadaceae > Sphingomonas > Sphingomonas sp. S2-65. Next base: position 414,271 of record NZ_CP090953.1, on the reverse strand, counting down.
TCATCGTCATCGTCGTCGCAGCCGGCGAGCAGGGACGCGCCCGCCACGGCGGCGCTGACGCCTCCGGCCATTTTCATGAATTGCCGACGGTGGGCACGGCGCTCTTCACAAGCGGCGAGTATGTCGTTGATCTGGGTGTTCTGCATGTCAGCCTCCCTCAGCTCGCAGCGCTTACGCGGATGTTGCCGTTCACCCCGTTAGGGAAGAAGCCGCCGCGATCGGTGGACGTTCTGGTCAGATAGGCGATGTTGAGCACCTGCCCGGTCGTCCGGCTAAACGTGATGCCGTTTGCGTCCGTCGGCGCGATGTTGCTGGTCAGCGTGTCGCCCGATCCGGTGGGCTTCACCCCCTGGTCCAAATCCCCCGGACCATCCAAAGCGTCACGCGCATTGGAGATGGCTTCGCTCTTGTCGAACGTAGCCGGGGTGGCCATCCCCTTCATGTGGATGGAGGTGCGAAGCATCGCCGAGTGATAGGCTTCCACCGCGAGGATTCCCGCAGAAGCGTCGATGAAGGTCTTGTTGGTCAGAAGCGGCGCCGCACCCTTGTACGCGGTGACCCCGACATCTTCCAAAAGGAACGCGGCCAGCAGGAAATTCTCTTCGTTGGCATAAGGATCGAACGATTCACCGGGTCCGATCAGCCCGGCCGATCGTGCGGCGGTCGAAAAGGCGCTGGTGGGACTGACACTCAGATCGATGGCGGGTTGGGCGATCGCCGAAGTGCCGAGTTGGCCGCGAACGAAGGCAACATGCGCACGCTCGTTCAGCGTGATCTCGCGCGCAAGTTGCGCGACGACGGAGTCAGTGAAGGTCACTTGCTTCCCGCCGGTCGCAGCGCCGGGAACGCCGGTGCCACCCTGCAGGTTCGCAGGCAGCGTTTCTCCCAGAACGGCGATGCTGTAGAAGTTGGCTTCGAGATATTCCAAGTTGAGCGCGAAGTTGAGCACGTCGACGTCAGTCGGCACGGCGGTCTGCGCCTCGGCCGTTCGGTTGCCGCCGATCAGCGACAGACCACCACCCAGCGCCGTGGCTAGACCGAACGCACGAAAGAAGTCGCGTCGGCCCGGCGCCGGCCCATGGGTAGGGCTTTCCTTGAACTCCACTGCATCGGGATCTCTAATCATCACTATCCTCCCTGGACGTCGGCATGGGAACCGTCGGCGAAGACTATACGTTCCGGGCAGTTAGGCTCGGTACGCTACCGTACACGCGCTGAACAAAGGGCCACCGGAATGGGTCTTGGCGCTGGAGATGAAATGCAGGTCGGGGCCGATCCGCCGTCCGCGATCTGTTCTTCATCCAACACCCTCATCACCGCTCTGCCACCGCCCGTTCGTGCGGAGTTGCTCGCATCCTGCCGGGGCATGCCCATGCAAAGCGGCAAGGCCGTAAGCGAAGGCGAGGCGCAGCTTGTTTTCTTCCCGGAGACCACCATCCTCAGCCTGGTGGACTCCCGCGGAATGGAACTCGGCCTGGTCGGCCGCGAGGGCATGACCGGCTGGTCGATCCTGCTCGGCAGCATGACGCACGGCATACGCTGCATGGCAGAGTTGAACGGGACCTCCCTTGCCCTCCCCCTGGCCGAACTGACGCGATTGTGCCGGGCATCGCCGCCGATCCGCGCCATGGTCCTGCAGTTCGTCGAAGTCGCCGCAGCGCAGATGATAGGGGCCATCAGCGCAGCGACGCATCACGGCCTCACCGCACGTCTCGCGCGACGACTGCTGATGATGCACGACCGCGGATCAGGCGACAGTTATCACATCACCCATTCCCGGCTTGCCGAGGCCTTGGCAGTGCGGCGTGCAAGTGTGACCGACCGCCTGCACCTGCTGGAAGGCGAACGGGTGCTCCGATGCACCCGCAACCGCGTCACGATACTCGATCGAACCGCACTGCTAGCCGTGGCCGGCGGAGCCTATGGCGAGACCGAGCAGCCCCATCTTGGGATAATGAACTCGGTGGGCTGAAAGTCTCAAGCCAGCGGGGAAGATACCACTCGAAGCAGGACTTTGGTGCGCGCCGCATCCCCGGAGCGAGGATTATCGGGCTAACGACCGGACATGTTTAATCAGCGAAGTGAAACATGCGCGCAATGAACCGCATCTAAGTGCAGATGGTCGGCGGTCGACTTCCCCTTTGCCCGCCTACACCTCCCTGAACTACGGGGCAGTCTCGCGGGGCTGCCCCCTTTTTCACGTGAACAGGTCTACGACCTCGGCGCCCTCTCCCTCCGCCTGAAGCAGCAAAGTGCGGTGGCAATGCCCCGGCTCGCGTTCGAAGCACAGCAGCGCACTAGGCTTCTCGCCCGCCAGCATCCGCATCCGCGCCGCCTCTGCCTGCGCCTCCGGCAGCCCCAGCTGAGTGTCGTACACTGCGCGCAACGTGGCGACGTCACCACGCTTGGCAGCGTCGCGCCCCGGCTTCGGCGTGCCAAGATGCTTCAAGTGGACATACTCGATGCCGGCCTCCTTCAAGGTTGCAGCGAGCACGTTCTTCGAAAAGCCCGGCCGCCGGGAGAGCGGCAAGGCACGGACGTCGATCACCCGCTCCACGCCGGCACGCTGAAGCGCAGCGATGAAGTCCGCCATGGTAGTCGCCTCATAGCCGATCGTGAATATCTTCATGGCCGTTCCTCTCGCATCGCTGGTATCGTCGCGCCGCCCCCGCTATCTGCCCTGCCGTGACACACGACATCCACATCATCGGCGGCGGCCTTGCCGGCTCAGAGGCTGCATGGCAGCTCGCTCAGGCAGGCTACAAGGTTCGCCTCTCCGAAATGCGCGGTTCGGGCAGCATGACGCCTGCCCATCAAAGCGACCGCTTGGCCGAACTGGTCTGCTCGAATAGCTTCCGGTCGGACGATGCCGAACGGAACGCCGTCGGCCTGCTCCATCAGGAAATGCGCGACCTGGGCTCACTGATCCTGAGCGAAGGCGACCGGCACAAGGTTCCCGCAGGGTCCGCGCTGGCCGTGGACCGAGACGGCTTCGCCGATGGCGTGACTGCCCGGCTGGAAGCGCACGCCAACATCACCGTCGTACGCGAGCGCGTGGACCAGCTCCCAAGCGAGGGTCTGACGATCGTTGCCACCGGGCCGCTCACCGCGCCTGGCCTGGCGGACAGCATCGGCGCCGCGACCGGCAAGGACAGCCTGGCCTTTTTCGACGCGATCGCGCCGATCGTGCACCGCGAGTCGATCAATATGGAAGTCGCCTGGTTCCAGTCGCGCTGGAACAAGGGCTCCGGCAAGGATTACATCAACTGCCCCATGACCAAGGAGCAATATCTCGTCTTCCACCAGGCGCTGCTCGATGGCGATAAGACCGAGTTCCGCGAATGGGAGAACGTGCCTTATTTCGAAGGCTGCATGCCCGTCGAGGTGATGGCCGAACGCGGCGTCGACACGTTGCGCTTCGGCCCGATGAAGGGAGTAGGCCTTGACCAGCCGAGCACCGGCCGCTGGCCCTACGCCGTGGTGCAGCTGCGCCAGGACAACGCATTGGGCACGCTCTGGAACATGGTCGGCTTTCAGACCAAGCTTAAATATGCGGCCCAGGTCGAGCTTTTCCGCACCATACCGGGCCTTGAAAATGCGGAATTCGCGCGACTGGGCGGCCTTCATCGCAATACCTTCATCAAGTCCCCAGAGCTGCTTGATGGGACGCTGCGGCTGAAATCCCGGCCGAACATCCGCTTCGCCGGTCAGATTACCGGCTGCGAAGGCTATGTGGAGAGTTCCGCGATCGGCCTTCTCGCAGGGCGCTTTGCTGTGGCGGAACTCGGCGGCGCGGCGCTGCCGACACCGCCCCGCGAAACGGCGCTGGGCGCGCTCCTGGCGCACATCACCGGGGAGGCCGAGGTCGAGACGTATCAGCCCATGAACGTCAATTTCGGCCTGTTCCCGCCGATCGAGGGTCGCACCAAAAAGGCGGACCGCAAGCTCCTGTACACCGGGCGCGCCCGCGCCGCGTTCCGGGAGTGGCTGCCCGCCTAGTCCTCGCTGGTCTCGGCCGGCTTGCAGGCACAGGCGGGTTTCTTGGCTTTGCGCTTCGGCGCGGTGGTCACGAACTCCGCTCGCGTGAGCGCGCCAGACTTGTCGTTGTCTGCGCCGGCGAACTTTGTGGAAGTCTTGACCACCCACTCCTCGAATGTCAGCCGTCCGTCGCTGTTGGTGTCGAGCTTGGCGAAAGCCTTGCGACGTGACACGAGATATTCCTCGCGCGTCACGCTATCGTCGCGATCCTTGTCGTAGCGGTCGAACCGCTTCTGCTCGCGTGTTTTCGCCGTAGCGCTGGGTGCCTCGTCAGGCAGCGCGTCCTCTCCCTCACCGCCGTCGGATCCAACAACCGCCGCGGGCGCAGCCGGCAGGCTCGGCGCAGACGAGGCGGGCGCACGAAAGAAAAAGATACCGGCGACGCCAAGCAACAGCACCGCAGCTACGCCCAAGAAATAGCGCCACATCGTCGTGCCTCCCGTTCGGGTTCCTACAGGCTATCTATTTCTTCCCGCTTTGCAACTATCATCGCCCCGAAAGCCGATGCCACAACAAGCGGGAAACGCGCTGCACTGGTCCAAATTTATCTTCCAGTCGCATCTGTGCCAGATGGGTCATCGCCCCAAGTGCCCGGCCGTTGCTACTCCACTTGCGCGCTAAGGCTTGAGCTAGGAACGGCCGAGCCATTTCGCGGGCAGTTTCCACCGCTTGGGGTTCGGTCAGATGGGCGGACAGATCGGCTAATGCCCACCCCTGCCCTGCCTCTAACAACGGGTCATCTTTTGCCGCGCCCATCACTGCTCCAGCTGCCAGGAACAGGCGAGCTCGTCCTGCGCCGAACCGCTCCATCGCGGCCTGGTCAAGCTGCTCCTCCTCGACCAGCACTTCCCAGCCGTGAACGACTGGCACCAACGACTCGCCCGACACACCCCGGCCGACCACGCTGCGCTCCAACCACTGAAGCGTCGGCTCGGCTGGCGCCGCTGCCCGATCGAGTTTCTCGAGGGATTCACGCCACCATGCCAGCCGCAGCTGCCCCAATGCTGGCTCCCTGGTGGTCCGCAGCAGCACCGCCAATGCATCGTCGAGCGCCATCAACGCGCCCAGTCCCTCGCGACCGGCATCCGGCGCATAGCTGAGGATCAGGCGCCGCTCTACGGGGATCTCAGGGACAGGTACCTGCATAAACCTCCTAGCGCGCTAACGCGGAATTAACGCCGTTACGCAAATAGTTTCCTACGAATTTTGCTTACCCAGAGCCGTTGCATCTGGGCCGAAGGAACGCTCCATGTACAAGTTGCGCCCCTTAGCACCTGGGGTATACCGATCATCTCAGGCTTGCCGCGCTATGCTGCGGAAGCTCAAGCGCGACCGGCGTGGCTCGGCGATTGCTATGATGACCGTTGGCTTGATCCCGGCGATTGCTGCCCTGGGTGGCGCGATTGATGCCGGCCGCATGTACATCGTGAAGTCTCAGTTGCAAGCGGGCGTGGATGCTGCAGCCTTGGCGGGCGCTCGCTCCTTCGCCGTCACCGACGGGTCACCGAGCTCCCGGACTCAGCAGGTCGCGGCTTATTTCGACGGGAATTTCTCGCAAAGCCCGGCCTATATGGGCACAACCAACATCACCGTCTCGCCCCGTTTCGAGGTCTTGAACGGCATCAATGTGACGACCGTGGTGGCGAGAGCGACGGTTCGCATGACGTTCATGCGCATCTTCGGATTTTCTAGCAAGGAACTGGTGGCAACCGCAAAGGCGGAACTCCAGCCGCGTCCGCTCGAAGTGATGATGGTGCTCGACAACACCGGCTCGATGAAAGACGCGCTCAGTGGCGGCAAGACCCGTATCATGGCCCTCAAGGAAGCAGCCAAAAGCTTCATTGACATCGTGCATCAGGGAGCCGCGACGCGGCGCGACCTCGCGGTGGGGATCATCCCGTACGACGTCACCGTGAATGTGGGTCATCTGCTCCAGGCGAAAAGAGCGAGTGCCATTCAAAGTATCGACGGTTTCACGTCGGGACGCGCTGCGGGATGGGGCGCCTGGCCCACAAATCGCTATGCGTGGAAAGGATGCGTCATGGCGGACTCGACCGTCAAGGACGTAAGCGCCGACCGGCTGGTGTCCGAAGCCAACGCTTGGGACCTCACGCGGGCGCTGCCCGGGTATGAAGCTCCGGCCGTTGAGCCTTTCTTCGTTCCACCGATGTACGTACCAGACATCGCAAGAGGCTCGACAAACGACACGGTGGCAAATCGCGCCAACCGCACAAGCGCCTTCTACAATAACGCACAGGTCGAACCCGGCAACAATTTGTATCGGCTAAACTCCAGCACCGAGGGTGACTCCGGAGCAGACTACCTCGCCAATACGCCTCTCTATCGCTCGTTCTTATACGATTACTACATTGGGCTAAACAACGGTTCCGGAACCGCCAGCGACGACGTCATTCGGGCAACGGACGGCAGCTACTACAATCCGACTAGTGGAACCCGCACGACCAACAACTGGAAGGTCGAGTGGCGCAGCTTCCCGCCGTCAAACCGTGACGGGTGGCGTGCGCCGGAGACCGCCACGGTCAACAAGGACGGTGGTATCACAGGCCATAACAACGGGAACAACTACAAGACCCTGATGCCAAGCCCGAATTGGCAATGCCCGGAAGAAGCGCTGCCGGTCGCCTATGGACGGCAGAAGAGTGAGTACAACTCCTACATCGATAACAAGAACGGCGCGATTTATCCGGCGAACGGCACGATCCATCACAGCGGCCTGCTGTGGGGTTATCGTCTGCTCGTCCGAAGCGACGTCTTTAGTCGGACCAACCCGACGAACGAACAGCCTAGGCGAGCGCTCGTGTTCATGACCGACGGCTTGAACGAGATTGGTGAGACCCAGAACGGATATACGGATCGAACTTTCTCCTGGTACGGTCGCTGGTCTGATGGGCGCATCTCAGCCAACCCGGCAAATGGCGAGCAGCAGATGCTCCGGCGCTTTTCCAAGGTGTGTGCGAACATGCAGCGGGAGACCAATCCGCCCGAGGTCTACATAATTGCGCTGGTGGCCAATTCGAATGAAGTGAACACGGCATTCAACAATTGTGCGCCAAACCGCGTATACCGCACGAGTAACACGGATGAGTTGAAGCGGGCTTTCCAGACAGTTGCGTCAGAACTCGTAGATTTGCACCTGATACAATGAAATCGATAAGACACTTTCGCGGCGACGACCGTGGCGTGACCGCGGTCGAATTCGCGATGCTTGCCCCCGTCATGCTCATGCTGATCTGCGGGTCGTTGGAAGTCGGGCACATGATCTTTGCGCGCGTAGCGCTTGAAGGGGCCGTTACCGAAGCCGCCCGCGTAGCGACGGCGAGCCTCGAAGCCTCGGAAAGCAATCGGTTCAATTCGCTGCGGGAGAGCATCAGCCGAACCATGGCGATCTTCCCCACTGAACCGGGTCGAACGATCCAGATCGAGACCCGAGTCTTCCATGACTTCAGCACCGCGTACCCCGAGCCATACACCGACGCCAACAGGAACAAGGCCTACGATATCGGTGAGGCTTACGAGGATCGGAACCGGAACGGACATTGGGATCCCGCGATCCCTATCACCGGCACATTGGGCGGCCCGGGCGACGTCATTAGCGTGACCGCGGTTTTCCCCAAACGCGTGCTCTTCGGGTTTCTGGGGCGAGACCTGGGTTTGGGCCTGGGGATGGACCTAAAGGCAACCACGGTCGTCCGCAACGAAGCGGTTGTTCGGAAGGCTATATAATGTTGCGACCTTACCGCACTCGATTGCAGGCGGCGGCGGCAGATCGAAGCGCCGTCGCCATGCTTGAATTTGGGCTGATGTTACCGCTGTTTCTTGGCTTCGTGCTGACAGGCATCGAAGTCGGAAACTATGTGCTGGCAAATAATCGCACACAGCGCCTCGCGGCGATGACTGCCGATCTAGTCGCACAAAGCGGCGTTGGCGCCATCAGTGCGACAGAGGGCGAGATCTATGACCTTTTCAGCGCTATCGATCTGACCGCACAGCCTTTCGATCTGCGCAATCATGGACGAGTTGTAATCAGCAGTGTTCGCGGCACCGATCTTGACGGCAATGGAGCAGTAGAGACACGTTTCGTCTGGCAACGCTTTGACGGCGGCTATGTCGCCGCGCAGCCGGTGATCGGCTGCATGAAGACGACACCGCTGGCTACGCTGCCGCGAACGCGCATGCTGCCGCTCAACGAGCTGATGTTCCACGTCCAAGTGACGTACGACTATCAGCCAGTCTTCAGCAAAGTGCCGTTCAGATGGGTCAATCTGGACACGGCATTTACTCGTACGGCGATGTTCCGGGCTCGCAGCACACAGCTTGACACGCCTACGCCAGACCCCGCCAGATTTCCTCCCAAGTCGAATTGCGTGACGGCGAACGGCCTGTAGCCGTTCACCGTCACCTACTTACGCCTTGTACGTCACCTTCTTCACCGCCGTCACCACGCGGGCGGCGTCGACCAAGGCGAGCTTCTCGAGGTTCGCCGCATAAGGCAGCGGGACGTCTTCGTTGGTGACGCGCAGCACGGGGGCGTCGAGGTCGTCGAAGCCCTGCTCCATCGCCACCGCGACGATCTCGGAGGAGATCGAGCAGGTCGGCCAGCCCTCTTCGACCACCACCATGCGGTTGGTCTTCTTCAGGCTCTCGAGCACCGTCGCGGTGTCGAGCGGGCGTAGCGTGCGCAAGTCGATCACTTCGGCATCGATCCCCTCGCCTGCCAGCGTCTCGGCGGCTTCGAGCGCGACGCCGACGCCGATCGAGTAGGAAACGATGGTAACGTCCTTGCCCGAGCGGACGATGCGGGCCTTGCCGATCGGCAGAACATAATCGTCGAGCTTGGGCACGTCGAAGTGGCGACCGTACATCAGCTCGTTTTCGAGGAACACGACCGGATCTTCCGAACGGATCGCCGCCTTGAGCAGACCCTTGGCGTCGGCCGCATCATAAGGCGCGATCACGATCAGACCGGGGACGCTGGCATACCAGGGGCCGTAATTCTGCGAGTGCTGCGCACCGACGCGCGACGCCGCGCCGTTGGGACCGCGGAACACGATCGGGCAGCGCATCTGGCCGCCGGACATGTAGTTGGTCTTGGCAGCCGAGTTCACGATGTGATCGATCGCCTGCATGGCGAAGTTGAACGTCATGAACTCGACGATCGGCTTCAGTCCGCCCATCGCCGCGCCCGTGCCGATGCCGGCAAAGCCATATTCGGTGATCGGCGTGTCGATGACGCGCTTGCCACCGAACTCCTCGAGCAGGCCCTGCGTGACCTTGTAGGCGCCCTGATACTCGGCGACTTCCTCGCCCATCACGAAGATGCGCGGGTCGGCGCGCATTTCCTCGGCCATCGCGTCGCGCAGCGCTTCGCGGACGGTCGTCTTGACCATCTCGGTGCCCTGCGGAATCGACGGATCGGCGGCGACCTGGGTCTTTTCGACCGCCGCGGTCAGCTGCGCGGTGCCGGTTTCCTGCGGCCTGTTTTCCGAAGTGGGCTCGGTCTTCTGGTCGGCCGGGGTCTCCTGCGGCGCGGCAGCAGCGGCAGGTGCCGGAGCCGAGGCCGCCGAAGCATCCTCGCCCTCGCCCGCGATCAATGCGATGACCGTGCCGACCTTTACGTTATCGGTACCCTCGGCGACGGTGATCTTGGCGATCGTGCCTTCGTCGACGGCTTCGAATTCCATCGTCGCCTTGTCGGTCTCGATCTCGGCCAGGATGTCGCCAGACTTCACGACGTCGCCTTCCTTGACCAGCCACTTGGCGAGCGTGCCCTCTTCCATGGTCGGCGAAAGCGCCGGCATTTTGAGTTCGATCGCCATCTCAGTAGGTCTCCACCAGCACGTCGGTATACAGTTCAGCAGGATCGGGCTCGGGAGTCTGTTCGGCATAGTCGGCCGACTCGTTGACCACCTTGCGGATCTCCTGCTCGATCGGCTTCAGCTCTTCTTCGCGAACGCCGAGCGCCTCGAGTTCGCGCTTCACGGCCTCGATCGGATCGGACTTGTCGCGAACCGACTGGACTTCCTCACGCGACCGGTACTTGGCCGGATCGGACATCGAGTGGCCGCGATAACGATAGGTCTTCATCTCGAGGATGATCGGCCCCTTGCCCGCGCGGACCCAGGCCAGCGCCTCTTCGGCGGCAGCACGGCACGCCAGCACGTCCATGCCGTCGACCTGGATGCCCGGAATGCGGAAGCTTTCGCCGCGCTTGTAGAGCTGATCCTCGGCCGACGAGCGGTTGACGCTGGTGCCCATGGCGTATTGGTTGTTCTCGATCACGTAGATGATCGGGAGCTTCCACAGCTCGGCCATGTTGAACGATTCGTAGACCTGGCCCTGGTTGGATGCGCCATCGCCGAAATAGGCCATCGCGACGCCGCCATCCTCGTTATACTTGTGCGCGAACGCCAGCCCGGTGCCGAGCGACACCTGCGCGCCGACGATGCCGTGACCGCCGTAGAACTTCTTCTCGGTCGAGAACATGTGCATCGAGCCACCCTTGCCCTTCGAGATGCCGGACTGGCGCCCCGTGAGCTCGGCCATGATGACCTTAGGGTCGATGCCATAAGCGAGCATGTGGCCATGGTCGCGATAGCCGGTGATCACCGAGTCCTTCTCGCCGTCCAGCGCGGACTGCAGGCCGACCGCAACAGCCTCCTGGCCGATATAGAGATGGCAGAAGCCGCCGATGAAGCCGAGGCCGTAGAGCTGGCCGGCCTTCTCTTCGAAGCGGCGGATCAGCAGCATCTGCTTGTAGAAGGCGAGCAGCTCTTCCTTGGACGCCTGGTATCGCTCCGGCTGATTGGGTCGTTCGCGATTCGGGATCGCGGGTTCGGTCGTTGCTATGCGTGCCGGTGCTTTGGCCACGGTCAGGAAATCCTCATGCCCGGGGGGAAAAATAGGTGCCGGGCCTATAAGCGCGTTCCTGGCCTGGACGCAACGTCAACGCGTGCAAGGAGGCCAGAGCTCGGTTGCAAGCGCACGAGAACGCTTCCGATTCTGGCGGAGCAGTCCCGCTGCGACAGGCAGGGCCGACGCGCTGCACAGGGACAAGGACCGGCAATATGAGAGGTGAAGTTGAGAAAGTTGCGGTCTGAACGCGTGAAGTTGAGACCGCATTCCAGCCGGTGCGCAGAGCGCATCCCAGCGTCCGGCAGGCATGGTGAAAAGGCGTGAGGATTGCGCACGACCTCGTCGCTACAACGCGAAATCCTACTTTACCAGATCGACCCGAAATGCGGCCGAGTGCTACTTGTTCAGTGGGATGATCACTTCGTCGGGACGCGTCACGTTAAGCTGGCGGCGGACCAGCTCGTCGACCATGTCCGGGTCTGCGCCGCGCTTAGGATCGAGCAGCTCGACTCGGTTCTTGAGCTCGGCACGCTTCTTGTCGAGCGCGGCGTACTCGACCTTTTTCTGCGCCAGTTCGGTCTGCAGCGCCTTCGCCGCGACGAACCCGGTCGGACCGAGCGCCGCGTTGTAGACGAAGAAGGAGATGGCGATGAGCGCCGCAGCGGGGAGACCCGCGCGGCGCAGCAACGTCATGACTGGTGAAGTACGCCCCATGGCATTGATTCTCGCTTAACCAGCACCGTTAATCAAGGCGGACTTGTACGTATTTAGCGGCGAAGGATCGAACGGCCGGCGTACACCGCCGCGTCGCCCAGCTCTTCCTCGATGCGGATCAGCTGGTTGTACTTGGCGAGCCGGTCCGAGCGCGCGAGCGAGCCGGTCTTGATCTGCCCGCAATTGGTGGCGACCGCCAGATCGGCGATCGTTGCGTCCTCGGTCTCCCCGGAGCGGTGCGACATGACCGCGGTGTAGGACGACCGCTGAGCCAGGCTGACCGCCGCCAGCGTCTCGGTCAGGGTGCCGATCTGATTGACCTTCACCAGCAACGAGTTGGCCAGCCCCTTGTCGATACCCATTGCCAGGCGCTCGGGATTGGTGACGAACAGGTCGTCGCCAACCAGCTGGACCTTGTCGCCGATCAGGTCGGTGATCGCCTTCCAGCCTTCGAAATCGTCTTCGCCCATGCCGTCCTCGATCGAGAAGATCGGGTATTGGCGGGCGAGGTCTGCCAGATACTCGGCCATGGCTACCGGCGAGAGCGACTTGCCCTCGCCCGAAATCTCGTACTTGCCGTCGCGGAAGAACTCGGTCGCCGCACAGTCGAGCGCGAGCATGACGTCCTCGCCCGGGGTGTAGCCCGCTGCCTGGATCGACTCCATGATGAAGTCGAGCGCTTCGGCGTTGGTCGCGATGTTCGGGGCGAAGCCGCCCTCGTCGCCCACGCCGGTCGCCAGGCCCTTTTCGTGGAGCTTCTTCTTGAGCGTGTGGAAGATCTCCGAGCCGCAGCGCACCGCCTCGACGATGTTCTCCGCGCCGACCGGGACGATCATGAATTCCTGGAAGTCGATCGGATTGTCGGCATGCTCGCCGCCATTGATGATGTTCATCATCGGCACCGGCAGCACGTGCGCGGAAACGCCGCCGATGTAGCGATAGAGCGGCAGGCCGCGCGCTTCGGCCGCAGCCTTGGCAGTGGCGAGGCTGACGCCGAGGATCGCGTTGGCGCCGAGCCGGCCCTTGTTGTGCGTACCGTCCAGTTCGATCATCGCGCGATCGACATCGGCCTGATCTTCAGCCTCCAGCCCGAGCACTTCCTCGGCAATCTCGTCGTTGACGGCTTCCACTGCCTGCTCGACACCCTTGCCCAGCCAGCGCGATTTGTCGCCGTCACGCTTCTCCACTGCCTCATGCGCGCCCGTCGACGCGCCCGACGGCACGGCGGCGCGACCGAAGCTGCCATCCTCCAGCAGGACATCGACCTCCACCGTGGGATTTCCCCGGCTGTCGAGGATCTGGCGGGCATGGATGTCGATGATTGCGGTCACGTAACGGTCTCCTTATCAGCGTGGAGGCTGGTTGCGGCGAGCCTCTAGCCGTTCGTCATGGAACTCGCAAACGTGGCCGTGGTTGTTCGGCGGAGCACATAGAAAGGGCTTCGGCATGGCTGATGAGAACAATACCACCCAGTCCGGCGGCGGCACCGCGGGCGCAGTGAACTTCAACGCAGACCCCAAGCTGGAGACAGATACCGGCACAACGGGAGCAGCGGAAATCGACTTCGATCCGGCCGACGACGTCGCCGGCGCGGACGAAGAGACCGGCACCACCGGCGCGAGCACGGTGGAAACCGCCAAGCAGCAGATCAAGGACGGCGCCGGCAAGCTGGGCACGCAGGCAGCCGAGCAGGCGCGCGCCTTTGCCGGTCAGGGCAAGGACCGCGCCACCACCGCACTCGACGATGTCGCCCGCATGTTCCAGAACGCGGCAGACGATGTCGATGCGAAGATCGGCGCCGAATATGGCAAATATGCCCGCTCGGCAGCCGACACGATCACCGGCTTTGCCGACTCGCTGCGGGACAAGGAAGTGGACGAGCTGTTCGACCAGGCGGGCGAACTGGTGCGCAAGAGCCCGGCGATCGCGGTCGGCACGGCGGCGGCAGTGGGCTTTGTGCTCGCACGGCTGATCAAGTCGGGCGTAGACGCTGCATCGGACCTGACCGACGCAGCCCCGACGGCTGCACCCGCCGCCGATCAGACCTCAGAGGGTTGAAGAGGCGTTCGGGGTGCTTGAACCGCAACCACAGGAAGAGAGCGTCGGCGCGCTGATCGGTCGGCTGGTCGAGGACGGCAAGAGCTATGCGCGTGCCGAAGTCGGCTATTACCGGATCCTCGCGACGGCGAAGTTGCGGGAAGCGGGCATCGGGCTGGGCTTCGGCGTGGTGGCGTTGGTGCTCGCCTGTTCGGCGATCACTGCGTTGCTCGTCGGGCTGATCCTGACTCTCGCCACGCTGATTGGCCCGGGTCTGGCCACGCTCGCAGTCGTGCTCGTCACGCTGGCGATCGCGGGCCTACTCGGCTGGTTCGCCTACAAGCACCTCCTCCGCGTCGCTGGAGGGGCTTCATGAGCAACAGTCCCGAACTGATTGCGGCGCAGGCGCAAGTCGATGCCGCACGAACCCGGCTGTTCGGCACGGTGGGCGAGATCAAGCAGAGGCTGGAGCCACGCAACATCGCCGAAGACGCGATGGACCGCGTGACGACCGGCCTGACCTCCGCCGCGCAGCGCGGAGCCGATGCGGCCCGCGAGCGGCCCTATGCGGCGGCAGGTGTTGCGGCCGGCATCGGGCTGTTCCTGATGCGCGGCTGGATCTTCAAACGCCTTCGCCGACGCAGCAAACGCCATGCAACCCCGGCGGATGCCGGCGGTTTGAACCACGACGATACACAGGCGGCATGATGCCGTCAGGAAAGGACAGGACGATGAGCAACGGCACGACCACGCAGGGCGGCACCGGCACCGGCACCGCCACAAACCAAGCGACCAGCACGCGCGACAAGGCGCAGCAGGCTATCGGCGATCTCGGCGACAACCCCGTCGCGCTGCTCGCCGGTGGCGTGGCCCTGGGCGTTCTGGTCGGCGTTCTGCTGCCGCGCATCGCCAAGGAGCGCGAATTGCTCGATCCGCTCGGCCGCACGCTGGCCCAGCGCGCGACTGCGGCGGCGCAGGCCGCCAAGGAAGCGGGACGTCAGGAGATCGACGCGCTGATCCCCGACAAGGATGCTACCAAGGAGCGCGTTTCGGCGTTTTTCGGCTCGATCACCGACGCCGCCAAGGGCGCTGCGCAGCAGGCCTGAAGCATTTGGGGTTGAGCGGTCGCGGCTTTCCTCGGTAAGGGCAGCCACGAACCGCTCTCCCCAGGAGGCCCCATGAGCAAACTGCACCTCGTCTTCGGTGGTCGCGTGACCGATCCGCAGACACTTGATTTCACCGATCCGTCGAAGCTCGACGTCGTCGGGATCTTCGCCGATTATGCCGCTGCCGAAAAGGCGTGGCGCGCGGCGGCGCATCGCACCGTCGATGATGCCGAGATGAAATATGTCGTCGTCCACCTGCATCGGCTGCTCGAGCCGGATCTGGACAAGACGGCCGCCTGAACTCCGTAGCCCCGGCCGTGCGCCGGGGTTATGCTTTCCGCCAGCGCCAGCGCAGCAGCGGCTTGGCCAGGACCAGCCCCGCGACAAAACCGCCGATATGGGCCCATGCCGCCACGGCGACTCCCGCCCCCAGGAACGCGAAAGCGCTGAGCAGGTTGACGATCGTCCAGGCGACCGCGAGCCACACCACATGCACCGCCTGGGCGGGAATGGGACCGATCGCCTTGGCGCGCGAGCGCCCGAACAACAGCGAATAAGCACCAACCACCGCCGACGCCGCACCGCTGGCGCCGATCATCGGCACCATGGATTGCGGGTCAGGCAGCCACTGCGCGAACGCCGCGACGAAGGCGCCCACCACGTAGAGCAGGACGATGCCGAGCGGCCCCAGCGCGCGCTCGGTTTCCTTGCCGGTGAAGCCCAGCATCAGCATGTTCATGCCGAGGTGGAGGAACCCGCCGTGCAACAAAGTGCAGGTCAGCGGCGTGAGCAGCGCCGGCACCGCAGCGAAGTCGGTGCCCATACCGCTGAGCCGCGCCGGGATGAACCCGGCGCGCATGCTCGCGTCATAATCCTGATGCCCCAAGAGGACGGCCGCGCTCACCGCCGCCGTCACCCCGATGATCGCAGTCGTCGCGGTAACCCGCTGCATGAAGGCGCTCAGATGAACTCGATCTTCGACACGAGATAATAGCGGTCGCCGGCAGGCACCGACACCTCGACCTCTTCATCGATCTTCCGGCCGATCAGCGCGCGGCCGATCGGGGAACTGTATGAAATCCGCCCGATGCTGGCGTCGGCCTCGGTCTCGCTGACGATCTGGTAGCGGATCGGCTTGTCGTCCTCATCGAGCAACGTCACCGTCGCGCCGAACACGATCTTGTCGCCCGAAAGGTCTTTGGGATCGATGATCTGGGCGCGGCTCAGCTTGCCTTCGATATCGGCGATCGTCGCTTCGTTCTGGCCCTGCTGCTCCTTGGCGGCATGATATTCGGCGTTTTCCGAAAGATCGCCATGCGCGCGCGCTTCCTCGATCGCATCCACGATCAGCGGACGTTCCGTTTTGAGACGCTTCAGCTCGGCCGTGAGTTTCTCATAGCCTTCCTTGAGCATCGGCAGCTTGTCGACCGTCGCCATACGCCCGTGTCCTTCGTCAAAGCCTCCTCCCCAAGCGCCTCGAGGAAGAGAGCGCCCGCACATCATGGTGATTGGGGAGATCGTTGTGCGAGCGAATATATTAATGCTGCGAGGGGCAAACATCAAGCGGGCGCCTGAAGGGACGCTACAGAAGCCTCCCCGCCCCTCGGTGCGAAATCCCATCCTATTGTCACCCCGGCCTTGAGCCGGGGTCCCGCTGCCTTGCGGTAGCAGAAGAAGCGGGATCCCGGCTCAAGGCCGGGATGACGAGTGGGAAAGCGGCTGTCTCTACCTGAGCGGGGTAAGGCCTATCGCGAGGCGTAGAAGGACTGGAGTGGGCGGACGTCCAGGGTGTTGGTGGCCAGGGCTTCGATCGCCCGCGCGGCGGCGACGCTGCCGGGTGCAGTGGTGAAGTACGGGATCTTCTGGGCCATCGCGGTGGCGCGGATGCCGGCGGAGTCCTTGAGCGACTGCCAACCTTCGGTGGTGTTGAAGATCAGCGCAATGTCGCCATTCTGGATGCGGTCGACGATGTGCGGGCGGCCCTGCGCCACCTTGTTGACGCGCTCGACGGCGATGCCCTGCCCCACCAGATAATCGGCGGTGCCGCCGGTGGCGACGATGGTGAAGCCCAGGCGAGCCAGGATCTGGACGCCGGGCAGAACGACGGGCTTGTCGCTCTCCTTGACGCTGACGAACACGGTTCCGCCCTGCGGCAGCACCGTGCCGGCACCAAGCTGCGCCTTGGCAAAGCTGGTGGCGAAATCCTTATCAATTCCCATGACTTCGCCGGTCGACTTCATTTCCGGTGACAGGACCGGATCGACGCCGGGGAAGCGCGCCCAGGGGAACACCGCCTCCTTGACGGCGATATAATCGATGTCACGGTCGATGACCGGCAGATCCTTGAGCTTCTCACCCGCCATCACCCGAGCCGCGATCTTCGCGATGGGCGTGCCGATCGCCTTGGCGACGAAAGGCACGGTGCGGCTGGCGCGCGGATTGACTTCGATGAGGTAGACCTCGCCGTCCTTGACCGCGAACTGGATGTTCATCAGCCCCTTGACCTTGAGCGCGCGGGCGAGCGCGTGCGTCTGGCGCTCGATCTCGGCGATCACGTCGGCGGACAGGCTGTAGGGCGGGATCGAGCAGGCGCTGTCGCCCGAATGGACGCCGGCTTCCTCGATATGCTGGAGCACGCCCGCGACGACGACATCGTCGCCATCGGCGATCGCGTCGACATCCACTTCGATCGCGTCGCGCAGATACTGGTCGATGAGGACCGGGCTGTCGCCAGAGACCTGCACCGCGGTCTGGATATAGTCGTCGAGCTGCTGGAGCGTGTCGACGATCTCCATCGCGCGGCCGCCGAGCACATAGCTGGGGCGCATCAGCACCGGGAAGCCGATCCGCTCGGCGGCCGCCACCGCTTCGTCGCGGCTGCGGGCAAGGCCGTTAGCGGGCTGCTTGAGGCCGAGCTTGGACACGAGCGCGGCGAAACGCTCGCGGTCCTCGGCCAAGTCGATCGCGTCGGGCGAAGTGCCCAGGATCGGGATGCCGGCATCTTCCAGCGCCTGGGCGAGGTTGAGCGGGGTCTGCCCGCCGAACTGGACGATCACGCCAACCAGTTCGCCGTTCGACTTTTCGACTTCGAGGATTTCGAGCACGTCCTCGGCGGTCAGCGGTTCGAAGTAGAGCCGGTCGGAGGTGTCATAGTCGGTGCTCACCGTTTCGGGATTGCAGTTGACCATGATCGTCTCATAGCCCGCGTCGCCCAGCGCGAAGCAGGCGTGGCAGCAGCAATAGTCGAACTCGATGCCCTGGCCGATCCGGTTCGGTCCGCCACCCAGGATCACGATCTTCCTGGCGGAAGTCGGGTTGGACTCGTTCTCGGGCTCGCCGAAGCTCGGGGCTTCGTAGGTCGAGTACATGTAGGGCGTCTTGGCTTCGAACTCGGCGGCGCAGGTGTCGATCCGCTTGAAGACCGGGCGCACCCCGAGCTTGTGGCGCAGCTTGCGCACATCGGTTTCGGTGACGCCGCCAGTCATCGCCTTGGCGACTTCGCCGATCAGGCCGTGGCTGCGCGCCATCGCCGCGGTGCCCTGACGCATGTTGAGCGACTTGAGCGAGAGATAGGCCAGCCGCTTGTCGCTGAAGCCCATCGCCTTGAGGCGGCGCATACCCTGCGCGTCCTGGGGCAGCCCGTTGCGGCAGACCTGCTCCTCGGCCTCGACGATCTCGGCGATGCGCTCAAGGAACCAGGGATCATAAGCGGTTAGTGCCTGAACTTCAGAAACGGTGAAACCTTCGCGCAACGCCTGGGCGGCGATCAGCAGCCGGTCCGGCGAGCGGATCGCCAGCGCCGCCTCGATCACGTCGCGCGGCGCGCCGGCAAGCTTGTCGACATTGTTGAAGCCGCTGAGGCCCGTCTCGAGCCCGCGCAGCGCCTTCTGCATCGATTCGTGGATGTTGCGGCCGATCGCCATGACTTCGCCGACCGACTTCATCGCCGTGCCGAGCGTGGCTTCAGCGCCCTTGAACTTCTCGAACGCGAAGCGGGGTATCTTGGTGACGACGTAATCGATCGTCGGCTCGAACGAGGCCGGGGTGGCGCCGGTGATATCGTTGGTGATCTCGTCGAGCGTGTAGCCGACCGCCAGCTTTGCCGCGACCTTGGCGATAGGGAAGCCGGTCGCCTTCGACGCTAGCGCCGACGAACGCGACACGCGCGGGTTCATCTCGATGACGATCAGACGACCGTCCTTCGGATTGACTGCGAACTGAACGTTCGAACCGCCGGTTTCTACGCCGATCTCGCGGAGTACCGCGATCGATGCGTTGCGCATGATCTGGTATTCCTTGTCGGTCAGCGTCAGCGCGGGCGCGACGGTGATCGAGTCGCCGGTGTGCGTGCCCATCGCATCGACATTCTCGATCGAGCAGATGATGATGCAATTGTCCGCACGGTCGCGGACGACTTCCATCTCATATTCCTTCCAGCCGAGCAGCGATTCCTCGATCAGCACTTCGGTGGTCGGCGACAGGTCGAGCCCCGAGCGGACGATGCTCAGGAATTCCTCGCGATTATAGGCGATGCCGCCGCCCGAGCCGCCCATGGTGAAGCTCGGGCGAATGATCGCCGGCAGGCCGACATGCTCGAGCGCGGCCAACGCCTCGGCCTCACTGTGCGCGATCGCCGAACGGGCGCTCTCGAGGCCGATCTTGGTCATCGCGTCCTTGAACTTGAGCCGATCCTCGGCCTTGTCGATCGCTTCGGCATCGGCGCCGATCATGATGCAGCCGAACTTCTCCAGCGTGCCGTCATTCGCCAAGGCGAGCGCGGTGTTAAGGGCAGTCTGCCCGCCCATCGTCGGCAGCACCGCGTCGGGGCGCTCCTTCTCGATGATCTTGGCGACGATCGCCGGCGTGATCGGCTCGACATAGGTCGCGTCGGCGAGTTCGGGATCGGTCATGATCGTCGCCGGGTTCGAATTGACCAGGACGATGCGATAGCCCTCTTCCTTGAGGGCCTTGATCGCCTGCGTGCCGGAATAGTCGAACTCGCACGCCTGACCGATGACGATCGGGCCTGCGCCGATGACGAGGATGGAGGAGATGTCGGTGCGTTTTGGCATTTCTAAGCCTTAGCTATGTTTGCGCTTGCGGAGGAGACTTCTAGTTCTCCGTCTTCGGTCTTGAGAACCGTCAGAAAAACTTCGCCGCTGGCGGAAATGAAATGATGAAGTAGCCACTTCCATACTGAGACCACGTCTGCGAGCAGATCAGCTCTTAACTCAGAAAATTTATCAGCAGTGATTGGAATATAAGGGTTCATCTCGTGGAGCCAGCGGTGCGTTCTTCGATAGACCGCCCGCACTTGATCAACAGATAAATTGCAATCCTTATTTGTTACGAGGTGATGCTGAACGCCCACTGCTTCTGCTGGCGGATCTTCGCGATCAATCGCGACGGGAAATATTACGGGAGTGCGCTTCGCCACCTTCGAGAAGATTCGGTCGGCGTTCCACTGGCCGATGGCATCGCGAGGCACACTCTTTAAACCATTCTCCATCGCCACCAGACAGCCAAATGCCACACCTTCTATCGACTTCCTCAAATGGAAAGCTGCAGTCTCTAGCTCGGGATAATCAGACGTATGAGAAAGTTTCAGGCTATCTACGATTTCGAAGCGGGCCCTGATGTTCCGCATAAGCAGACGATACTGTTGAAGAGTTTTCACCCGCAACTCGTCATCGTTCACCGTAGCGTCCCTACGAACTTCTCGAACAAGTAGAGGCTATCCTGCGGTCCCGGGCTCGCCTCTGGGTGGTACTGCACCGCGAATGCCGGGCGATCTGTCAGCTCGAAGCCTGCATTCGACCCGTCGAACAGCGACACATGCGTCTCGCGCGCGTTCGCCGGCAGCGTCTCGCTCAGCACCGAGAAGCCATGGTTCATGGAGGTGATCTCGACCGCGCCGTCGCTCAGCCGCTTGACCGGATGGTTGGCGCCGCGATGGCCCTGGAACATCTTCGAGGTCTTGGCGCCGACCGCAAGCGCCATCAGCTGGTGGCCGAGGCAAATGCCGAACACCGGCTTGCCGCTGTCGAGCATCTGCTGGATCACCGGCACGGCATAGTCGGCGGTCGCGGCGGGGTCGCCGGGGCCGTTGGACAGGAAGAAGCCGTCGGGGGCGAAGCTCATCGCCTGCTCGAAGGTCGCCTGTGCTGGCAGCACCGTGACGCGCGCGCCGGCCTTGGCCAGGTTGCGGAAGATGTTGTGCTTCGAGCCATAGTCGATCGCGACGACGTGGGGCTTGCTCTCGGCGACTTGTTCGCCGGCTGCGTCATAGCCGAAGCCCAGCCGCCACACGCCGCCTTCCCAGCCATAATGCGTTTCGGCGGTGACCGAGATGGCGAGGTCCATGCCCTCCAGCCCCGGCCAGTCCTTGGCCATCTGGAGCAATGCCGGAATGTCGAATTGGCCGTCCTTGGCATGGGCGATCACGCCGTTGGGCGCGCCGCCGGTGCGGATGCGGCGGGTAAGCGCGCGGGTGTCGATGCCCGACAGGCCGATGCGGGCGTGCTTGGCCATCCACGCGTCGAGATGCTCGGTGGAGCGGAAGTTCGACGGCTCGGTCACGTCCTCGCGGACGATCATGCCCAGCGCGTGGGGCTCGTCGGCCTCGACATCGTCGGGGTTGGCGCCGACATTTCCGATGTGCGGAAAGGTGAAGTTGATGATCTGCCCGGCAAAGCTCGGGTCGGTCATGATTTCCTGATAGCCGGTCATGGCGGTGTGGAAGCACACTTCGCCGACTGCCTGGCCCTCGGCCCCGAACCCTCGGCCCCAGACCACGTCGCCAGAGGCCAATACCAATACGCCGGTGGCTCCGGGAGGCGCAGACAAGGGTTTGGCTTCGGCCATCGAGGGGTGGCTCTCCATTCAGGTTGCAGCGATGTCGCTAAGTCGCGGCGGCTAGACCCCCTGCCCCCTCGCGTCAACCGGTTCGCGGGTCTATCAGCGTGACAATCACGATTCACGAGAGTTGGAAATGATCCGAGACGATATCAAGGCGGCCCAGATTGCGGCGATGAAGGCCGGCGACAAGCCGACGCGCGGGGCGATCAGCCTGATCCAGAGCGCGATCAAGAACCGCGACATCGAAGCGCGCACCGGCGGCGCGCCCGCCGACGACGACGCGCTGGTGGTCGAAGTGCTCCAGAAGATGGTCAAGCAGCGCCGCGAATCGATCGAGATGTACACCCAGGGCGGCCGCCAGGAGCTCGCCGACGCCGAAGCGGCCGAGGTGGCGGTGATCGAGCGCTTCCTGCCCCGGCAGATGAGCGAAGACGAGACGCGCGCGGCGATCGAGGCGATCAAGGCCGAGCTGGGCGCCGCGGGCATGAAGGACATGGGCCGAGTGATGGCCGAGCTGAAGGCGCGCCACGCCGCAAGCCTCGACATGAGCAAGGCGAGCGGGCTGGTGAAGGCGGCGTTGAGCTGAGGTGAGTCTTACCCCCGCCTTTCTCGACGAACTGCGCGCCCGGACGCTGCTGTCGGGGCTGATCGCCAAGACGGTGAAGCTGCAGAGGGCGGGGCGGGAGTTTCGTGCCTGCTGCCCGTTCCACAACGAGAAGACGCCCAGCTTCTACGTCAACGACGACAAGGGCTTCTATCATTGCTTCGGCTGCTCGGCGCATGGCGATGCGATCCGCTGGATGACCGAGCAGCAGGGACTGCCGTTCATCGACGCGGTGAAGGAGCTGGCGCAGGCGGCCGGTCTCGAAATGCCCGAGCAGGATCGCCAGTCTGCGCAGAAGGCGGAGCGGGCCAAGGGGCTGCACGACGTCATGCAGGCGGCGAGCGACTGGTTCGAAACGCAACTAGGCGGGATCGATGGCGCGGACGCCAGGGCTCTGCTCAAGCGGCGCGGGATCTCCGACGCGACCCGCCGCGCTTTCAGCTTCGGTTTCGCCCCCGACTCGCGCGGCAAGCTGCGAACCGCGCTGCGCGATTTCGGCGACGCGATGCTCATCGAGGCCGGGCTGTTGATCGATGTCGAGGGCAAGGAGCCGTACGACCGATTCCGCGGGCGGCTGATGATCCCGATCCGTGATGCGCGGGGACGCGTGATCGCGTTCGGCGGGCGGATCATCGGCGAGGGCGAGCCCAAATATCTGAACTCGCCCGAGACGCCGCTCTTCGACAAGGGGCGCACACTCTACAACCTAGATCGGGCCCAGGCCGCGGTGCGCAAGACCGGCCGGGTCATCGCGGTCGAGGGCTATATGGACGTGATCGCACTGGCGCAGGCCGGGTTCGAGGAAGCGGTCGCGCCGCTCGGCACGGCGATGACCGAGCACCAACTCGAGCGGTTGTGGCGGATGACCGAGGTGCCGCTTTTGTGCTTCGATGGCGATTCGGCGGGGCAGAAGGCGGCGCTGCGGGCAGCGCACCGCGCCCTGCCCTTGCTCCAGCCGGGCCGTAGCCTCGCCTTCGTGCCGCTGGGCGACGGGCTGGATCCGGACGACCTGGTCCGTACCAAGGGTGCCGCCGCGTTCGAGGCAATGCTGGCCAAGCCGCAGCAGCTGTCCGACCTGCTGTGGCAGAGCGAAGTCGCCGCCGAACCGCTTTCCACGCCCGAGCAGCGCGCCGGGCTGAAGCAGCGGCTGACGGCGCTGGCGGACATCATCGTCGAGCCAAGCGTCAAGTCGGAGTACAAGGCCGAGTTTCGCGAGCGGCTGGACAAGCATTTCGACCGTGGCCCGCGCGAGTTCCAGCCCCGGCAGCGCCAGGCCGGTGGCGCACGCCCGTCACGGGGCAGCCGCAATGCGCGCGGCGTGTGGCAGCCGCCCGAAGCGCCTCCGTCGGCCAAGGCCCGGACCCTGGGCACCGATGGGCTGGACCCCGCGCTGGCCAAGGCGGTTCTGGCGGGATTGATCCGCCATCCGGTGGAAATCGCCCGCCACATGGAAGTGCTGGGCTCGCTGCGGGTGGCGTCGGGCGCGCTCGGCAAGCTGTTCGAAGCGGTGATCGATGTCGCGCTTGAAGACCGGCAGCTTGATCAAGGTAAAGTCCTCACCATATTGGCGGGGTCTGGATTTGATCAGGTAGCGAGCGAGCTTCTTCGAGCCGATACGTTGCCCTTCTCCTTTTGCCGGGACAACCCGGTGGATGAGGCAAGGGCTCGAGAGGATCTGAACGAGGCGATAGCCGTCTTAGTGTCTACGCCCGTCATCGAGCGGGCGGTGGGCGCTGCGATGGCTGCGGTCACGGCGGCGCAATATGAAGCTGACGATGTTGAATATGCGGCTTTGGTAGAGCGTCATGATCGATTGGCTCAGGAGCGAAAAGCACTGGGAGATCGGCTTGCCAATCTGAGGCTTGCGGACGAAGAAGATTTCGATGAATAGGGCGGCGTATAATGCCGCCATCTGGATTTCGAGGGTTATTGATGGCGAAGGCTAATGGCGGCGGCAACGGCGACGACACCACGATCGACGTGGGTGACGCGCCGCTGATCGATCTGAACGAAGGCACGCTCAAGAAGCTTGTCGCGCGCGCCAAGAAGCGCGGCTACATCACCGTCGACCAGCTGAACGAGATGCTGCCGCAGGACCAGATGTCCTCCGAGCAGATCGAGGACGTCATGGCCGCGCTCAACGACATGGGCATCAACGTCGTCGAGAACGAGGAAGTCGGCGAGGACGCCGAGCCCGAGGACGACACACCCGACGAGGCCGAGGCCGCCGAGGGCAAGGACGACGAGCCCGCCTTCGAGATCGCCAAGAAGAAGGAAACGGTCGACCGCACCGACGATCCGGTGCGGATGTACCTGCGCGAGATGGGCGCCGTCGAGCTGCTCAGCCGCGAAGGCGAGATCGCGATCGCCAAGCGCATCGAGGCCGGCCGGGACACGATGATCCTGGGTCTGTGCGAATCGCCGATCACCTTCAACGCGATCATCGGCTGGTCCAACGCGCTGAACGAAGGCACGATGCAGCTGCGCGAGATCCTGGATCTCGACGCCATGCTGTCCAAGGATCCCGGCGCCGACGCCTTGTCCGAAGAGGGCGAGAGCGAAGGCGACGGCGAGATCACCGAGAAGACGGCAGGCCCGTCCTTCAAGGAAGAGGAAGAGCCCGAAGAGGTCGCCGAGGACGAGGACGAGGATTCGATGACCGAGCGGCGCACGCCGCGGCCGTCGGACGACGAAGAGGAAGACAACACCCTCAGCCTCGCGCAGATGGAAGAAACGCTCAAGCCGCAGGCGCTTGAGAAATTCGCCAACATCACTGCGATCTACAAGAAGTTCTCCAAGCTGCAGCAGCAGCGCCTGGAAGCGATGGCGGCCGGCGGCGAACTGGCGGCGGCGCAGGAGCGCACCTATCACAAGCTGCGCGAGGAACTCACCGCCGAGGTGGAGAGCGTCCAGTTCCACAACGCCAAGATCGAGTATCTGGTCGACCAGCTCTATAGCTACAATCGGCGCCTGACCGCGCTGGGTGGCCAGATGCTGCGCCTCGCCGAGCGCCACAAGGTGCCGCGCAAGGACTTCCTCGACCGCTATGTCGACCATGAGCTGGACGAGAGCTTCATTGCGACGGTGGGGAAGCTCGACAAGAAGTGGAAGGCGTTCGCGGAGAACGAAGCGCCGGCAGTCGACCGCATCCGCATCGAGATTTCCGAGATCAGCCAGGCGACCGGCATGGCGCTGGCCGAGTTCCGCCGCATCGTGAACATGGTGCAGAAGGGCGAGCGCGAGGCGCGCATCGCCAAGAAGGAAATGGTCGAAGCGAACCTGCGCCTCGTGATCTCGATCGCCAAGAAGTACACGAACCGCGGACTGCAGTTCCTGGATCTGATCCAGGAGGGTAATATCGGCCTGATGAAGGCGGTCGATAAGTTCGAATATCGCCGCGGCTACAAGTTCTCGACCTATGCGACCTGGTGGATCCGTCAGGCGATCACCCGCTCGATCGCGGACCAGGCGCGGACGATCCGTATCCCGGTCCACATGATCGAGACGATCAACAAGCTGGTCCGCACCAGCCGCCAGTTCCTGCACGAGCAGGGCCGCGAGCCTACGCCCGAGGAAATGGCCGAGCGCCTGAGCATGCCGCTCGAAAAGGTGCGCAAGGTGATGAAGATCGCCAAGGAGCCGATCTCGCTCGAAACGCCGATCGGCGACGAGGAAGACAGCCATCTGGGCGACTTCATCGAGGACAAGAACGCAGTCATTCCAGTGGACGCGGCGATCCAGGCGAACCTCAAGGAAACGGTCACCCGCGTCCTCGCCTCGCTCACCCCGCGCGAGGAACGCGTGCTGCGCATGCGCTTCGGCATCGGCATGAACACCGATCACACGCTGGAGGAAGTGGGGCAGCAGTTCTCGGTGACGCGCGAGCGTATTCGCCAGATCGAGGCCAAGGCATTGCGCAAGCTCAAGCACCCCTCGCGGTCGCGAAAGATGCGCAGCTTCCTCGATCAGTAAGAAATTCTGCAGCGATTTTCTGGAGGCGCCCTGGATTTACTTCCGGGGCGTCTCTTTTTAGAACCAGTCCCGGTTCGGGACACTGCGTATTTCTATGATAAACCGCGCGTAAACCATGTTTTTACGCGCTTCGGTATACCCCTGAGTTGCACAACGACGGTGCTGGCTCGCCGAGCCGCACTTTCGAGCTTGGGGGCCTATGCCGTTTGACTCCGCACAGATTGCACGACTGGGCAGCAGCTGGGGCGCCATGGGCTCGCTCGTCGCCTCCGACGGTAGCGCCAACCATTCCTATCTGAGGGTCCTGGCCGGCGGGAACCGGCCGCTACGCGACCTTGCCGATGCCGCCCATTATATCTGCCTGCTCCACGGCCGTGGCCCCGGGGTGATCGATCATGCCCGCAACGGCGCGCGCGAGCCGCTGGAGCGCGAGTGGCTCGACGCGGCGGCGGAGGCGTTCGTGGGGGAGCGTGGCTATCTTGCGCGCATCGTCGCCGCGGCGGGGCCCCTACCCAGCACGCCGGGACATGACCGGTCGGAAGCCGCCGCGCACGCGCAGCGCCACGCGCTCGACATGCTGTCCCGTTCCGACCGGGCAGGCTGCGCCGCCGGAGCCGCGCTCGCGCTGGCGATCGACTGGGGCACGGTGCGGCAGTTCCTCAACATCGCCGCGGGCCGGCTCGGGCTTGACATCCCCCGCCTCGGCCTGCCGCTACCGGAAGAAACGGTGAGCGTCGTCGACGCTCTTGCCCGCGAATCGTCCATGGAGCGCGCGATGCTGTTTGGGGCGCAGCAAGTCTTCGCCCAGCATCGCGGCCTGTGGGATTTGCTCGAAGCTCGTGCCGACGCCCGCGATCGGACCTGAGCCTCTGCGCTTGCCAGCGGGCGGCCTCGCCCGGTATCCAGCCCCATGCGTTTCGAAGGTACCCAAAGCTATATCGCGACCGCCGACCTGAAGGTCGCGGTCAATGCCGCCGTCACTCTGCGCCGGCCGCTGCTCGTCAAGGGTGAGCCGGGCACGGGCAAGACGGTGCTCGCCTATGAGATCGCCAAGGCGGTGGGTGCGCCACTGATCGAGTGGGGTGTGAAATCGACAACCAAGGCGCAGCAGGGACTGTACGAATATGACGCCGTCGCCCGCTTGCGCGACGGCCAGCTCGGCGATCCGCGCGTGCATGAGATCGGCAACTATATCCGTCGGGGCAAGCTGTGGGATGCGTTCACTGCCCCCAAGCTACCCGTCCTGCTGATCGACGAGATCGACAAGGCCGATATCGAATTCCCGAACGACCTGCTCCAGGAACTCGATCGCATGTCGTTCCACGTCTACGAGACGGGCGAGGACGTAATCGCCGCCGAACGCCCGATCGTGGTCATCACTTCGAACAACGAAAAGGAGCTGCCCGACGCGTTTCTGCGCCGCTGCTTCTTCCACTACATCAAGTTCCCCGAGCGCGAGACGATGCAGGCGATCGTCGACGTCCATTTTCCCGGCATCCAGAAGCTGCTCGTCAGCCGGGCGATGGACATCTTCTACGAGATACGCGGCGTGCCGGGCCTGAAGAAGAAGCCGTCCACCAGCGAGCTGCTCGACTGGCTGAAGCTCCTCTTGCACGAGGACATGCCGCTCGAGGTGCTTCAGTCGCGCGATGCGGGCAAGGCGATCCCGCCGCTGCACGGCGCGCTGCTAAAGAACGAACAGGACATCATGCTGTTCGAAAGGCTGGCCTTCATGTCGCGCCGCGCGAAGTGAGCGACGCTTTTTTTCCGCCATGTGGAACCCATAAATACCGTTAACCAGTTTTTAACTACCGTTGGGTACCGGTTGGTTCGGGGGGGTACTCTGTAACCGGTGCCCATATGCGTATCTTGGGATCTGCGTTTGCTTTGCTTGTGGCGCTGGCTTGCCCGCCGGCCCAAGCCGACTCCTTGCTCGACTATGTCGGGGAGTGCGTGCCATTCGCACGCGCCGCCTCCGGCATTCAGATCTATGGCGATGCATGGACCTGGTGGGACCAGGCCAAGGGCCGTTATGCCCGGGGTTCCGCCCCGCGCGTGGGCTCGGTCGTCGTGTTCCCGAAAAGCGCGAAGCTTCGTCTGGGCCATGTCGCGGTGGTCAGCCGCATCGTCGACGACCGGGTGCTGATGCTCACGCATGCCAATTGGTCGCGGGTCGACGGTGTTCGCGGCCATGCCGAACAGGACGTGACTCTATTCGACGTGTCCCCGCGAGGCGACTGGAGCGAGGTCAAGGTGTGGTATCGCGACATGGAAGGGCTCGGCGGTTCGACCTATCCGGTCAAGGGCTTCATCTATGGCACGCCCGATCGTGGAGCCTCGCCGGCTGTCCGCATCGCCCGCCCCTCCTCGCAGCTCACCAGCCGCAATCCGGATTATGTCGGTTCGCTGATCGACGCCTACGCCCGCTGAGCTTGTCCGCCACCGGGTGCTGACGCATGGTGGCGCGATGCAGGCAGGAACGAGCGACCGGCGGTGGCCATGGCTATTGGCCGCGATCATGGTGCTGGGCCTCGCGCTTCGGATCGCCGGTGCACAGGGCGGGCTGTCGCTCGACGAGGCATGGTCGTCGGTTCAAGCGCGCGACGCCGGGACGCCGCTCGGCATCTTCCTGAACATCAATCACGACAACAATCACCATCTCAATTCGCTGTGGCTGCTGCTGGTCGGCTTCGATGCGCCGCCGCTGCTTCAGCGCGCGCTGTCGATCGCATCAAGCACGCTCGCCATCCTGGTGGTGGCGTGCCTTGGCCGCCGGCGCGGAGCCGCACTGGGCCTGCTTACCGCGCTGCTTTTCGCGGTGTCGCCGGTGCTGGTCACGTTGGGATCCGAAGCGCGCGGCTATGCGCCGATGTCGCTCGCCCTGCTGACCGCCCTGCTCCTCATCGACCGCTGGCTCGCCGGCGAAAGCCGGGACAGCCCGGCGCTCTCGCTCGCGCTGTGCTTCTTCATCGGCGCGCTGTTCCAGCTTACCATCCTTTTCGGCCTGTGCGCGGTCGCCGGCTGGGTGTTCTTCACGCTGCGGCGGCGGGACGGCTTCGGCCGCGCGGCCAGAGCTACCCTGCGCCTGTTCCTGCCCACCGCGATCGGCGTTGGGCTGGTCTTCGCGATCATCGCTTATGGCGCGCTGACGCATCAGGGCTTCCACTTCGGCAGCTATGATCGCTTCGAGTTTATGTGGTTCCTGCGCGGCCTGACCGAGATGTACGGCTACACGCTCGGGCTTCCGGGAATGCCCCTGCCGTTGCTCGCGCTGGTTCCCGCCCTGCTCGTTCTCTTGCCCGGGACGGGCGTGAGCCGCCTGCCCTTGCACCGCCTGGCGATCCTCGGTTTTCCGATTGCGCTCGCGGTGCTGCAGGCGGGCAATGTCGGGCACCCTCGTTATTATCTGCTCTGCGGCTTGTCGCTGCTCATTTTGCTGGCCGAAATGCTGTGGCTGGAGATTCGCGGCGGTGGGTGGCGCCGCTGGGTCGCCGCCGCCGCGGGGATCGTGATCCTCGCCGGCAGCATTGGCTGCGACATCGACCTGGCGATCAACCGCCGCGGCGACTCGCTCGCCACCATTTCGGCGCTCAAGGCCCGCGCGCCGCAGGGGGCCCGTATCTTGCTCGATGGCACCATCGGCCGCGCCGTTCTGGAGAGCGCCGCCGCGAGCGCGCACTATCCGATTGCGATTGTGCAGGCCGAATGCCCGCCGCCGCGCTTCCTCTACTTCTTCCGCTTCCGCGGCGAGGCACGCACTCCCCGGCTGGTTCATTGCGGCCGTCGCTACGCGGAGATAGCGGGCATGCAGGCGCGCGGCTTTTCGGGCACCCCCTGGACGCTCTACGAACTCCAGCCCTAGAATGCAGGCATGTTCCTCGCCTTTCTCGACGCACTACGCACCGCCGGCATCCCTGCGGGCCTGAAGGAACATCTGGTGCTGCTCGAAGCGCTCGACCGCGAGGTGATCGAGCGTACGCCCGAGGACTTCTATTATCTCGCCCGCGCGATCTATGTGAAGGACGAGGGTCTGATCGACCGCTTCGACCAGGTGTTCGCGCGGGTGTTTCGCGGCGTGCTTGACGGCGAGAGCCTCAACACCGACCTGCCCGAGGAGTGGCTGCGTGCCGTGGCCGAGAAATATCTCACGCCCGAGGAGATGGCCGCGGTCCGGTCGCTGGGCGACTGGGACACGATCATGGAGACGCTCAAGCAGCGCTTGGCGGAGCAGCATGAACGCCATGAGGGCGGCAGCAAGTGGATCGGGACCGGCGGCACCTCCCCCTTCGGTAATGGCGGCTACAATCCCGAAGGCGTGCGTATCGGTGGCGAGAGCCGGCACAAGCGCGCGATCAAGGTGTGGGAAAGCCGCGAGTTCCGCAACCTGGACAGCGCCCGCGAACTCGGCACCCGCAACATCAAGGTGGCGTTGCGCCGCCTGCGCCGCTTCGCGCGCGAGGGTGCCGCCGACGAGCTCGACATCGATAGCACGATCGCCGGCACCGCGCGGCAGGGCTGGCTCGACGTGCGGATGCGGCCCGAGCGCCACAATGCCGTAAAGCTGCTGCTGTTCCTCGATGTCGGCGGATCGATGGATCCGCACATCAAGCTATGCGAGGAGCTGTTCTCCGCCGCGACGGCCGAGTTCAAGAACCTGGAATTCTTCTACTTCCACAATTGCGTCTATGAAGGCGTGTGGAAGGACAACCGACGGCGCACGGCCGAGCGCACCGCCACATGGGATGTGCTCCACAAGTTCGGACACGATTACAAGCTGGTGTTCGTCGGCGACGGGTCGATGAGCCCGTACGAGCTCACGCACCCGGGCGGTTCGGTCGAGCACATGAACGACGAAGCCGGTGCGGTGTGGCTCAAGCGCCTGATCGATACCTACCCGGCCGCGGCATGGCTCAACGTGCTTCCCGAGGCGCATTGGAACTACACCCAGTCGGTCCAGATCGTCCGTCAGCTGATGCGCGACCGCATGTATCCGCTGACACTCTCGGGGTTGGACGACGCGATGCGCGAACTCAGCCGCAAGCGCTGAGCGTTACAGCCGCTCCACCGCGCGGTGGAGCCGGCGCAGCACCGCGCTGTCATGCGCCTGGCCCGCCGCCGCTTCCGACGCCAGCGCCATCAGCCGCACCGCGCCGAAGCTTGCCGACAGCCCCTTGAGCCGCAGAGCATAGGAAGCCCATTCGTCCGGGCTTTCGGCGCCCTTCATGCCACGCAGGCAGCGCTTAACGCTGTCGAGGAAGGACTCGCGAAGCTCCGCGATCAGCGCAGGCTCGTCGCCCACTGCCGCCGCCAAGGTCGCGTCGATTGCACCCGGATCATAGGCCATTGGCCTTGCACTACGCGTTCAGGGTTAATCACTGGTTTCTTCGGTGGTGGGCGGAACTGCTTTTGTGGTAAACGGCGCCCCATGATTGGGGGAAAACCGGCTATCTCGTCCTCGGAACCGTTCGCGGCAGTGGAGGAGGACATGCTCCGACCCGCGCCCGTGGAAGCCGAGCGTTTCATCACCGAGGACTATGAGGAGGCCGAGGAAGAGGCTCCCCGGCCCCGCAGTGGGTGGGTGCTTCCCGTGCTCGCAATCGTAGCTTCCGGCGCGTGGATCGGCGGCATGCTATGGTGGAGCGCGCCCGCGCTTTCCGGGCTTGCTCCGGTCGCGCTGGTCCAATTCATCGCCGCGCTGTGCGTGCCCGTGGCCCTGATCGGGATCCTCTACCTCCTCGCGCTGCGCACCAGCCGCGCCGAGGCGCGGCGCTTCGGGACGACGGCCCAGGCGATGCGAGCGGAGGCAGCGAACCTCGAGCGAGTAGTCGGCGCCCTGTCGCAGCGGATCTCCGACAACCGCGCCGCGCTCTCCGAACAGACGGCCGTGCTCATGGCGATGGGTGACAACGCCGCTGCGCGGCTTGAAGCGGCGTCGGACAGCGTGGTGCGGCAATCGAACAAGATCGACACCAGCACACGCCTGCTCGGCGAAGCGATGGACAATGCCGATCGCCGGTTCGAAACGATCTTCACGCTCCTGCCCAAGGTGCATGCGGAGATGCACGGCCTGAGCGGGCGAGTCGACGAGGCCGGGCTGCTGGCCAGCCGCCACGCCGCCTCCCTCGATGCGCAGCTGAGCGCGCTCGGCGAGCGCGGGCGCGAGGCCAATCAGGTTGCTGGCGGCGCCGCCGAGCGTCTCTCGGCGCACATCGCGCGCATGGAATCGATGAGCGAAGCGGCGGGGGTGCGCCTGGAGAAGGTGACCGAGCAGATGTCCACCGCGGTGGACGAAGTGCTCGATCGTACCGCCGGGGCAGTGGACGAGGCGCGCAAGGGCATCGCCGCGCAGGGCGAGGCAATCCTGGCGATGCTCGGCGCCAACCAGGCAGCGCTCGACCGCGCCGGCAGCGACAGCGCCGCCATGCTGGGCGAGCGCATGGCCGATATCGAAGAAACAATCGGCCGGATCAGCGTACGGCTTGCCGAGGAACAGGCACGCGGCGACCTGCTGTTCGTCGGCCTGTCATCCGGTGCCGAGCGAGTCGACCGCACGCTGGAGGGTACCCATGCCGCCGGGATCGCGAAGACCAGGGAACTGGCAGGCTCGCTCGACGAGGTGCAGCAAGCCATCACCGGCATGTTCGACAGCCTGCGGACCGGCGACAGCCTGGCCCGGTCGGTCATCACCACCGCCGACGAACTGCTCACCGCGCTCGATGCGTCCGCGCGCGAAATCGACGAGACCCTGCCCGAGGCGCTGAGGCGGCTCGAGGACCGGATCGCCGCGACTCGCCAGTCGGTGGCGAGCACGCGTCCCGAGTTCCAGCAGCTGGTCGACGGCGCGCAGGCCACCCACCGCTCGGTCGAGGGCATCGCCAGGCTGGTTACGCAGCAGCGTGAAGCGCTTGCCGGCACCCAGGCGGACCTGATCAAGACGCTGGAGGCCGGCGGCGACCGCGTCGAGGCGATCGGCGCGGCAGTGGAGGAAACCGCCGCGGTCACGCGCCGTTTCGCGGAGACCGCCGCACCCGAACTGGTCGAAGCGCTGCTCCGCGTCCGCGAAACCGCCAATGCCGCCGTCGAGCATTCGCGCGACGCCTTCGCGACCATCGTCCCAGAGGCGACGCGTGCGCTGGAGGAAGCGAGCGGATCGGCGCTGAAGCGCGCAGTGGGCGATACGGTTCGGCGTCAACTCGCCGAGCTCGCCGAGACCACCGAGGCGACGGTCACCGCCGCAGCCCGTGCGTCCGAACGGCTGGGCGAGCAGATACATGCGCTCGCCGAAGCGACGACGCAAGTGGAGCGCCGCATCGACGCCGCGCGTACCGAACAGGAAGAGTCCGACAGCGAAGGTTTCACCCGCCGGGTGTCGCTGCTCATCGAGGCGCTGAATTCGGCATCGATCGACATCGCCAAGGCGTTTTCTGCGGACGTCGCCGACAGTGCCTGGGCGGCCTATCTGAAGGGCGACCGCGGCGTCTTCACGCGCCGCGCCTCCCGTCTGCTCGATCCTTCCGAAACGAAAGAGATCGCCAGGCTCTACGACACGGACGACGCGTTCCGCGACAACGTCAACCGTTACATCCATGACTTCGAGTCGATGCTGCGCCAGATCCTGGCGCTTCGTGACGGCTCGCCTCTGGGGGTCACGCTGCTCTCGTCCGACATGGGCAAGCTGTATGTCGTGGTCGCCCAGGCGATCGAGCGGCTGCGTACTTGATCGGGCGGCGCATGGCACCGCTACAGGACCTCTTATCGGGCGCCTTTGGCTACGTACCCGGGTGCAGCCAGTCGAGCATCTCGATGGTCAGCCATCCCTCGACATAGTTGAGGTAGTACAGCCCGAACAGGATCGTCGCGACCAAGGTCGTCCACAACGCGATCCTGCCCGGGCGAAACTCATGCGGGGCGCTTTCGGCCTGACCCGGCACCAACTCCACGCCTGCTTCGTGCGCAGTTCGTACGCCGAACGGCAGCACGAGGAACACAGAGAAGGCCCAGAACAGGAAGTAGATCGCCAGGGCCGATTGCCACCGCACGGTTTAGATCTCCACGATCAGCACGTCGACCACCGGCTTCTTGCCGGTGAAGCGGGTTGCGGCACGCCGCACCGCCAGCCGCACGCTCTCGCGCAGCTTGTTCCGGTCACGCCCGTCCTTGCGCACGGCTTCGGCGGCGGCCGCAGCGGCTTCCTCCAGGAACTCGTCGCGGTCTTCCTCAACCGGCACGCCCTGCACCCGCACCTGCGGATCACCGACCAATTGCCCCTTGCGCACCGCGACCGCGACCGAGAGCTGGCCGTACAGCGCCAGACGCCGCCGCTCGTTGATGGTCGTGCCATCCGCCGGCAGGATCACATCGCCGTCGATCACGAGGCGCCCGACCGGCGCATGGCCGATCTTCTGCGGGCCGTCGGGCGCGAGCCGCCAGACTTCGCCATTGGTCTGCGTCGCCGCGTGCGGCACCCCCTGGCTCAGCGCGAAGCGGGCATGCTCGTGCAAGTGCCGCGCCTCGCCGTGCACCGGCATGACGATCTGCGGCCGGATCCACTTGTACATCTGGGCAAGTTCGGGACGGCCGGGGTGACCCGACACGTGCACGAACGCCTGGCGGTCGGTGACCAAATTCACGCCCTTCGAAGCCAGCGTGTTCATGATCTTGCCGATAGCGACCTCGTTGCCGGGGATCTGCCGCGACGAGAAGATCACGGTGTCGCCCTGGCTCAGCTTCAGCTGGTGGTTGCCCTCGGCGATGCGCGCCAGCGCAGCGCGCGCTTCACCCTGCCCGCCGGTGCCGACCATCAGGATCTCCGCCGGCGGCAGCGTCATGGCGGTGTCGAAATCGACCGTTTCGGGGAAGTCGCGCAGATAGCCGGTCTGCTTCGCAACCCGCAGGATGCGGTCGAGCGAGCGGCCCGCGACGCATAGCTTACGCCCGGTATCGCGTGCGACTTCGCCCAGCGTCTGCAGCCGCGCGGCGTTGGAGGCAAAGGTCGTGACCAGCACGCGGCCCTTGGCAGCACCGACGACTTCAAAGAGCCCCGTGCGGACATCGGCCTCAGAACCCGAAGCCTCGGCCTGGAACACGTTGGTAGAATCGCAGACCAGCGCCGCAATGCCTTTGTCACCGATCGCCGCGAGCTCGGCCGGAGTGGACGCACCACCAAGAGCGGGTGCGTCGTCGAGCTTCCAGTCGCCGGTGTGAAACACCCGGCCCGCCTTGGTTTCGATCAGCAGCGCGTTCGCCTCGGGGATCGAGTGCGCGAGCGGCGTGAAGGTGATCGAGAACGGGCCGACGCGGAACGGTCCTTTCTCGGTGATCATCTTCAGTTCGACGCGGTCCTGGATACCCTCTTCTTCCAGCTTGCCGCGCACCAGGCCCGTCGTGAACGGCGTGGCATAGATCGGCACGTCGAGATCGGCGGCGAGATAAGGCAGCGCGCCGATATGATCCTCGTGGCCGTGAGTCAGCACGATGCCGACCAGATCGTCCAGTCGCTCTTCGATGAACTGCAGGTCCGGCAGGATCACATCGATGCCGGGATAGGCAGCGTCGGCGAACGTCACGCCGCAATCGACCATCAGCCATTTGCCCTGGGTGCCGTAAAGATTGACGTTCATGCCGATCTCGCCCGAACCACCGAGCGCGACGAAAAGGAGTTCGTTTCCGGGAGTCACTCTGTTCCTAACTCTGTTTCACCGCACCCAGAAGGGGCGCGGGGTGCTGCCGTCCGGCAGCGATACTTGTTCCTGTGGTGGCGGCAGCGGCCGAAATGATCAACCGTTCTGAATGCGCTGCCACAGCATTGCGAGGCCCTGGATCGTCAGATCGGGCTCGATCGCGTCGAATACCGATGTATGCTTCTCGAACAGCACCGCAAGGCCGCCGGTCGCGATCACCTTCGATGGACGGCCGACTTCGGCCTTTAGCCGCGCGACCAACCCTTCGATCATCGCGACATAGCCCCAATAGATGCCGATATGCATCTGATCGACGGTGTTGCGACCGACGACGCTGGTACCCTCGGGCGCCGAGATCGCGATTCGCGGAAGCTTGGCCGCGGCAGTTACCAGTGCATCGAGCGACAGGTTGATGCCCGGCGCGATGATGCCGCCTTTATACGCGCCCTGATAGTCGACCACGTCGAACGTCGTCGCCGTGCCGAAATCGATGATCAGCAGGTCGCCGCCATGCAGCGCATGCCCAGCGATCACGTTGAGGGCGCGGTCGGCGCCGAGGTTGCCTGGCTCGTCGACGTCCAGCGCGAAGCCCCATTGTGCGGTGCCCTGTCCGGCGATCACCGCTTCACCGCCAAAATACTTGCTCGCCAGCACCTGCAGGTTGTGCAGCGCGCGCGGCACCACCGTGCCGATGATCACGCCGGTCACGTCGGAGCGATCGAACCCCTCCAGCTGGAGCAGCTGGCTCAGCCACACGGCATATTCGTCGGCGGTGCGGCGCGGGTCCGTGGCGATCCGCCAGCGTGCGCGGACCCGCCCCTCGTCGAGCAGCGCGAACACGACATTGGTGTTGCCGGCGTCGATCGCGAGCAGCATCTATAGCCTCCTACAGCAGGAACACGTCGGCCGCGTGAATGACACGCAGCGAGCCATCCGCCAAGCGGAGCATCAGCGCACCGCCTGCATCGAGGCCGTCGAACAGCCCGTCCAAGCTCGTGCCGTCAGCAAGCCGCGCGGTCAGCGGCGTGCCGAGCGGATGCGCATGCGCGATCCAGCGGTCGCGCACCACCGCCAGGCCTTCGCCGCGCCACCGCGCCAGCCAGCGGGCGAAGCACTCCGCCAGGGTTTCGGCGAATAGTTGAGGATCCGGCGCAGCCCCATGAAGGGCCATGCTGGTTGCAGCACGATCGAGATGCTGCGGCGCCTCGCTCAGGTTGACGCCGAATCCAATGATCACGGCGTCGTCGACGCGCTCCAACAGAATACCCGACAGCTTTGCGCCATCGACGAGCAGATCGTTCGGCCACTTCAGCGTAGCATGCACCCCGAAGGCGCGAACCGCTTCCTCCAGCGCAACCGCCGCCACCAGCGCAAGCGTCGCCGCGGCGGGATCGCTCGGACGCAACCGGATCAAGGTGCTGGCGTACAGGTTGCCCGCAGGCGAAACCCAGGCGCGCCCCTGGCGCCCCTTGCCCGCGCTCTGCCGCTCGGCGCGGAGCCAAAGCCCCTCCTCCGCACCGCGTCGCGCGAGGTCGGCGACGTCGGCGTTGGTGGAGCCCGTCTCGGCGACGGACCGAACCGGTGGCGTCAGAAGAGCGCCCTTGCCGCGAGCGTCGTCCAGGCGCCGAGTGGCAGCAGCAGGACCCAGCCAAGCGGCGAGATCACCGCCGCGGTCAGTGCGATCAGCCCGCCCTCGATCACGCCGGGCTTGCCGTGGAAGGCAGCCGCCGGTTCGTCGAAGTACATCGTCTTGACGATGCGCAGATAGTAATACGCGCCGATCGTGGACGCTGCGGCGCCGATCACCGCGAAGACGATCAGGCCGGCCTGCACCGCCGCGACGAACACCGCGAGCTTGGCGAAGAAGCCGAGCAGCGGCGGGATCCCCGCGAGGCTGAACATGAAGATCGCCAGCGCCGCAGCCAGGCCGGGCCGCGTGCGCGACATGCCGGCCAGGCTGGCGATGTCCTCGATCGGCTCGCCGTCAGGACCACGCATCTGCAGCACGACCAGGAAGCTGCCGATCGTCATCACGACATAGATCGCCATATAGGTCAGCACGCCCGACACACCCTGCTCGGTGCCCGCGGCGAGGCCGATCAGCGCGAAGCCGACATTGTTGATCGAGGAATAAGCGAGCAGCCGCTTGACGTTGGTTTGGCCGATCGCCGCAACCGCGCCAAGAATGATCGAGGCAAGCGATGCGAAGATCACGATCTGGCGCCAGTCGTGCAGCGCCGGGCCCATCGCCTCGATCGCCACGCGGACGGCGAGTGCGACTGCGGCGACCTTAGGTGCCGAGGCGAAGAACGCGGTCACCGGGGTCGGCGCACCTTCATAGACGTCCGGCGTCCACATGTGGAACGGCACCGCGCTCATCTTGAAAGCGAGACCGGCGAATACGAACACCAGGCCGAACAGCAGGCCGATCGAGCGCTCGCCGGCATAAGCCGAGGCGATGCCGTCGAACAGCGTCGTGCCCGAGAAGCCGTACACCAGGCTGATGCCATAGAGCAGGATGCCCGACGCCAGCGCCCCAAGCACGAAGTATTTGAGGCCGGCTTCGGCGGAGCGCGCATCGCGTCGCATGAAGCTGGCGAGCACATAGCTCGACAGGCTGAGCATTTCGAGGCCGACATAGAGCGTCAGCATGTCGCCAGCCGACACCATCATGCCCATACCCGCCGTAGAAAGCAGGATCAGCACCGGATATTCCGGCCGCAGGTCGTCGCCTGAAGTATGCTCGAAGAAGCGCGGCGCGATCAGGATTGACACGGCGGCGGCGACATAGATCAGCGCCTTGCTGAAGGCGGCGAACATGTCGGCGCGATAAAGACCGTCAAAGGCGCTGCCGCCCGACGATGCCGGACCCATCAGGGCGATGCCGGCGCCGATCAGCACGGCGATCGCCGCCCAGCTGACCAGCTTGGTCGACTGGTGCCCGCCCCAGGCAGCCACCAGCATCAACACAATCGAGCCGACCGCGAGCACCAGCTCGGGCAGGGTCATCAGCAGTTGCAACGAATAATCCATCAGTGCGCACCCCCATGCGCGGGAGCAGCACCATGGGCTTCGCCGTGTGCAGGCGCTGCCGGGTGGCCCGGGGTCGGTTTGGAGTCACCAGCCGGCGCGGCACGCTCGAGGCGCGCGACGAGACGGGCAGTGTCGGCGCGCATCGGCGCCAGGAAGCTCTCCGGATAGACGCCCATCCACAGGACGGCCGCAGCGATCGGAGCCAGCAGCGCGATCTCACGCAGCGACAGGTCCGGCATCGCCTTGACGTCGTCCTTGGTCAGGTCGCCCCAAACGACGCGACGGAACAGATACAGCATATAGGCTGCGCCCAGGATGATGCCGGTCGTGCCGACCAGCGCCGTGATCGTCGAGACCCGATAGACGCCGGCCAGGCCGAGGAACTCGCCGACGAAGTTGCTGGTGCCCGGCAGGCCGACCGAGGCCATCGTGAACAGCAGGAACAGCACGGCGTAGCGCGGCATGTTGATCGCCAGGCCGCCATAGCGGTTGATCTCACGGGTGTGCAGCCGGTCGTAGATGACGCCGACGCACAGGAACAGCGCGCCCGATACCAGGCCGTGGCCGAGCATGACCATCATCGCGCCTTCGATCCCCTGCGGGTTGAAGGCGAACAGGCCCATGGTGACGATCGCCATGTGCGCGACCGACGAATAGGCGATCAGCTTCTTCATGTCGCTCTGCACGAGTGCGACGAGCGAGGTGTAGACCACTGCGACGCAAGACAACGTGAAGACCAGCCACATCAGCTGCGCCGACGCTTCGGGGAACATCGGCAGCGAGAAGCGCAGGAAGCCATAGCCGCCAAGCTTCAGCAGCACGCCCGCCAGGATCACCGAGCCCGCGGTCGGCGCCTGCACGTGCGCGTCGGGAAGCCAGGTGTGGACCGGCCACATCGGCATCTTGACCGCGAACGAGGCGAAGAAGGCCAGCCATAGCCAGGTCTGCATCTGCGGCGGGAAGTCGTACGCCATCAGCGCGGGGATCGAGGTGGTGCCGGTCATCAGCACCATCGCGATCATAGCGACGAGCATCAGCAGCGAGCCGAGCAGCGTGTACAGGAAGAACTTGTACGACGCGTAGATCCGGTTCGCGCCGCCCCAGATGCCGATGATCAGGAACATCGGGATCAGGCCGCCTTCGAAGAAGACGTAGAACAGGAACAGGTCCTGGGCCGCGAAGGTGCCGATCATCAGCACTTCGGTCAGCAGGAACGCTGCCATATATTCCGGCACACGCTTCTGGATCGCTTCCCAGCTCGCCCCGATGCAGATCGGCATCAGGAAGACCGAGAGGACGATCAGCATCAGCGCATAGCCGTCGATGCCGAGCGCCCAGGCAAACTGGGCGGTGCCCAGATCGAATAGCGGAACATGCTCGACGAACTGCCATTGCGCCGCGCCCGCACCCATCTGGAAGTCCGACCAGAGCAGGATGCCGAGCGCGAGGTCGATCAGCGTCGCGGCAAGCGCAATCCAGCGCGCGCCCTTGTCGCCGGCGAACAGGCAGGCGATCGCCGCGATCGTCGGCACCGCGAGCATGACGGAGAGGATCGGGAAACCGCTCATCCTGCGATCACCCAGGTCAGCGCCGCGGTGAGGCCGATCAGCATGATGAACGCATAAGTATAAAGATATCCCGATTGCAGCTTCACCGCACCGATGCTGCCCACGCGGACGACATTGGCGAGCCCATTGGGGCCGAAGCGGTCGATGGTCTTTTCGTCACCCGCCTTCCAGAGCAGACGGCCGATGGCGAACGCCGGCCGGACGAACAGGAAGTTGTACAGTTCGTCGAAATACCACTTGTTGAGCAGGAAGGTGTAGAGCGGGCGGATATGCTCCGCGATCGCCGTCGCGAGACCCGGCTTCACCACATAGGTGTACCAGGAGATGCCGAGGCCGAGCAGCATGGCGATGGTTGCCGACAGCTTCACGCCCAGGGGCACTCCGTGCATCGCGTGCATCAAATGCTCGTTGAAGAACAGCGAGCCCTTCCAGAAACGCTCGCCGGCCTCGGGCTCGATGAAGAAGCCGTGGAACACAAAGCCCGCGGCAATCGCACCGAGGGTAAGCACCAGCAGCGGGATCAGCATCACGATCGGGCTTTCATGCGGATGATAGCCCGCCGTCCCTTCGGGTGCGTGATCGTGGAGCGCATGGCTGGTGCTCGGCGCGTGGTGACCGGAGTCCTCCTGCGCGGGCGCGTTGGCGTCTTCGCTGCCATGCCCGTGAGTGTCATGCGAGTCATGGCCGTGACCATGCGCATCGTGCACCGCATGCTGAATGTGCTCGGAGCCCGCCCAGCGCGGCTTGCCATAGAAGGTCAGGAACACGACGCGCCACGAATAGAAGCTCGTCAGCAGCGCCACGAACACGCCGACCCAGAAGGCGCTCGACGCACCTGCAGCCCAGCTCGCTTCGATGATCGCGTCCTTCGAGTGGAAGCCGGCAAAGCCGATCGCGTCGAAGCCGAAGATGCCGGGGATGCCGACACCGGTGATCGCGAGCGTGCCCGCCATCATCGTCCAGAACGTCACCGGGATGTGCTTACGCAGGCCGCCATAGAAGCGCATGTCCTGCTCGTGATGCATCGCATGGATCACCGAGCCGGCACCCAGGAACAGCAACGCCTTGAAGAAGGCGTGCGTGAACAGGTGGAACATCGCCGCGCCATAGGCGCCCACGCCCGCGGCGAAGAACATATACCCGAGCTGCGAGCAGGTCGAATAGGCGATCACGCGCTTGATGTCGGTCTGCGTTGTGCCGACGGTCGCCGCGAAGAAGCAGGTCGCGGCACCCACGAAGGTGACCACGCCCATCGCCACCGGGCTCATCTCGAACATCGGCGACATGCGGCACAC
Organism: Sphingomonas sp. S2-65; assembly: GCF_021513175.1. Lineage (NCBI taxonomy): Bacteria > Pseudomonadati > Pseudomonadota > Alphaproteobacteria > Sphingomonadales > Sphingomonadaceae > Sphingomonas > Sphingomonas sp. S2-65. The sequence goes on along the minus strand of NZ_CP090953.1, from coordinate 372,493 downwards.
CATGAACACGCCCGCGGTGACCATGGTCGCGGCGTGGATCAGCGCCGACACCGGGGTCGGGCCTTCCATCGCGTCGGGTAACCAGGTGTGCAGGCCGAGCTGCGCCGATTTGCCCATCGCGCCGACGAACAGCAGCAGGCAAAGCACGGTCATCGTGTCGAAGCGCGCGCCGAGGAAGCCGATGGTCGAACCGGCCATGTTCGGCGCTGCCGCCAGAATCTCGGGGATCGAGACGGTGCCGAACACCAGGAAGGTGCCGAAGATGCCGAGCATGAAGCCCAGATCGCCGACGCGGTTGACGACGAATGCCTTGATCGCAGCAGCCTGCGCGCTGGGCTTGCGGAACCAGAAGCCGATCAGCAGGTACGAAGCTAGACCCACGCCTTCCCAGCCGAAGAACATCTGCACCAGATTGTTCGCCGTCACGAGCATCAGCATCGCGAAAGTGAACAGCGAGAGATAGGCGAAGAACCGCGGCTGATCCGGGTCCTCGCTCATATAGCCCCAGCTATAGATGTGGACGAGCGCCGAGACGCTGGTCACCACCACGAGCATGACCGCAGTGAGCGCGTCGACGCGCAGCTCCCAGGCGAAGCTCATCGTGCCCGAGGTGAGCCAGTGCAGCACCGGAGTGACCGTTGCTTCGGCGGTGCCATTGAGGAACGGAAGGAAGACCGTCCAGGACAGCGCGCAGGCGATGAGCAGCGCGCCCGTCGTCACCAGCTTCGGAAAGGCGGTGCCGAACGACTTGTTGGCGAACCCACCGACGATCGCAGCGATCAGCGGCAGGAATGTGATTGCGAGGATCGGCGACATCAGCCCTTCATCCGATTGACGTCGTCGACCGAGATCGTGCCACGACCGCGGAAATAGATGACGAGGATTGCCAGACCGATCGCCGCCTCACCGGCAGCGACGGTCAGCACGAACATGGCGAATACCTGGCCGACCAGATCCCCCAGCGCCGCCGAGAAGGCGACCAGGTTCAGGTTCACGGCCAGCAGGATGAGCTCGATCGCCATCAGGATGACGATCAGGTTCTTGCGGTTCATGAAGATGCCGAGCACCCCCAAAGTGAACAGGATCGCCGAGACGACGAGATAGTGGGTGACACCGATCACAGCTGCATCCCCTCGCCCACGCCCGGGTTCATGTTGCGGGTCGCATCCTTCGAGCGGCGGTTGATCTGGTGGCTGACATTCTGCGGGCGAACGTCACTGCGCTGGCGGTAGGTCAGCACGATCGCGCCGATCATCGCGACGAGCAGCACAAGGCCGGCGCCTTCGAAGATGAACAAATAGCGGGTGTAGAGCAGCCGGCCGATTGCCTCGATGTTGGGCACCTCCGACACGATCGGTGCGGCGCGGCGGCTCATCTCGAGCCCGCCGGCGCTCCAGGCACCAATCGCAATGATGATCTCGGCGACCAGCGCGACGGCGAGCGCCAGGCCCACGGCGGCGTACCGCATCACGCCCGAGCGCAATTCCGCGAAGTCGATGTCGAGCATCATCACGACGAACAGGAACAGCACGGCGACCGCGCCGACATAGACGATGACCAGCAGCATCGCGATGAACTCCGCGCCCGCGAGCACCATCAGCCCGGCGGCATTGAAGAACGCCAGGATCAGCCACAGCACGCTGTGCACCGGGTTGCGCGACAGGATCGTGAGCGCGCCCGAGAGGCACACCACGATCGCGAAGAGGTAAAAGGCCAGGGCTTGGATCACGCGACCGCCGCCTTTGCCTGAGGATGGTGAATCATCATGCGTCCCACTGTTGGCGCGCGCTTAACGGTACGGTGCATCGGCGGCAAGGTTCGCGGCGATCGCGCGCTCCCAGCGGTCGCCGTTCGCGAGCAGCTTGTCCTTCTGATAGATCAGCTCTTCGCGGGTCTCGGTCGAGAATTCGAAGTTTGGACCCTCGACGATCGCGTCGACCGGGCATGCTTCCTGGCACAGGCCGCAATAGATGCACTTGGTCATGTCGATGTCGTAGCGCGTGGTGCGGCGGCTGCCGTCCTCGCGCGGTTCGGCCTCGATCGTGATCGCCAGCGCCGGGCACACCGCCTCGCACAGCTTGCACGCGATGCAGCGCTCTTCGCCGTTCGCATAGCGGCGCAGCGCATGCTCGCCGCGGAAGCGCGGACTGACTGGGTTCTTCTCGTACGGATAGTTGATCGTCGCCTTGGCCTTGAAGAAGTACCGCAAGGTCAGCCAGTGCGCCTTGAGGAACTCCCAGAGCGTGTAGGAGCGGATGATCTGAGCGACGCTCATGCGGGGACTCCGACACGGGTCCACATCAGGAACCCGGAAACGAGGAAGACGAAGAACAGCGACAGCGGCAGGAAAATCTTCCAGCCCAGCCGCATCAGCTGGTCGTAGCGGTAGCGCGGCACCGTGGCGCGGACCCAGCTGAAGATGAAGAAGAAGAACAGGATCTTGCCGAACAGCCACAGAATGCCGGGGATATCGAACCAGGGGATCAGGTCGATATTGAGCGGCGGAAGATAGCCGCCCCAGAACAATGTCGCGTTGAGCGCGCACATCAGGAGGACGTTGGCGTACTCACCCAACCAGAACAGCGCGAACGCCATCGACGAATACTCGGTCTGGTACCCGGCGACGAGTTCGGACTCGGCCTCGGCGATATCGAAGGGCGCGCGCTGTGTTTCCGCCATCGACGAGATCAGGAACACCACCCACATCGGGAAGAGCAGCGGGTTCGCGACGAAACCGTTTACCCATCCGAAGATCGCCGACCCACGCTGCGCCTCGACGATGCCGCCCAGGTTGAAGGTGCCCGCCCACAGTACGACCGAGATCAGCACGAAGCCGATCGAGACTTCATAGCTCACCATCTGCGCCGCCGCGCGGATCGCGGAGTAGAACGGGTATTTGGAGTTGGACGACCAGCCCGCGAGGATCACGCCATAGACGCCCAGCGACGAGGCGGCGAGTACGTAGAGCAATCCGACATTGATGCTGGAGAGCGCTACGCCGGCCTGGAACGGAACCACTGCCCACACGATCAGCGCGACCGTGAAGGTGATGATCGGGGCAAGCAGGAACAGACCCTTGTTCGCGCTCGACGGGATGATGGTTTCCTGCAGGAACACCTTCAGCCCGTCGGCGAAGCTCTGCATGAGGCCGAACGGCCCGACGACATTGGGGCCGCGTCGCAGCGCCATCGCCGCCCAGATCTTGCGATCGGCATAGATGATCATCGCCACGGCCAGCATCAGCGGCAGCGCGATGACCAGGATGTCGATGATCGTGGCGAGGAACCACGCCCAGCCATAAGGCAGGAAACCGGTGAACCAGGAGGTCATTCCGCAGCCTCCGCAAAGTCTTCGCCGTGGAGCAGTTCAGCCGAGCAGCGCTGCATCGTCGGCGACGCCCGGCAGATGGCGTTGGTGAGATAGAAGTCCTGGATCGGATAGGCGATCGGCCCCTCGGCATCGGCGGAAAGCGCCGGCGCGTCCCAGGGATAGCTGACCAGACCTTCCGCGCCGAGCGCAGGCACTTCGGCGGCCATCGCCGCGCGCAGCTCCTCGAAGCTGTCGAAGGTCAGCGTGCGGCCAAGCTTCTCGGACAAGGCGCGCAGGATCGTCCAGTCCTCGCGCGCGTCGCCCACCGGGAACACCGCACGGTCGGCGCGCTGCACGCGGCCTTCCAGGTTCACATAGGTGCCCGGCTTCTCGGCATAGGTCGCGGCGGGCAGGATCACGTCGGCGTGATGCGCGCCCTTGTCGCCGTGATGACCGATGAACACCTTGAAGCTGTTCGCGAACATCGCAAAGTCGGCTTCGTCGGCCCCCAGGAAGAAGGTCAGCTTGGGCGCGGCGCGGAAGATGTCGCCCATGCCGCCCTTCTGCGCGAAGCCGAGCATCAGCGCGCCCATGCGCGCCGCCGCGGTGTGGATCACGCCGAAGCCGTTCCAGCTCGTTCCGTCCTCGAGCGTGCGCACGAGATTGGCCGACTTGGCGAACGCCAGAGCGGCGCCATGACCCTTGGCCAACGCCCCCGGGCCGACGATCGCCAGCGGGCGCTTGGCATCGTCGAACGCCTGCGCCAGCGACTCCGGCAACGTGCCGAGGATGCCCAGATCATTGCCCAGCCATTCGACCTTGTAGGTCAGGTCCAGTTCGGGCCCGATCGCGAAGACCTTGGCGCCCTTCTTGATCGCCTTGCGGATGCGGGTGTTGATCAGCGGCGCTTCCCAGCGCAGGTTGGTGCCGATCAGCAGGATCGCATCGGCATCCTCGACGCCGACAATGGTTGGGTTGAACGCCACCGCGCCCAGGCTCGACACCTCGTACGACATGCCGGTTTGGCGGCTCTCGATCAGGTCGGAGCCCATCGCCTTCAACAGCGACTTGGCGGCGAACATCGTCTCGCAATCGAGCAGGTCGCCGGCGATCGCGGCGACGCTCGAACCCGCGTCCTTCGCCACTGCGGCAATCGCATCGAACGCCTCGTCCCAGCTGACCGGGACCAGCTTGCCATCCTTGCGGACGAACGGACGGTCGAGCCGGCGGCGTACCAGGCCATCGACATGGTAGCGGGTCTTGTCGTGCGCCCACTCCTCGTTGACGTCCTCGTTGATCCGCGGGAGCACCCGCATCACCTGGCGTCCACGGCTGTCGGCACGGATGTTGGTGCCGACCGCGTCCATGACGTCGATCGACAGGTTCCGGCGGAGCTCCCAGGGGCGATATTCAAACGCCACCGGCTTGTGGGTCAGCGCGCCGACCGGGCACAGGTCGACCGCGTTGCCCGAAAGCTCGCTCTTGAACGCCTTTTCCAGATAGGTCGTGATCTGCATGTCCTCGCCGCGATAGATCGCGCCGATATCCTCCACCCCGGCCACTTCCTCGCCGAAGCGGACGCAGCGCGTGCACTGGATGCAGCGGGTCATGATCGTCTTGATGATCGGACCCATATATTTCTCGGTCACCGCGCGCTTGTTCTCGGTGTAGCGCGAGTGGCTCCGGCCATAGGCCAGGCTCTGGTCCTGCAGGTCGCACTCGCCGCCCTGGTCGCAGATCGGGCAATCGAGCGGGTGATTGATCAGCAGGAACTCCATCACGCCTTCGCGCGCGGCCTTCACCATCGCGCTGTCGGTGCGGATCTCCTGGTTGTCGGCGGCCGGCAGCGCGCACGAGGCCTGCGGCTTGGGCGGCCCGGGCTTCACTTCGACCAGGCACATCCGGCAATTGCCGGCGATCGACAGCCGCTCATGATAGCAGAAGCGCGGGATTTCCTTGCCCGCGGCTTCGCACGCCTGAAGCACGGTGGCCCCCTGGGGCACCTCCACTTCGATTCCGTCTACCTTTACCTTAGGCACAATTAACCTCCTGCCCGGGGCGTTTCCGGCGGGAGGCGCAACAGCGCCTCAGCCAACAGGAAACGGATCCAGGGTGCGTTCAAGCGCACTTTAAAACCTGGCATACATGCTCTGAAGTCGTCCCATAGGCCCGCTACGGCTTTGACTTCTTCCGGGCTGCCCGCCCGCGTCGAAAGTAGCTTGCCGACTTCGCTGCGATGTCCGTTGGTGTAGCATCGCGCCACGCCGTGAAGATCCTTGGCCTCACCGATGGCAGGCGCCGAAAGCCGGTATGTCTCGGGAACGCCGTCGGAGGTCAATAGTCCTTCAGCGATAGCGCCGCGCGCGAACACAGGCGGCATCGACATCTTCGTGCCGCCAAACATGCAGGTCGTGTGCTCGCCGTAGATCAACTTGCCCAGCACGTTCTTTTCGTCGGCGGAGCCGGGCTCCGTCGCGATGATGCGTAGCGCGTCCTTGGGCTGATTGCGCGCGTAACAGGTGCCGAAGTTCCGCAGTTCCTGGAACGGGCGCATGTTGGTAGCCGGCGTCGAGGTCGATACGCCGGACTGCCCGCCCCCGACCTGCGCGGAAGCCGGTGCCGCCAGGATCATGCCGAGAAGCACGAGCCCGTTCATTCGGCAGCCTCCTGCATCGTGGCCAAGCCACCACCCTGCTTCTCGTGGATCCGCCGTTCGATCTCGGGGCGGAAATGGCGGATCAGGCCCTGGATCGGCCAGGCGGCGGCATCACCGAGCGCGCAGATCGTGTGACCCTCAACTTGCTTGGTGAGCTGCTGGAGCGTGTCGATTTCGCTGACATCGGCGTCGCCGGTGCGCAGCCGCTCCATCACCCGCCACATCCAGCCGGTGCCCTCACGGCATGGCGTGCACTGGCCGCAGCTCTCATGCTTGTAGAAATAGGAGAGCCGGCTGATCGCGCGAACGATGTCGGTGGACTTGTCCATGACGATCACCGCGGCGGTGCCGAGCCCGGAGCCGACCGCGCGCAGGCCGTCGAAATCCATCGGTACGTCCATGATCTCGGCGGCGGGCACCAGCGGCACCGACGACCCGCCCGGAATCACCGCGAGCAGATTGTCCCAGCCGCCGCGAATGCCGCCGCAATGCTTTTCGATCAGTTCGCGGAACGGGATGCTCATCGCTTCCTCGACCACGCACGGCTTCTCGACATGGCCCGAGATCTGGAAGAGCTTGGTGCCCTTGTTGTTCTCGCGCCCGAAACTCGAAAACCACTCGGGACCGCGCCGCAGGATCGTCGGGGCGACTGCGATCGACTCGACATTGTTCACCGTGGTCGGGCAGCCATAAAGGCCCGCACCCGCCGGGAAGGGCGGCTTTAGCCGTGGCTGGCCCTTCTTGCCCTCCAGGCTTTCGAGCATCGCGGTCTCTTCACCGCAGATATAGGCGCCGGCACCGCGGTGCACGAACACGTCGAAGTCATAACCGGAGCCCGACGCGTTGCGCCCGATCAGCCCGGCGTCATACGCCTCGGCCACCGCTGCGAACAGCGTCTCGGCCTCGCGGATATATTCGCCGCGAATGTAGATATAGGCCGCGCGCGCGCGCATCGCGAAGCCAGCGATCAGCGCGCCTTCGATCAGCTTGTGCGGATCGTGGCGGATGATCTCGCGGTCCTTGCACGAACCCGGCTCGGATTCGTCGGCGTTGATCACCAGGAAGTTCGGCCGCGTCGGGCTCGGCTCCTTGGGCATGAACGACCATTTGGTGCCGGTCGGGAAGCCTGCCCCGCCCCGCCCGCGCAGGCCCGAGGCCTTGATGCGGTCGATGATCGTGTCCTGCCCCAGCTGCATCAGCTGGGCGGTATTGTCCCAATCACCGCGCATCCGCGCCGACGACAGGTTCCACGGCTGATAGCCATAGAGATTGGTGAAGATGCGATCCTTGTCGGCGAGCATCTCAGCGGGCGCCCTTCTTGAAGAACATCATATAGATCAGCACCCCGACGGCGATCAGCAGCAGCGGCCCCAAAAGGTTGAAGGTGATCTTGAGCACCCAACCCGCAACGACGATCGCGCCGATGATCGCCAAAATGGTGACGACCAGGTTCTTGTTGGAACCGTTCATGCCCACTCACCCCGATAATCGTGGTTCTCGGTCACCATCGCGGTCAGCGAGGTCGGGCCGCCGACCGGCTCCACCGTGTGGCGACCCGGCTCCTGCGTGCCCGTCTTGGGCTGATCGCCGCCGGCCAACCGGTCGAGGATCGCCAGCGTGCGATCATAGGTCAGGTCTTCGTAGTTATCGTCGTTGATCTGCACCATCGGCGCCGACGCGCAATTGCCCAGGCACTCGACCTCGGAGAGCGTGAACATCCCGTCCTCGGTGGTGTGGCCCTTCTTCATGCCGCGGCTCTTGCACGCCGCCAGCACGTCGTCCGACCCGCGCAGCATGCATGGCGTCGTGCCGCACACCTGCACATGATAGCGGCCGACCGGCGCCAGGTTGAACATAGTGTAGAAGGTCGCGACCTCGAACACGCGGATATAGGGCATCTCCAGCTCGCGCGCGACGAACTCGATCACCGGCACCGGCAGCCAGCCCTGGGTGTTGGTCTCGGCGCCGACCTGGCGCTGGGCCAGATCGAGGAACGGGATCGTGCACGACATCTGCCGGCCCGCCGGATAGCGGCCCATGATCTCGCGCGCCTTGTCGGCATTCGCCTGCGTCCAGGCGAAATTGCCCCAGCGCGCGCGGGTCTCGGCTTCGCCGGGGAGTTGGGGTGCGTCAGCCATTAGCGATCACATTCACCAAAAACGATATCCATCGCGCCCAGGATCGCGGTGGTGTCCGCGAGCATGTGGCCCTTGGACATGAAGTCCATTGCCTGAAGATGGCTGAACGCCGTCGGACGCACCTTGCAGCGATACGGCTTGTTGCTGCCGTCGCTCACCAGATACACGCCGAACTCGCCCTTCGGGCTTTCGGTCGCCACATAGACTTCGCCTTCGGGCACGTGGAAGCCCTCGGTGAAGTGCTTGAAGTGGTGGATCAGCGCTTCCATCGACTGCTTCATCGCCCCGCGCGACGGCGGCACGACCTTGTTGTCGAGGCTCTTCACCGGCCCTTCGGGCATCTGCTGGAGGCACTGCTTCATGATCCGCGCCGACTGGCGGACCTCCTCCACGCGCACCATGAACCGGTCGTAGCAGTCGCCGCGCGTGCCGACGGGAATGTCGAACTCGACCCGGTCGTACACGTCATAGGGCTGCGACCGGCGGATGTCCCAGGGAATGCCAGCCGCACGGATCATCGGACCGGAGAAGCCCCAGCGGATCGCATCCTCGCGGCTCACCACCGCGATGTCGACGTTGCGTTGCTTGAAGATGCGGTTCTCCGCCACCAGGCTGATCGCGTCCTCGAACAGCCGCGGCAGTCGGGTGTCGAGCCAGTCGGCGATGTCGGTCAGCAGCTTCAACGGCACGTCCTGGCGGACGCCGCCGACGCGGAACCAGTTCGCATGCATGCGCGCACCGCTGGCGCGCTCATAGAAGTTCATGCAGTCTTCGCGCAGCTCGAACAGCCACAGATTGGGCGTCATCGCGCCCACGTCCATGACGTGCGAACCCAGGTTCAGCATATGGTTCTTGATGCGAGTCAGCTCGGCGAAGAACACCCGCAGATACTGGGCGCGGATCGGCACTTCCAGGTCGAGCAGCTTCTCGACCGCGAGCACATAGCTGTGCTCCATCGCCATCGGCGAGCAATAGTCGAAGCGGTCGAAATACGGCAGCGCCTGGGTGTAGGTCTTGTACTCGATCAGCTTCTCGGTGCCGCGATGGAGCAGCCCGACATGCGGATCGACACGCTCGACAATCTCGCCGTCCAGCTCGAGCACCAGGCGCAGCACGCCGTGCGCCGCCGGATGCTGCGGCCCGAAATTGATCGTGTAGTTCTGGATCGCGACGTCACCCGTGTTCGGGTCCTTGACGGTGTCGCGTTCCATCATCGCTTCGACGGTGTCGGTCATTGGTTCTGACCCTCGCCCTTGCTAGGCATGACATCGGGGTCCTTCGGCTTCTGCTCGGGCTGGTTGCCAGGTTCGCTCTGGCCAGCGCCGGTGCTTCCCGCACCATCGTCGGTCTTCGCGCGCTTGGCCTGCGGCTCGACATCCTTCGATGCCGCGTCGCCCGCCTTCACCACATCATCGGCGGTGACCGGCGTGGGCGCGCCCTTTTCCTGCGGCACCGGCGGCACGCCAGCCGGAGTCGGCGCGGGCGCGGACTTGGACTGCGGCGTATCGGCAGGGCCTGCACCAGTCGACTTCTCGTCGCCCGGCAGCACGTACGCAGCGCCTTCCCACGGGCTCATGAAGTCGAAGTTGCGGAAGTCCTGCGCCAGGTTGACGGGCTCATAGACGACGCGCTTGGCTTCCTCGGAATAGCGCATCTCGACATACCCGGTCATCGGGAAGTCCTTCCGGAGCGGATGCCCCTGGAAGCCATAGTCGGTCAGGATGCGGCGAAGGTCCATGTTGCCGTCGAACAGCACGCCGTAGAGGTCGTACACTTCGCGCTCGAGCCAGCCGGCGACCGGCCAAAGCTCGGTCACGGAGGGCACCGCTTGCTCCTCGTCGGTCATCACGCGCACGCGGATGCGGTGGTTCCGAGTGAGGCTCAGCAGATGATAGACGATGTCGAACCGCTCAGGCCGCTGCGGATAGTCCGCACCGGCGATCTCCATGAGCATCTGATACTCAAGGCCCGGCGTATCGCGCAGCGCGATCATGACGTCGACCAGCCGGTCGCGCGTCACCGTCAGCGACACTTCGCCCACGGCATCCTTGGCCTCGACGATCGCGTCGCCGAGCGCCGCCTGTGCGGCCTCGATCACGCCATCATTCGACGCGTAGCGGGGAGCCGGCGCCTTCACCGTTCCAGCGTCCCGATGCGGCGGATCTTCCGCTGCAGCTGCATCACGCCATAGAGCAGCGCCTCGGCAGTCGGCGGGCACCCCGGGACATAGATGTCGACCGGCACGATGCGATCGCAGCCGCGCACGACGCTGTAGCTATAGTGGTAATAGCCGCCGCCATTCGCACACGATCCCATCGAGATCACGTATTTGGGCTCGGACATCTGATCGTAGACGCGGCGCAGCGCAGGAGCCATCTTGTTGCACAGCGTGCCCGCGACGATCATCACGTCGGACTGGCGCGGAGACGCGCGGGGGGCGGCACCGAAGCGCTCCATGTCATAGCGCGGCATGTTGACGTGGATCATCTCGACCGCGCAGCACGCCAGGCCAAAGGTCATCCACCACAGCGAGCCCGTGCGCGCCCACTGGAACAGCTCCTCGGTCGAGGTGACCAAGAAGCCCTTGTCGCCGATCTCGGCGTTGATGTCGTCGAGAAACGCAGGATTGGGGAGCGTCCCCGGAGCCATTTGCGGCTGGGTCGGGCTGAGTTCTACTCCCACTCCAACGCACCTTTCTTCCAAGCATAAACCAGGCCGAGCGCCAGCTCGGCAATGAAGATCATCATCGAGATCCAGGCGGTCCAGCCGAGATCAAACACGCTGACTGCCCAAGGATATAGGAAGGCAGCCTCGAGATCGAAGACGATGAACAGAATGGCAACGAGATAAAAACGCACGTCGAACTGGCTGCGCGAGTCCTCGAACGCCGGGAAGCCGCACTCATATTCCGTGAGCTTCTCCGGAGTCGGCTTGTGCGCGCCGGTGAGGCGCCCAACCGCCATCGGCAGGAACACGAAGGCGCTCGACAGCACCAATGCCACTCCCAGGAACAGGAGGATCGGCAGATATTGAATCAGATCGACCAAGGGCCTTCTCGCGACTGCGGAATTTGAGGTGGGCTTTAGGCCGATGGGGAGGGTGCGGCAAGGGCCGGAACCCGTGAGAATCACTCGCAATAATAAGGGGCGGCATCGTTGCGCATGCAAACAGGCGCCACCGCGAACGGCAGCGCCTGGCATGCCAATCGAAGGATCCGGCAGCCTGAACCGCCGGTTCAGATCACTTGTTGCGCAGCGCGCCCGCGACCAGCTTGTGCAGCTTGGAATGCAGCACGTCGTTGGCGGCCAGATACTGGTTCCGCTCGTTCGCCATGTCCTGGCCGCGATAGTCGGTGACGAAGCCGCCGGCTTCCTTGACCAGCAGCATGCCCGCCGCGACGTCCCACGGCTTCAGATCCGATTCCCAGAAACCGTCGAAGCGCCCGGCGGCGACCCAGGCGAGATCCAGCGCAGCGGCGCCCAGGCGGCGAATGCCCGCCACTTCGGGCGCCACTGCGCCGAAGATCCGAGTCCATTCGGCGAAATTGCCATGTCCCATGAACGGGATGCCCGTGGCGATCAGCGCATCGGGCAGCTCGCGGCGCGCCGAGACGCGCAGCCGCTGGTCCTGCAGCCAGGCGCCCCGCCCCTTCTCGGCCCAGAAGCTCTCGTCGGTCAGCGGCTGGTAGATATAGCCATGGGTGATCTCGGGCTTGCCCTGCGTGCCCCGAGGGTCTTCCACCGCGATCGACATGCAGAAATGCGGGATGCCGTGAAGGAAGTTGGACGTTCCGTCGAGCGGATCGATGATCCAGCGCGGCAGGTCGGGATCGCCGGCGATCTCGCCGCGCTCCTCGACCAGGAAGCCCCAGTCCGGACGCGCCCTCTGGAGTTCCTCGATCAGCGTGTCTTCGGCGCGGCGGTCGGCCATCGACACGAAGTCGGCAGGCCCCTTCCGGCTCACCTGAAGGTGCTGGACCTCGTTAAAGTCACGCCGCAGCTGCGGCCCCGCCTTACGGGCGGCGCGCTCGATGACGGTGATGATGCCGGAATGCGCTACCATTTTATACAGAGCCCTTGCGCTCGAAAACCAGGATGCGGGCTTCGCCCACGGGATGTGCGACGTGCTCGTCGCCGACGTCCGCCACAAACATGTCGCCCGCACCAAGCCGAGCGACATGTTCTCCGCCGTCCAGCCGGTAATGCATATCGACAACACCATCGATCACGCAAAACAACTCTGCGCCATCGTTGATGTGCCACTGGTACGGCTGGTCGGCCCAATGCAAGCGCGCGGTCGCGCCTTCAATCTCCACCAAATCGCGGGCACCCCACGGGCGTTGGGCCCGGAAGCTACGCGCGTCTTGGATGATCTTGGGCATCAGTCCGCGCGGCGGACATAGGTCTGTTCGTACACGTCGACGACGATGCGGGTTCCCGACGCGATGTGCGGGGGGACCATGATGCGCACGCCGTTGTCGAGCACGGCCGGCTTGTACGACGAAGAGGCGGTCTGCCCCTTCACCACCGCGTCGGCCTCGACGATCGTCGCTTCGATCGTGTCGGGCAGCTGCACGCTGATCGGATCCTCGTCATACAGCTCCATCACCACGTCCATGCCGTCCTGCAGGAACGCCGCGGCGTCGCCGAGCAGATCGCGCGGCAGCGTGGTCTGGTCATAGGTGATCTTGTCCATGAACGTCAGCACGTCGCCATCCGCGAACAGGAACTGGAAATCCTTGGTGTCGAGCCGCACGCGCTCCACGGACTCCGCCGAGCGGAAGCGGACGTTGTTCTTCCGTCCGTCGCGCAGGTTCTTGAGCTCGACCTGCATGTATGCCCCGCCCTTGCCGGGCTGGGTGTGCTGAATCTTAACGGCGCGCCAGATGCCGCCTTCATATTCGATGATGTTGCCGGGACGGATGTCCACGCCGCTGATCTTCATGATCCGAGACCTGTAAGCTGAGAAAGAGCCGAAGCCGGCCCCTTAGCCGGGCACGGCCAACGTCGCAAGCGCCGCTCAGTCCCCGCCGCGCATCAGCAGCGGGTACGGGTTGACGTTGTCGCCCTGCCACCAGCGCTCGCCCGGGCGCATCGTCTTGATCTCGAAATGCAGGTGCGGCGTGCCGGCAGCGCTGCCGGTGTCGCCCACCGTCGCGATCGCCTGCCCCTGCCGCACCACTTGGCCCTCAGCGGTGAGATAGCGGTCGAGATGCGCATAATAATGGACCGTGCGCGCGTCGGGCAGCCGGACATAGACCGTGTGCCCGCCATTGCCGCTTTCGAAGATCTTCTCGACGCGCCCGCTCGCTGCGGCGAGTACCGGCGTGCCGCGCGGCGCGAGGATGTCGATCGCATGATGTTCCCGGGCACCGCCGCCACGGCTCTGCCCCCAGGTGTCGCTCAGCTGGCGGCGAGTGACGCCCGCCACCGGCAGCACCAGCGGCTGCCGGTCGACCGGCTCCGCCTCGATCCGCTGAGGAACCGCCACGGCCGGGCGCGCCTGGTCCGCCGGCAGTACTGTGATCCGCACCAGCGACAGATAGCCAACGGCTGAGGCCAGCAGCAGCGCCGCCAATCCCCAGCCGATCCACCTGCCACGCGTCATCGCATCACTCCTGGAACACCGCCTTCGCACCAGGCTTGATCATCAGCGCCAGCCGCGCCGCGTCCCAATTGGCCAGGCGAATGCAGCCATGGCTTTCGGTGCGTCCGATATTCTGCGGCTCGGGCGTGCCGTGGATGCCGTAATGCTCCTTGGACAGATCGAGCCACACCACGCCTACCGGCCCGTTCGGCCCCGGTGGCAGGAGCGTCTTTTCATCGCCTGCCTTGGCATCCCAGAACAGGTCCGGGTTGAAGTGGAATTTGGGGTTGGTATCGGCGACGTTGATCTTCCACGTGCCGATCGGCAGCGGGTCGTGCTCGCTGCCCATCGACGCAGTGAACTGGGCGACCAGCTTGTCGTCCTTGTCGAAGACCTTGAGCACCTTCTCCGACTTGTCGACCACCAGATGGTCGCCTGCGGGCTGGTTCGCGTCGACATTGAGCTCGCTCAGCGTCAGCTTCCACTCGGGCTTCAGCGACTCGCCGCGATAGTCGCGCGATTGCGCCGCCACGTTCGGGAACACGAACACCGCGCCCTGCGCGATCTTGCCCGCACCCGGGTTCAGCTCCACCAGCACGTCGGGCGTGGTGTGGAACATCTCGCCCATCTTCTCGAGCGGACGGCTATAGCCGATCGACGGCAGCTTGGCCTGCTCCTCGGGATCCTTGGGCACCGGGTTGACGAAGAACCCCTGCAGCGCCGCGTCGGGCACCGCCATCTTCACCACCGGCCGCCATTCGCGATACTGGTGCAGCGCGCCCAGCGTCGGGCGATCGAGTTCGCCGCTCGTCTTCAGCCCGCGCGCTTCCTGGAAACCCTTCAGCGCCGCCGTCAGCGACTGGCCCTCGCGCCCGTCGATGATCCCCGGTGAAAAGCCCAGCCGATCGAGGATCACCTGCGCGTGCATCACCGTCCAGTCGATCGGCGGCTTTGCCTTGGATCGGGGTTGCTGCGCCACCGCAGGCGCAAGGGAGATCAAGGCAAGAGAAGCAACACCGACCAATTTACGCACAAGCTACTCCAACCAACCTAAGTCAGCAGGAAGAACGACGCGAAGCCGGTCTTTGTTTCCTTATGGCCCCTTTAACACCTCGGCAAACGCCCTCACTGCTGCCGCCTCGTCCCCGCCCCACACTGCACCGGATGCCGCGACGAAGTCCGCGCCCGCAGCCACCAGCGGCGCTGCATTATCCGGCGTGATCCCGCCGATCGCCACGCACGGGATCTCGAACACCGTCGTCCACCAGCTCAGCAGCGGGGTTTCCGCCCGGTGACGCGCTTCCTTGGTCGTGGTGGGATAAAAGGCGCCGAACGCGACATAGTCCGCCCCCGCCTCGCCGGCCTCCATCGCCAGGTGGCGGCTGCCGTGGCAGGTGACCCCGACCTGCGCCGAGGGCCCGAGCACCGAGCGCGCCTCGCGTGGATCGCCGTCCTCCTGCCCCAGATGCACGCCGTCGGCGCCGAGCCGCTTGGCGAGGCTGATGCTGTCGTTGACGATGAACGCCACGTCGCGGTCGGAACAGATGCGCTGCAACGGCTCGGCCAGCCGGGCCGCCTCATGCTGGTCGACGTCCTTCACTCGGAACTGGAACGCGGCAACCGGGCCGGCATCCAGTGCCCGTGCCAGCCGATCCGCAAACGCGCCTTCCACGTCCAGTGGCGAGATCAGGTAGAGCTGGCAGGCCGGACGGCGGCTGTCGCGCACGAAATTGTCCGCAAAGCCCGCCAGTGCGTTCTCTTCGTCCAGGTCGACAATTTCAGGATCGTTCATGCAAGGCTCCGGGTCCGCGACAATTCACATCGGGTGTTCCGGCTGGATCTACCCGCATTGGCGTGGCCGCTTCTACCCCGACAAGCTCGCGGTCAAGAACTGGTTCGCCTTCTATGCCGAGCATTTCGACACGGTGGAGATCAACAACAGCTTCTACCGCCTGCCTAAGGCCGAGACGTTCGACGCCTGGGCAGCGCAAGCCCCGCCCGGCTTCCGCTATGCGGTGAAGGCGAACCGCTTCCTCACCCAGGCCAAGAAGCTCAAGGATTGCGAAGAACCGCTCGCGCGGATGATGCCCCCGTTCCGGCATCTGGGCGCCTCGCTTGGGCCCATCCTCTACCAGCTCCCACCCCGCTTCCGCGTCAACCTCGAGCGGCTCGACAGCTTCCTGCACCTTGCCCCCAAGGACGTGACCAACGTCTTTGAGTTTCGCGACAAGAGCTGGTACACCGACGAGGTCTTCGCGCTGCTGGACCGTCACGGCGCCAGCTTCTGCGCACACGACATGCCTGACCTGCAGAGCCCCGAGATCGCGGTCGGGCCGATCGCCTATGTCCGCTTCCATGGCGGGGTTGGCAAATATTGGGGCCGCTACTCGGACGAACGCCTGCTCGCCTGGGCCGACTGGATGGCTGGCGAGGCCCGGGGTGGCCGGGAGGTCTGGGCTTATTTCAACAACGACATCGATGCCCATGCCATTCACGACGCACAGACGCTGAAGGCAATGGTCCGCCAGTTGATGGGATCTACCGGTTAGCCAGGAGTCGGCAGCGAAAACGGCGGCGCGGGTCTGTGCCCGCTGCCGCCGCCTGCATCCTCTCCAACCAAGCCGCCAGAGCGGCGGGAAGTTTATTCCTCGTTCTTGTAGATGCGCACCAGCTTGTCGAGCATCGCGATCGCTTCGGCACGCGGGCGCTGGAACGTATTGCGGCCGATGATCGAGCCATTGCCGCCGCCATCGCGAATGTCGCGTGCGTCCTGGTACACCGCGTCCTCGCCCTTGGACGCACCCCCCGAGAACACGACGATGCGGCGCCCGCTGAAGCATGATTTCACGACGTGCCGCACGCGCTCGGACTGCGCGGACCAGTCGGTGCCCTCATACGCCTTTTGCGCATCCTTCTGTTCGATATGGTCGCTCGGCAGCTTCACCTTGATGATGTGCGCTCCCAGCAGCGCCGCCATGTGCGCGGCATAGGCGCCGACATCGAGCGCCAGCTCGCCCGCCTTGGAAATGTCGCCGCCGCGCGGATACGACCAGATGACGGTTGCGATGCCTACCGACTTCGCCTCTGCCGACAGCGCCGCGATCTGCTCCATCGCGTCGAAGATGCCGTCCGAACCGGGATAGATGGTGAAGCCGATCGCCGCGCAGCCCAGCCGCAGCGCGTCTTCGACGCTGCCGGTCTGCGCCTGGCTGATCGATGTAGCCCAGCTGTTCGAGCTGTTGACCTTCAGGATCGTCGGGATCTGCCCGGCAAAGGTGTCTGCGCCCGCCTCGATCATCCCCAGCGGCGCGGCATAGGCCGACAGGCCGGCATCGATCGCCAGCTGAAAGTGGTAGTGCGGATCGTACGCGTCCGGGTTGATCGCGAAGCTGCGTGCCGGCCCATGCTCGAAGCCCTGGTCGACGGGCAGAATCACCAGCTTGCCGGTACCGCCCAGCCGCCCCTGCATCAGGATGCGGGCAAGGTTCGCCTTCACGCCGGGATTGTCGGATTCATAGTTGGCGAGAATGGCTTTGACGGCAGGCGTGATGCTCATGATGTCCCCAAGGATTCGTGGCCGATCGCGCGGCTGTACCGCACCGCTTCCCGAGGCGACACCGCTGACAACGCTGACGCCTTAGAAATTCGTACCCAGTGACTCCTGGCACTTAACGGCAAGCGCGCCTCGCGCTTCAGCGCGCCAGCGCCGCGACGCCGGGAAGCTCCTTGCCTTCCATCCATTCCAGGAAGGCACCGCCCGCCGTGGATACGAAGCTGAACTGCCCGGCGACACCCGCCTGGTTCAGCGCCGCGACGGTGTCGCCACCGCCCGCCACCGACACCAGCGATCCTTCGGTGGTCAGCGCCGCCGCGGTCCGCGCCAGCGCGACGGTCGCCGCGTCGAACGGCTGCGTCTCGAACGCGCCCAGCGGCCCGTTCCACACCAGCGTCTTGCAGGTCTTGAGCACGTCGGCCAGCGCCTCGGTCGCCGCGGGACCGACGTCCAGGATCATCTCGTCCGCCGCGACTTCGTGGACGTTGACGGTGCGCAGCGACGGCGGGTTGGCCGCGAACTCCTTCGCCACCACGACGTCATAGGGCAGGTGCACGGTGCAGCTCGCCTTGTCGGCCGCGTCCAGGATTTCCTCGGCGGTACCGGTCAGGTCATGCTCGCACAGCGACTTGCCGACATTCACGCCGCGCGCGGCAAGGAAGGTGTTGGCCATGCCGCCGCCGATGATCAGGTGATCGACCTTGGCCACCAGATGCTTGAGCACGTCGAGCTTGGTCGACACCTTGGCTCCGCCCACCACTGCCGCAACCGGATGCTCGGGATTGCCCAGCGCCTTGTCCAGTGCGTCGAGTTCGGCCTCCATCTGTCGCCCGGCAAAGGCCGGGAGCGCATGCGCCAGCCCGGCGGTCGAGGCGTGCGCCCGGTGCGCGGCGGAGAATGCGTCGTTGACGTACAGGTCGCCCAGCGCCGCGAAGCGCGCCACTACTGCGGGATCGTTCTTCTCTTCACCGCCGAAGAAGCGGGTATTCTCAAGCAAGGCGATGTCGCCCGGCTGCAGCATCGCCACGTTCTCCGCCGCGCCTTCCCAGTCGATATAGCGCACCGGCCGCCCGAGCACTTCGGAGAACGGCTTGGTGAGCTGCGCCAGCGACAGGTCAGGCGTCGGCGCCTTGGGACGGCCGAAATGGGCGAGGACCAGCACGATCGCGCCCTTGTCCGACAGCTCGGCGACGGTCTGCACCGCGGCACGCAGCCGCGTGTCGTCACTAACCGCGCCGTCGGCCATCGGCACGTTCAGATCCTCGCGGACCAGCACCCGCTTGCCGGCGATATTGCCCATGTCGTCGAGCGTCTTGAAATTGCGCGCCATTTACCTGCCCTGCCCTATCGTATTCACTCCCCTTCCGCGTAGCGGAAGGGGGTCGGGGGAGGGCATGTCCGCGTCCATAGTGTTACCTTTGAACGACAGCCCCTCCCCTGACCCCTCCCGCAAGCGGAAGGGGAATATGGTCGCCAAGCGTCTTAGGAAAGCTTCGCCATCGCCCCGGCGGTGTCTACCATCCGGTTCGAGAAGCCCCATTCATTGTCGTACCAGCTGACGACGCGCACCAGCTTGCCGTCGATCACTGCGGTTTCCAGGCTGTCGACGGTCGACGAAGCCGGGGTGTGGACGATGTCGATCGAAACCAGCGGCTCGTCCGAATAGACCAGGATGCCCTTGAGCGGGCCCTCTTCCGACGCTGCCTTCAGGATCGCGTTGACCTCGTCGCGGGTCACGTCGCGCTTCGGCGTGAAGGTCAGGTCGACAAGGCTGCCGTCCGGCACCGGCACGCGGATCGCCGACCCGTCCAACTTGCCCTTGAGCTCGGGCAGCACTTCGCCCACGGCGCGCGCGGCACCAGTGGTGGTCGGGATGATGTTCATCGCCGCCGCGCGGGCGCGACGCAGATCCGGGTGGATCTGGTCGAGGATCTTCTGGTCGTTGGTGTAGGCGTGGACGGTGGTCATCAGCCCGCGCTCGATGCCGATTGCGTCGTTGAGCACCTTGGCCACCGGCGCCAGGCAGTTGGTGGTGCACGATGCGTTCGACACGATCGTGTGACCGGCTTCCAGCTTGTCGTGGTTGACGCCGTAGACGACGGTCAGGTCGACATTCTTGCCGGGCGCAGAGATCAGCACCTTCTTGGCGCCCGCGTCGATATGCTTCTGTGCGGATGCTCGATCGGTGAAGAAGCCGGTGCACTCCAGCACCAGCTCGACGCCGTTCGCGGCGTGGGGCAGATTCGCGGGATCGCGCTCCTTGGTCACCTTGATCCGCTTGCCGTCGATCACCAGGTCGTCGCCCTCGGCGCTGACCGTGCCCGGATACTTGCCGTGGACACTGTCGCGGCTGAACAGCCAGGCATTCGACTTCGCGTCTGCCAGGTCGTTGATCGTCACCAGCTCCAGCCCGCTATCGGGCCGCTCGAGGATGGCGCGCGCCACCAGCCGGCCGATGCGTCCGAACCCGTTGATCGCAACCTTCGTCATGCTTGTTCTCCGTTCAACTTGGCGAGAATCCGGGGCACGATGGCGCCCACGGTCAGCCCGTACTGCTCGTACAGGCCAAGATAGGGGCCCGATGCGCCGAACACATCCACACCAAAGCGTAGGCCTTCGATATCGGTGTAGCGCTCCCACCCGAAGGTGGAGCCGGCCTCGATCGATACCTTGAGCGAGTCGCGCGGGATGATGTCGCGGCGATAGTCCGCATCCTGCATCTCGAAGCGTTCCCAGCACGGCATCGAAACGACGTCCGCGCCGATTCCCTGCGCTTCCAGTGCGTCGCGCACCGCCACGGCGATCTCGACTTCGGAGCCGGTGGCGATCAGCACCACTTGGCGCGGCGCCTCCGCCTCACGCAGCGCATAGCCGCCGCGTGCGGTGCGGTTCTCGGCCGCTTCCGTGCGCAGCTGCGGCAGGTTCTGCCGGCTCAGCGCCATCAGCGACGGCCCGTTTTCGTTGGACAATGCGAGTTCCCAGCATTCCGCGGTCTCGACCGTATCGCACGGGCGATAGACATGCAGGTTGGGGATCATCCGCAGGCTCATCAGATGCTCGATCGGCTGATGCGTCGGCCCATCCTCGCCGAGCCCGATCGAGTCATGCGTCATCACGTAGATCACGCGCGCCTGCTGGAGCGCCGACAGCCGGATGCCGCCGCGCATATAGTCGGAGAATACCAGGAAGGTGCCGCCATAAGGGATCACCCCACCGTGCAGCGCCATCCCGTTCATCGCCGCGGCCATGCCGAACTCGCGAATGCCATAATAGACATAGCGCCCGTCATAGGTCGCCGCGGTCAGCGCGTGCATGCCCTTGGTCAGCGTGTTGTTCGATCCGGTAAGGTCGGCCGATCCGCCGATCGTCTCGGGCAGCAGCGCATTGATCACTTCGAGCGCCATTTCGGACGCCTTGCGGGTCGCGACCTTCTGCGGATTGGCGAGCAGCTGCTGGACATAGGGCCGCAACAGGTCTGCCGGCACGTCGCCGCGCGACTCCCACCCGATCCGGTCGGGATGCGCTTCCAGCCGCTTTGCCCACGCGGCGTGTGGCGCCGCACCGCGCTTGCCTGCCACCAGCCAGGTCTCGCGGATATCCGCCGGGATCTCGAACGCCGGATGGGTCCAGTCCAGCGCTTCCCGCGCCAGGGCTACTTCGTCTTTGCCCAGCGGTGATCCGTGCGACTTGGACGTGCCCTGCTTGTTCGGCGCGCCCTTGCCGATGATAGTGCGGCAGCGGATCAGCGACGGCCGGTCATCCGACAGCGCCTCTTCGATCGCCGCGACGATGTCGAGTTCGTCATGGCCATCACACTCGACGACGTGCCAACCCGTCGCTGCATAGCGCGCCGGAATGTCTTCGCTCGACGACAGCGACACCGATCCGTCGATCGTGATCTTGTTGTCGTCCCACAGCACGATCAGCCGATCGAGCTTCAGATGCCCGGCCAGCCCGATCGCCTCATGGTTGATGCCTTCCATCAGGCAGCCGTCGCCGGCGATCACCCAGGTGCGGTGATCGACCAGTGCGTCGCCGAACACCGCGTTCAGGTGCCGCTCGGCCATCGCCATGCCGACGCCCATCGCCAGTCCCTGGCCCAGCGGCCCGGTCGTCGCCTCGATCCCGGGCATCTCGAAATTCTCGGGATGCCCTGCGCAGGGCGATCCGACCTGGCGGAAACGCTTGATGTCGTCCAGCGCCGGCTGGGCGTAGCCGGTCAGGTGCAGCACCGAATATAGCAGCATCGAACCGTGTCCGGCCGACAGCACGAAACGGTCGCGGTCGGCCCATTTCGGCGCGGCGGGATCGAACTTCAGATAGCGCTGGAACAGCACCGTGGCGACGTCGGCCATGCCCATCGGCATGCCAGGGTGCCCAGAGTTCGCGGCCTCCACCGCATCCATGGCGAGTGCGCGGATCGCGTTCGCGCAATCGGTGAAGGACGCGGCCATCGAAACTCCCTTGCTTGGTCGCCGACGCCTTAGGGACGCATGCGCCCGCCCGTCAACCGGCTCGCCGCAATCGAAACAAGCGGGGACTTGCCGCCCTCCCGGCCAGTACCTATTCCGGCATGCAGTGATGTCCAAAACAGCAGCAGACCGCATCGAACAGGCGCTAGCCCGTATCGAAGCCGCGGCGACAGTCCGCACCAGCGCCGAACACCGCCTGCGCCAACGCCATACCCGGCTGCGCTCCAAGGTGGAGGAAGCCCTGACTTCGATCGACGCGCTGCTCGCCCGCGAGACCACCGGCCCGGAGCAGGGCTGATGGCGGACGTCACCCTGACCATCGCCGGCCGCGGCTATGTCGTCGCCGCACGCGACGGCGACGAAGCGCATCTGCGCCGCCTCGAGAAGATGCTGCAAAAGCATTCCCCCGCCGCCCAGCGCGCCTCGGGCGGGATGAGCGCCGAGCGCACGCTGGTCTATTTGTCGCTGATCCTTGCCGACCTGCTCGACGAAGCCCAGGAAAACCCGCCGCCCGCCGCCGCTGCACCCACCGGGCTGCTCGACGAAATCGCAAATCGCCTCGAAGCCGTGGCCGCAGCGCTCGAACAAGACGCGACCCCCTGATCTTTTTCCGACGTTCTGATCAAACCTCCGTCATCCCGGCCTTGAGCCGGGATCCCGCTTCTTCTTCTGCCGGTCGAAGGCAGCGGGACCCCGGCTCAAGGGCGGGGTGACGAAAGAAGTACGGCTGTCCACTCCCAAGCTTTCACAAACCCCAGTTGCGCCGCGCCCCTCCACCTCCTACATACTGTCTCGGCGGGAACTGCCCGGCACGAGCCTTGGCATATCCCTGAGGCTATTCATCTTCCATGGGGGCTGTCCCTGTGCAGATCCTGGTCTGCGGCATATGGTTCCCACCTGACGTAACGGGCGTCGGAGGATATTCTGGCAAACGACCATGGCGGTCCCGCCACCCCATCCATGCTTGTTGAGAAGCCGGTGCTGCGTGCCCGGCTCCGCGCCGCGCGCGACCAGTTCGCCGCGGAGGGAAGCCACGCGATCACCGCACCCGCGGCGTTCCTGGCACGCCTGCAGCCCGGCCTGACCGTAGCAACCTATTGCCCGATCGGCAGCGAAGCCGATCCGTCGCAGCTCGCCGCCGCCGCGGTCGAGCATGGCTGCACGCTCGCACTGCCGCATGTCGTTGACCGCGCGACTCCGATCCGCTTCCTCGCCTGGGCCATCGGCGATCCGCTCGCCGAGGGTCCTTATGGCCTCCGCCAGCCGCGGCTGGACAGCCCGGAAGTAGCGCCCGACATCATCCTGACGCCGCTGGTCGGCTATGACCTGAGGCTCAACCGGCTGGGCCAGGGTGCCGGCCATTACGACCGCGCCTTTGCCCGCTATCCCGACGCCTGGCGCGTCGGCGTCGCCTTGTCGATGCAGGAAGCCCCGGCAATCCCGTCGGACGTGTGGGACGTGCCGCTCGAAGCGATCATCACCGAAGAGGACATGCTGTGGCACGACGAGCGGTAAAGGCCAGCTGGCGCAAGCCCGCCGGCATGTTCGCCATCCTGGCGCTGATCCTGGTCTGGGTGATCCTCGTCGCGAGCTTCTCCAGGCAGATCGGCACGCTGCCGATCCTGGTGCAATGTCTCGTCTATCTGGTCCTGGGGATCGTCTGGATCCTGCCGCTCAAGCCATTGCTGCACTGGATGGAGACCGGCCGCTGGCGCGCGGCGTGAGGCTTGGGCCTCAGTTTCTCTAAAAATTCGGGGGGAAAGCCAGCGCACTCTCATGGGGCGCATGGCGCGAGTGACGGGGCTCGAACCCGCGACCTCCGGCGTGACAGGCCGGCGCTCTAACCAACTGAGCTACACCCGCGTATACCAGGCGATGCCGACCATGTGCGCGCAAGCGCCGGGAGGTCCGCAAAGATGGAGTTTGGATCAAACACCGCCCTCTCCCGAAGGAAGAGGATGGCGCGAGTGACGGGGCTCGAACCCGCGACCTCCGGCGTGACAGGCCGGCGCTCTAACCAACTGAGCTACACCCGCTTGATCCAAGCGAGGAGGCGGGCACTAGCCGCGCCTTTTTGGACTGTCAACCGGATTGGTCGCGACTATTTCGCCAGCTTGCCCGCGCATCGCCCGGTTCCTGCACCAACGTGCCGTGTTCGAACAGGAAACCGGCGATGTCCGGCTTGCCCGCCGCGCGCAGCACGGTCTGGATGATGATCAGCAGCGGCACTGCCAGCAGCGCGCCGGTGGTGCCCCATACCCACCCCCAGAAGCTCAGCGAGATCAGGATCAGGATCGGGCTGATCGTCAGCCGGTGCCCGACGATCAGCGGCGTCACGACATTGGCTTCGATCAGGTGCGCGCAGATCATGATGATCGAGGGCACCAGCGCCCATCCGATCTCCGGAAAGCTCATCAGCCCGCCCACCGCGAGCAGCGCGGCCGCCAGCACCGGCCCGAAATAAGGAATGTAGTTGAGCAAGGTCACGATGCCGCCCCACATCAGCGGGCTCGGCATCCCCAGGAACCACAGCGCGCCGGCGACGATCAGCCCCAGCGTCACGTTGATCAGAGTGATCGTGCCCAGATACGCCGAGGTGTCGTCGACCACGTCCTGAATAACCCGCGCCGTCGCCATCGCCCCGCCGAAGCTCGCCCGGCTGGTGATCGCGTTGCGCCGCAGTCGCGTCCAACCCGACAGGAAGAAATAGATCACCAGGATCGCAAAGAAGCACTCGATGATCGCCGATGGCGCCGATGTCGCGGCCAGATCGAGCAGAGAGCGCGGCGGCGTGGCCGCGGTCATCACCGGCTTGCGCATCGGCTCGGCGGCGAAATTCATCAGCGTCTGGTTCACGAACTGGTCGAGGTTCGAATACAGCTCGATCAGCGGCTTCAGATTATCCTGGATCTGCGGGATCTTCTCGGGAAGGTCGCGGATCCATTGAGTCGCCGGGACGACGATCGCCGCCAGCGCGATGTTGGCCGCGACCAGGAACGTCAGCACGCAGATCAGCGCGGCAAGGCCCGCGGGCGCGCGGTGGCGCTCCAGCCATTCCAGCATCGGCACCAGCGCCACTGCGATCACGAGCGCGGCGGTGAGCGGCAGGAAGAAGCTCGACCCGGCCTGCAGCGCGAACGGGAGCGCCAGCAACAGCCCGGTACCCGCGATCAGCGTCAGCGACGCCATCAACCGGTCGCGCTTCTGCCCGTCGCCGACGGTCTCCTTGATCTCAGGCGACAGGATCGGCTGGCGCGGCTCCGCAGGCGGCACGCCCCCATCGGCCGCTTCGCTGCCCAACACGCTCAAATGCTCGTTCACCGTTCCTCCTGTCGTGCGACGACCCTAGCGCGATTTGCAGCCCGTGTAATCCCGGCTACCCTGCCGCGATGGGCGAATTGCTGCTGGTCATCGACGAAGGCACCACTTCCACGCGGGCGATGGTGTTCGATCCCTCGGGCAGGTGCCTCGGCAGCGAGGCCGCGGATCTCACCCAGCATTATCCCGGCCCCGGCCTGGTGGAGCATGACGCCGCCGAGATCTGGGAGCGCAGCGTCGCCTGCACCCGCACGATGGTCGCACGCAGCGGCGGCGCTGACGCGATCGCGGCGATCGGCATCACTAACCAGCGCGAAACGGTGGTGTTCTGGGACAAGCTCACCGGCGAGCCCCTCGCCCCCGCGATCGTCTGGCAGGACCGCCGCAGCGCCGCGTTATGCCGGAGCTTGCGCGAAGCGGGCGAGGAACCGGCGCTCCAGGCGCGCACCGGCCTGCGCCTCGACCCATATTTCTCGGGCACCAAGATCGCATGGGCCATGGAGCATTGGCCGCAGCTGCGCGAGGCTGGCGCCCGCCTCGCCATCGGCACCGTCGAAAGCTGGCTGGTGTGGAAGCTGACCGCCAATGAAGGGCGTGCCGGGCTCCACATCACCGACGCCACCAACGCCTCGCGCACCTTGCTGATGGGCCTGGGCAGCGGCGGCTGGAACGACAGCCTGCTCGGCATGTTCTCCGCGCCACGCGAAGCGCTGCCCGAGATCGTCGACTGCGCCGGCCGTTTCGGCACCACCACCCTGTTCGGCGGCGAAATCCCGATCTGCGGCCTCGCCGGCGACCAGCAGGCCGCGACGATAGGCCAGGCCTGCCTCGCCCGCGGCGACACCAAGGGCACCTTCGGCACCGGCGCCTTCGTGCTCACCAACGCGGGCACTACGCCGCCTTCCTCCAAGCACCGCCTGCTCGCCACCGTGCTTTGGCAACTGAACGGCCGCCGCACCTATGCGATCGAGGGCTCGGTATTCGTCGCCGGAAGTCTCATCCAGTGGCTCCGCGACTCGATAGGCCTGATCGGCACCGCGCCCGAGACCGAGGCGATCGCGCGCTCGGTGCCCGACAGCGGCGGCGTCTATCTCGTCCCCGCGCTCAGCGGCCTGGGCGCGCCCTGGTGGGAACCCGAAGCCCGCGCCGCGCTGTCAGGCATGACCTTCGCCACCACCCGCGCCCACATCGTCCGCGCCGCGCTGGAAGCGATGGCGCACCAGAGCCACGACCTGAAGACCGCATTCGCCGCGGACGGCGCCGACTGGGCGCGGCTACGCATCGACGGCGGCATGGTGACCAACGACTGGATCGCCCAGGATTTGGCCGACATCCTCGCGCTACCCGTCGACCGCCCAGCCTTCGCCGAAACCACGGCGCTCGGCGCCGCCATGCTCGCCGGCCTGGGCAGCGGCATCTTCACCACCCTCGAAGAAGCCTCTGGAATGCGCGGCGCCTGCACCACCTTCGAGCCGGGTCTGGGTGCCGATCTGCGCGAAGCACGCCTTGCCGGCTGGAAACGCGCCGTCGAACAGGTCCTCGTCTAGGCCGCCGCTTCCTGGTCGAACAGCGACCGCAACTCCCGCTTCAGGATCTTGCCTTGCGCGTTCCGGGGCAGCACCGCGTCGACGAAGCGGATCGCCACCGGCACCTTGTACGCCGCCAGCCGGGCGCGCACCCAGTCCTGCAGTTCCGCCTCGCTCGCCACCGTGCCGGGCGCCAGATGCACCACCGCCGCGGGCTCTTCGCCCCAGCTGCGGTGCGGCAGCCCGATCAACGCGCAATCGGTCACCGCCGGGTGGGCGTAGAGGACATTCTCCACTTCGGACGAATAGATGTTCTCGCCGCCACGGATCACCATGTCCTTGGCCCGGTCGACGATATAGAGATACCCCTCGGCATCCAGCCGCGCGAGATCGCCCGTCCGCACCCAGCCATCGACGAAGGTCTCCGCCGTCGCCTCGGGCTTGTTCCAATAACCCTTCACGATCATCGGCCCGCGGGCCCAGAGCTCGCCGATCTCCCCGGCCGGCAGTTCCGCACGTCCGTCCACGTCCATGATCTTCAAGTCCGCGACCGGCACCGGCGGCCCCGCGCTGGTCGGCCGCGCCAGATATTCCTCGCCGCTGTGCAGCGTCACCGTCGCCATCGTCTCGGTCATGCCCCAGCCATTGCCGGGCAGCGCGCCGAACTCCTCGCGGATGCGCTTGACCAGCTCGGGCGCCGACGGCGCCCCGCCATAGCTCAGGCTCTCCAGGCTGGAGAGGTCGTACCGGTCCCGATCGGGGTGCTCCAGCATCTGCCAGGCGATGGTCGGCACGCCGCCGGTCGACTGGATCCGCTCGCGCTCGATCACCGCCATGGCCTGAGTGGCGTCCCATTTGCGCAGGAAGTACAGCGTCGACCCCGTCACCACTGCGCCCATCAGCCCGGCACTGCACGCCGTGACATGGAACAGCGGGATCACCAGCAGCGCCCGCTTGGGCTCGGGCGGCGATGCCGGCGTCTCGCCCCGCCGCAGCGTGGTTCGCGCGGCGCAATAGCCGCTCGACATCACGTTGGTCACCAGGTTGCGGTGCGTACCCAGCGCCCCCTTGGGGTGCCCCGTCGTCCCGCTGGTGTAGAAGATGGTGACATCGTCCTCCGGCAGTATGTCGGCGTCCGGCAGCCCGACATCGTCCAGACCTGCCCAGTCGTTCGCGCCGCCCAGCCAGTCCTCCAGCCGCACCGCGCCGTCCTCGCCGCCGCGGCTCACCACCACCTGTTCCAGGCCAGCCCAATCGGCGTAACATGCCTTCAGCCGCGCATCGCGCTCGCCATCGACGAACAGCACCTTGGCGCCGCAGTCCCGTATCGCGTAGTCTATCTCGCCGCCTGTCCACCACGCGTTGAGCGGGACCACGATCGCGCCGATGCTGGCCGCGGCGAAAAAGATCGCCGGCCATTCGGGCAGGTTGCGCATCGCCAGCGCCACCCGGTCGCCCTTGCCGACGCCCAGGTCCACCAGGCGCCGCGCGATGTGGCACGTCGCGCGGTAGTTCGCCTCGAAACTGACCCGCTCGTCCTCGTACACGGTGAAGGCTCGGTCGCCATAGGCACGCACCATCTGCGTGATGATCCGAAGCGAGGGCGGCGCGTTCTTCCACACCCGTGTCGGAACTCCGCGAATGTCCACGCTTTCCATCTCGAACGGCGCGCCCGGGGCAGTCAGCAGCCCCTGGGCCTGTTCGAGCGAAAGCTGCGGCCACTGCGGATCGAGCGGCACGATCGGTTCATTGCCCAAGCACTCTCTCCTGTGTCTCGTTTTCTGAACTTCGGGTTTGGACTCTCCGGCCCACTACCAGGCTGCAAGGTTAGAGTTGATTCACGCGCCACTCAAGGCAATAGGAACCAGGCGCCCGGAAGAAGGCGCTACAGCCAGTTCGAACAAGAGGTATGCCGCGCCCATGCTGCAGTCACGACCCGGACGCTACGGATTCTCGGCCGAACGGCTCGCCCGGATCGACGCGTTCCTGCGCGAACGCTATCTCGACTCAGGCCGGTTCCCGCATGCACAGCTGCTGATCGCCCACGAAGGCGAGATCGTTCATTTCTCGCACCAGGGCCCTGCCCGCGAGAACGGCGCCCCGGTCGATGAAGGCACATTGTTCCGCATCGCCTCGATGACCAAGCCGATCACCAGCCTCGCCTTCATGATGCTGGTTGAGGAGGCGCGAGTTGCGCTCGACACCCCCGTCCATCACGTTCTGCCCGAGCTGAAGGGCGTCGGCGTCTATGCCGGCGGCGGCAACGGCGCCCCCTTCGAGACACGCCCGACCGACCAGCCGATGCGCATGGTCGACCTGCTCCGCCACACTGCGGGGCTGACCTATGGCTTCCAGGAGCAGACCCCGGTCGACGCCGCCTACCGGCAATCGCGCATGGAGCGCTGGCACGACAATCTGACGCTGGACGGCTTCATCGCCGAACTCGGCCAACTCCCGCTCGAATATTCCCCTGGCACCGCCTGGACATACTCGGTCGCCACCGACGTGCTCGGCGCGGTGATCGAGCGTGTCTCGGGCACCAGTCTCGACCGCTTCCTCCACGACCGCGTCTTCGTGCCGCTGGGCATGCAGGACACTTTCTTCCAGGTGCCCGCTGACAAGATCGACCACCTTGCCGACTGCTGGGCAGTGGACGAGAAAACCGGCGAGCCGATGATCTACGATCGTGGTGCCGAGTCCGCCTGGTCGCGCATGCCTCGCCTCCTCTCCGGCGGCGGCGGCCTGGTTTCGACCGCGGTCGACTATCACCGCTTCGCAACGCTCTGCCTGAATGGCGGCGAGTTGGATGGCGTCCGGCTCGTCAGCCCCAAGACGATCGAGCTGATGACGATGAACCACCTGCCCACCGGCGGCGACCTGACCAGCTGCGCACGTGGCCTGTTCAACGAAGCGAGCCTGTCCGGCACCGGCTTCGGCCTGGGCTTCGCCGTCACCATCGACGTTGCGAAGACCCTCGTCCCCGGCACGGTCGGCGACTATTATTGGGGCGGCATGTTCTCGACCGCCTTCTTCGTCGATCCCGTGGAGCGGATCTCGATGGTCTTCATGACTCAGTTCACCCCGTCCATGCGCTACCCGGTCCGCCGCGAGCTCAAGACGATGATCCATTCGGCGCTGGCATGATGCTTTTGGGGTCACGCGAAGCCGCGAAGGCGCAAAGAAGAGCGGGGTTCACGCGGAGGCGCGGAGGCGCAGAGATGCAGTCCCCGCCGCGCCAGCGGCCCTCGATCACCCACCGCGCCGATGATACTGCCGCTGACGCGGCACGCCCGCTAACCGCGCGGACCACCTCCTCCGCGCCTCCGCGCCTCCGCGCGAACCTCACACTTCTTCTTAACTTAGCGTCTTCGCGCCTTCGCGTGAACCAAATCCCTTCTTCAGCACGCCCCAGCGCGTGACCCAATAAAACGGAGACCAACAATGACCTCCCCCATCACGACCACCCGTCAGGACGACATCCTGATCCTCTCCTCAGATAACCCCCCGGTGAACGCGCTCAGCAATGCCGTCCGCCAGGGCCTTCAGGCAGGGATCGAGGAAGCCAAAAACGACGACAGCATCAAGGCGGTCATCATCACCTGCACCGGCAAGACCTTCTTCGCCGGCGCCGACATCACTGAATTCGGCAAGGGCATGCAGGAACCCGCGCTCCCTACTCTGGTCGATCAGATCGAAGCGCTCGACAAGCCGGTGATCTCCGCGATCCACGGCACCGCGCTCGGCGGCGGCTGCGAAGTCGCGCTCGCCTCGCACTACCGCATCGCCGTGCCGTCCGCGAAGTTCGGCCTCCCCGAAGTGAAGCTCGGCATTCTCCCCGGCGCCGGCGGCACCCAGCGCATGCCCCGCGTCACGGGTGTCGAGACCGCGCTCGAACTCGCGACCAAGGGTGACCCGATCTCGGCCACCCAAGCGCAGCAGGTTGGACTGGTCGACAAGCTCGCAACGGAAGGCAACCTCCTCGCCGAAGCCATTGCTTTCGCACAGGAAGTGATCGATAAGCCGGTCTCGCGTTCCAGCGAGCGCCCGATCAATGTCGACCCCGCCGTGTTCGAAACCTTTCGCAAGACCAACGCCAAGCGCTTCCGCGGGCTCGATGCGCCCGCGACGATCATCGACCTGATCGAGGCGACCGCCGGCAAGCCTTATGCCGAGGGGGTTCAGGCCGAGCGCATGAACTTCATGAAGCTGATCATGGGCCAGCAATCCACCGCGCTGCGCCACATCTTCTTCGCCGAGCGGAAGGCCGCAAAGATCGACGGCATTGCCGAGGACGTTCAGCTGCGTCCGATCAACCGTGTCGGCGTGATCGGCGCCGGCACGATGGGCGGCGGCATCTCGATGAACTTCCTCTCGGCCGGCATTCCCGTGACCATTGTCGAGATGGCCCAGGACGCCCTCGACCGCGGCACCGCCACGATCCGCAAGAACTACGAAGCGACCGCGTCCAAGGGCAAGATGACCGCCGAACAGGTCGAGGGCGCGATGGGCCTGCTCAAGCCGACCCTCAACTTCGACGATCTCGCCGAGTGCGACCTGATCATCGAAGCGGTCTATGAAAGCATGGACGTCAAGAAGGACGTGTTCGGCCGCCTCGACAAGATCGCCAAGCCGGGCGCGATCCTCGCCTCCAACACCAGCTACCTCAACGTTGACGAGATAGCCGCTGCGACCAGCCGTCCGCAGGACGTGCTCGGCCTGCACTTCTTCTCGCCGGCCAACATCATGAAGCTGCTGGAGATCGTCCGCGGCGCCAGGACCGCCGACGAAGTGCTCGCCACCGCGATGGCGCTCTCCAAGAAGATCCGCAAGACCGCGGTGATCGCCGGGGTCTGCTATGGCTTTATCGGCAACCGCATGCTGATGCCGCGCCAGGTCGAGGCGAACCACCTGCTGATGGAAGGCGCTACGCCCGAGCAGATCGACAAGGTCCATGTCGCGTTCGGCATGCCGATGGGTCCGTTTCAGATGGCCGACCTCGCCGGCGTCGACATCGGCTGGCATCGCGACCCCACCCGCATCGAGAACATCCGCGACGCGCTCGCCGCCGAGGATCGCTGGGGCCAGAAGAAGGGCGCCGGCTATTACGATTATGACGAGAAGCGCACGCCCTCGAACAGCCCGCGCGTCGCTGAACTGATCGAGGAATGGCGCGGCAAGCTCGGCGCCACGACCCATGAGATCACCGAAGAGGAGATCATGGTCCGCACCTTCTACACCATGGTCAACGAAGGCGCGAAGATCCTCGAGGAAGGCATGGCCCAGCGCGCTTCCGACATCGATGTGGTCTGGGTCTATGGCTATGGCTGGCCTCCCTACAAGGGCGGCCCGATGTTCTGGGCCGACCAGGAAGGCTTGACCAAGATCGTCCAGGGGCTGGAAAAATACGGCTTCGACGTAGCCCCCCTGCTCCGCGAAAAGGCCGAAAAGAACGAGAAGTTCAGCAAGTAACCCACTGATCTCACTCCCTCTCCCGCCTGCGGGAGAGGGTCGGGGTGAGGGTTCAGAGCAATGCACTCTAGGCCCCATCCCCTTCCTTGGGAGAGGATGCCGAAATGATCCACGCGAAGCCGCGAAGGCGCAAAGAAGAAGGGGGTTCGCGCAGAGGCGCAGAGGCGCAGAGATGTCTCGCCCGCCGCGCCAGCGGCTCTCAAAAACGAGCGCAGGCAAGTTTGATCGCCGCTGTCGCGGCACCTGCACCCGCCCCGGGCCATAGCCCTCTGCGCCTCCGCGCCTCCGCGCGAACCTCTCACTTCTTCTTCAAAAAACTTCGCGTCCTCGCGCCTTCGCGTGCACAAACAGGAGCCCAGCCATGAGCGACTTGGACCAGTTCCGCCAGGAAACCCGCGCCTGGCTGGAGGAAAACTGCCCCCAAACCATGCGCACCCCGATGCGCAGCGAAAAGGAAGCGACCTGGGGCGGCAGAAACCCCGAATACGCCCACCCCGACCAGAAGCTCTGGCTCGACCGCATGGCGGCCCGCGGCTGGACCGTCCCCGACTGGCCGACCCCATATGGCGGCGGCGGGCTCACTCCGGGCGAAACCAAGATCCTGCGCGAAGAACTCGCCCGTATCCGCGCGCGCAACCCGCTCCACAGCTTCGGCATCTCGATGCTCGGACCGGCCCTCCTCAAATACGGCACCGAGGAACAGAAGCTCGGCCATCTCCCCAAGATCGCCCGCGGCGAGATCCGCTGGTGCCAGGGCTATAGCGAACCCAATGCCGGCTCCGACCTCGCCGGCCTGCAAACCAGCGCCGAAGACGCTGGCGATCACTTCATCGTCAACGGCCAAAAGGTCTGGACCAGCTACGCCGACAAGGCCGACTGGATCTTTTGCCTCGTCCGCACCGACAAGGCCGTCAAGCAAGGCGGCATCAGCTTCCTCCTCTTCGACATGGCCAGCGAAGGCGTCAGCACCAGGCCGATCCTCCTGATCAGCGGCAACTCGCCTTTTTGTGAGACCTTCTTCGACAATGTGAAGGTGCCCAAGGCCAACCTGGTCGGCGACCTCAACAAGGGCTGGGACGTCGCCAAATATCTGCTCGGCCACGAACGCGAGATGATCTCCGCGATGGGCCTCGGCGCCACCGGCAGCGACGCGCTGATCGAGGCCGCGCGCAAAGGCGCCGATCCCCTGCTCCGCGCTCAGATCGCCCTGTTCCAGGTCCGCGCTCAGGCCTTCAAGGCGATGTCCGAACGCTTCATCGACGAGCTCAAGGCCGGCCGCGCCCACCCCGCCCAGCCCTCGATGATGAAATATTACGGCACCGAGTTGAACAAGACCCGCCACGAACTGCTGATGGCCGCCGGCGGCTCCGACGCGCTCGAATGGGAAAGCGACGCCACCCATGGCGGCGCCCCCGCCCGAACCTGGCTGCGCACCAAGGCGAACTCGATCGAGGGCGGCACCAGCGAGATCCAGCTCAACATCATCGCCAAGCGCATCCTCGACCTGCCGTCCTAAGGAGCCAGCGTATGCCCCTCTACCTCAACGACGATCAGACCCTGCTCCGCGACACCGCACGCGATTTCGTCGCCGAGCACGCCCCCGTCTCGCACCTGCGCGGCCTTCGCGACGCCAACGACACCACCGGCTTCAGCCGCGACCTGTGGCGCGAGTTCGCCGATCTCGGCTTCACCGGCATCCTGATCCCCGAAGCCCAGGGTGGTCTCGGCCTGGGCCATGTCGAAGCCGGCATCGTCCTGGAGGAGATCGGCCGCAACCTGTCCCCATCGCCCTTCCTCACCACCGCGCTCGCGGCGGTCGAAGCGTTAAAGGGCACCGCCCATGCCGATCGCTGGTTCCCCGGTATCCTTGCCGGCGAAACCGTCGCCGCGCTCGCGATCGACGAGGGCCCCAAGCACAACGCCCGCATCACCCTCCAGGCGACACGCGCCGGCAACGGCTATCGCCTCACCGGCACCAAGCAGTTCGTCCACCACGGCCATGTCGCTGACCTCCTCCTCGTCGCCGCGCAGACCGACGCCGGCACCGCGTTGTTCGCGGTCCCCGCCGACGCCGCCGGCCTCACCGCCAACCCCGAACGCCTCGCCGACGCCAGCATCGCCGCGCGTCTCACCTTCGAGGGCGTCGAAGTCGATGCCGACGCGATCGTCGGCGAAGGCGACGCCGCACTCACGCGCCTGCTCGCCGCCGCCCGCACCGGCGCTTCGGCAGAATTGGTCGGGGTCGGCGCCGCCACGCTCGACATGACCGTCGGCTATCTGAAGCAGCGCAAGCAGTTCGGCGCCGTCATCGGCAGTTTCCAGGCGCTCCAGCACCGCGCCGCGCACCTCTACAGCGAACTCGAAGTCGCGCGCGCCGCCGTGCTCAAGGCCCAGCAGCTGCTCGACGCCGGCACCGAAGCCGCCGACGCGGTCGCGGTCGCCAAGGCGATGACCGGCCTCGCCACCACCCTGGCGGTCCAGGAAGGCGTCCAGATGCATGGCGGTATCGGCATGACCGACGAATATGATCTCGGCTTCTACATGAAGCGCGCCCGCATTCTCACCGAACTGTTCGGCGACACCAATTTCCACGCCGACGCGCTTGCCCGGGCGGCAGGCTATTGATGCAAGACCCGGCCGCCCTCGTCGCCCAACTGACCACGTTGCTCGATGTCGAGCAGCTCGACCCCGATCTCTATCGCGGCTCCCGCCAGCCCGGCGGCGTCGGTCGCGTCTTCGGCGGCCAGGTCGTGGCCCAGGCGCTTCAGGCCGCCCAGCGCTCGGTAGAGGCCGAAAAGCCTGCCCACTCGCTCCACTGCTATTTCATGCGCCCGGGCAGCGAAGACCATCCGATCCTCTACCGCGTCCACCGCGACTTCGATGGCCGCAGTTTCGCCACCCGCCGCGTCGTCGCGCTTCAGAACGACCAGCCGATCCTCACCCTCACCGCCAGCTTCCAGCGCGCCGCGACAGGCTTCCACCACCAGGCACCGATGCCGCAAGTCCCTCCTCCCGACGCGCTCCGCTCCGAGGGCGAGTTGCGTGAAGCCCTGCGCGATCAGGTCCCCGACAAGCTCCGCCGCTTCTTCCTGCGCGCCCGCCCGGTCGAGATCCGCCCCGTAACTCCGCGCAACTGGTTCGCACCAGCCCCCGCCGATCCGGTTCAGCACAGCTGGCTGCGCACTGTCGCGCCGCTCCCCGACGAGCCCGCGCTCCACCGCGCCGTGCTCGCTTATGCCAGCGACATGACCCTGCTCGGCACCAGCCTGCTTCCCCATGGCGCCAGCTGGCTGACCGGCGAGGTCCAGACCGCCAGCCTCGACCACGCTGTCTGGCTTCACGAACCGTTTCGTGCCGACGACTGGCTGCTCTACACCACGGACAGCCCCTGGGCCGGCCACGCGCGCGGCTTGAACCGCGGCCGGTTCTACACGTCGGACGGGCGCCTGGTCGCCAGCGTCGTGCAGGAGGGACTGATCCGTGCTAATAACCTAAGATGATATCGAGAAAAGCGATCTAAACCGTTGATTCAGGCGATTTCCGCTTGGCCTCCGATCCACTCGCCTCGTCGGATTCGTGCTCGGTCGGAACGCCTCGGCAATAAACTCCCGATCACCCCTCCTGTTGGCATGATGACGCGCCACCGCGTGCGTCATGGCATTCGTCACAGGAGGAAGCGCATGTTCTATCATGACCGCCGGCTGCAACGTACCGTAACCGTCGAAAAGCCCGATCCCTTGTTCGCCCGCATGCTGCAACAGGCGATCGGCGGCGTCGAAGGTGAGATCCGCGTCTGCATGCAGTACATGTTCCAGGCCTATGGCGCCCGCGGGCCCAGCAACAAATATCGCGACTTGCTCCTCCACACCGCCACCGAGGAACTCGGCCATATCGAGATGCTTGCTACCGCCGTGGCGCTCAACCTCGAAACCGCCCCTACGGAGGCCCAGGAGCAAGGCGCCACCGACGCGATCGTCGGGGCCGTCATGGGCGGCGGCGAAGCCCCTCGCCATGTGCTCGAAGGCATGATCCACAAGCATCTGCTGTCGACCGGCATGTCCGCGCACCCGTCCGATTCCGACGGCGTTCCTTTCGACATGTCGCACATCTACGCCAGCGGTAACCTGGCGGCCGACATGTACTGCAACGTCGCCGCGGAAAGCACCGGCCGCGTCCTTGCCGCGCGCCTCTACAACGCCACTGCCGACGCCGGCATGAAGGACATGCTCGCCTTCCTGATCGCCCGCGACGCCATGCACCAGAACCAGTGGCTCGCAGTGATCGAGGAACTTGGCGGCGAGAAGGGCGCGTTGCCCATCCCCAACAGCTTCCCCGAAGAGAAGCAGACCAACGAGCACGCCTATCAGTTCTTCTCGACTTCGGTCGACGGCACCTATCCCGCCGGCCGCTATACCGAAGGCCCGAGCATCGACGGCAAGGGCGAGTTCAGCGTGTTCCAGGCCGAGCCGATGGGCGAGGAACCCGTCCTCGGGCCGGCACGCCCCGACAGCGCGGCGCAGAACGAACAGATCGGCCCCAAGCCGGCCCAGCAGATCCCCTGAGCAGCAACCCCGGAGCGGCGGCACCCACCGCCGCTCCACGCTCCTCACTCGTTTTGGGCCTGCAGGCGCGCAACCCGCGCCCTTGCCGCCGTTCCACCGCCAGCTATGCGCGATCCCGGTCAACGGCATTTCGAAAAGGTGCGGGAACTCGCAAGAGGAACGGCGTCACAAGCCCTCGGCCACCGCTGCGCTGCCCTCCGGCATGATGAACCGCACCACATCCACGCATCCTGTCCGCCCCTCCGGCGACGCCGCCTGCCGCGACGCCCCGACGATCCGCTCCGCCTGCTCGCCGAACGCCGCGGCGGGTTCTGCCGCCAGCACTCGGACGTTGCCGGTGGAACCCCAGGGGGCGACATCGTAGCCGATGATCGCCCAGCCCTCGATGCGCCGCCGTTCGAACCCGGCGGGGAAGCTGAGCGGCGGCATGAACGTCCAGCCGGTATCGCCATCCGGGCACCGTGCGCTCGCCGGAACGAAGCGCGCCTTGTCCGGCATGGTCGGCGCGGCCAGGGGTTCGGTCGAGCGGCGGTAATATGGGTAGGTACAGCCGTGCCGAGCCTCGGGCGCGAACCGCGATCGTGCGATGGCCGCTATCGACGCACGGTCGAGTGCCGGATTTCCCGCCGATTCCGCCAGCCGCACATGCACCGGCTTGCCCGAACGGTCGATGTCGAACGCCGTCATGCTGTACGACCAGGTGCCCGGCGCCTGCGGGATGTGCTCGAACGCGGGATATGCGCGCACCCGTATCTTTGGCACACCGCCTTCGATGCAATCGCTATCCACTGGATGTATCCTGCGGAACATGGCCGCCTCGTCCCCCTCGCGCTGATGCGGCGCGACGTAATAACGGCGGATCAATGCCACGGGCGCTTCGGTCGCCACTGCCGCCAGGGCCTCGAACCGGATCCGGCAGCCATTCCGGGGCTGCCCGGCGGCGAAGCGCCAGGCGGTGAATGCCGGCACCAGATCCTGGCTGGGGTAATAAAGATAAGGCGGTGCCGGCGGCGACGCTTCCCTGGCAACGCGCACGGGGCGTCCATCGGCATCGATATCGAACGTCACCGTTGCGGGCACCGGCTTCAGACCTGGCACCCCCAAGGCATAGGCTGGGAAAGGCTGTTCGGCGTGGACCGGCACCGCGGGGCTTCCGCCGCATACGGCTTGTCCCGGAACGAAGTCGACCAGGTGTCCGACCGGCGCTGTCCAGGGCGGAGCGGGCGGCGCTGGAGGCAAGTGCTGTGCTCCTGCGGCGGTACCAATAGCTCCGCCTACCGTGCACACGATCCGCCAAAGCGCTTTCATTCGCGATCCTCATTCTTGTTGGGGCAAGATCTACCGACAAGTCGCGCCGAACTGGCGAAATGCCGTTACAAGCGCCGACTCAGGAGATGGGTGTACTACCCTGGGAGGCGCCACCGCAGGATCGCGCGGCTACGTGACACTGCCGCGTCAGTGTCAGGCATGCACGCGCACAAGCGCGCAGGCCTTGCGCGGATCGGACGCGGCCAGGTCGCAGCGCAGGTCCACCTGGGTAGGATAGACGGACCCTTGCCAGGTGACGCCGCTTATCACCGGACGGCCATCGCCGTTCAGCCAGCGAACCTGCAGGCTCTGTCGGCTTGATCCCGCCAGATGCAACGCGCTGTGCCCCGCCACCGCGTTGCAGGTGCCGGCCAGCGTCTGGCACGACGTGATCTGATCGCCGGCTACTCCGGGGCCGTACAGCTCGCGGCCCTCACCATAGATGAGCACCAGCGTCGGCGTCGGCACGCCTGCTTCCGCGACATCGATCCTGACCGCGGGCATCACCGGGCGCCACCACTGCGCTTCCGACGCGATGCTGCCGCCTCCCATCGCCAGCCCGCCCACAGCCATCGCCACATGCCAAACGCGAATCATGCCCCTGCCCCTTTGGGAGAGGAGGTACCCGGAAAAACCCTTAGTGGATTGAGCGGAATCGACACCGAGCTTCCGGGCTCCGCCTCTCGACGCTAGCGCGTCAAAAGGCTGGCTTGCCATACTCCTGCCGGGTCACCGGATGGCTCGACGAAAGGCCGCCATCGACCACCCACGCCTGTCCGTTGACGTAACTCGCGCCGTCCGAGGCAAGGAACAGCGCCACCCGCGCGACTTCCTCGGGCTCGCCCGCCCGCCTCAGCGGGTTCAGCCGGCCCAGCCTGCCCTGTTTGCCCGTCTCGCGGGCATGGTCGAACGCGCGCTGGGTCATCCCGGTCTCGATCAAGCCAGGGCAGATTGCGTTCACTCGC
Organism: Sphingomonas sp. S2-65; assembly: GCF_021513175.1. Classification (NCBI taxonomy): domain Bacteria; kingdom Pseudomonadati; phylum Pseudomonadota; class Alphaproteobacteria; order Sphingomonadales; family Sphingomonadaceae; genus Sphingomonas; species Sphingomonas sp. S2-65. Next base: position 333,631 of record NZ_CP090953.1, on the reverse strand, counting down.
ACGTTCGATGTCGACAGCTGCTGCGCCGCGGTTTGCACCAGGCTGATCACCCCCGCCTTGGACGCCGAATAGGCGGCGCCCCCCGCCCCCGACCGCAGCCCCGCCACGCTAGCGGTGCACAGGATCGCGCCGCCACCCCGCTCGGCGATCTTGGGCGCGGCATGCTTGATCGCCAGCGCGGGACCGATCAGGTTTACTCGTAGCACTTCGGCCCACACTTCCGCGCTCGTCTCGAAGATGCCCGACGCGCCGCCGGTAATGCCGGCATTGGCATGGAATATGTCCACGCCGCCGAACCGCTCGCATGCCAGCGCCACCGCGCGTTCCACATCGGCCTCGTCGCCCGCGTCCATGCGCAGCGCCACCGCCTCGCCGCCCATCGCAGCCACGCTCGCGTGCACGGCCTCGGAAAGGTCGCACGCCACCACCTTTGCCCCCGCCTCGGCGAACATCTGCGCCGACGCTCGGCCGATCCCCGATGCGGCCCCGGTGACGATCACCACCTTGTTATCGAACCGCATCAACTTCCCCGTCCAAGCCATTGATACAAGAGGCTTCAGGCCCCTGCCCGTTCGGCAAATTCCCAGGCCGCCTTGGCCAGCCCAGGCAATCGCTCCACCGTCGCCGCCGCCTGCGCGCTCGACGCGTTTCCGTCCAGCATCCGCTTCTTGATCCCCTGGACGATGCCGGTCAGCCGGAACAGATTATAGGCGAAATACCAGTTCAGGTCCGGCACCCCGTCACGCCCCGTCGCCGCGCAATAGCGCTCGACCACTGCCTCCATCGCCGGGATGCCCGTCTCCGGCCCCGTCAGCCCCTTCACGCCCGAGCGTCCTTCCGGCTCGGTCACCCAGCTCATCAGGAAGTAGGAGAAATCGGCAAGCGGATCGCCCAGCGTCGACAATTCCCAGTCGAGCACCGCGCGGATTTCCGGCCCGTTCTCGGCGAAGATGAGGTTGTCGATGCGGAAATCGCCATGAACGATGCTCGTCCGCGTCTGCGCCGGCACGGTACGCGGCAGCCATTCGATCAGCCGCTCGACCTCGGGCAGATCGTCCGTCCGGCTCGCCTGATACTGTCTGGTCCAGCGCTCGACCTGGCGCGCGAAGTAATTGCCCGGCTTGCCATAATTCCCCAGGCCCACGGTGTCGGGATCGACCGCGTGCAGCGCCGCGAGTGTGTCGACGATCGCATGGTAGACACCGGTCCGCTCTGCGGGAGCCATGCCGGGCAGCGTCCCGTCCCAGAAGGTCCGCCCCTGCACCATTTCCATCACGTAGAAGGGCGCGCCGATCACCTCGGCATCCTCGCATAGCGCATAGGGGCGCGGCACCGGGAAGCCGGTGGGATGCAGCGCCGCGATCAACCGGTACTCGCGCTCGACGGCATGGGCGCTCGACAAGATCGGACCAAACGGCTTTCTGCGCAATACCAGTGGCTTACCGGCATTCTCCAACAAATAGGTCGGGTTGCTTTGCCCCCCGGGAAACTTCGTCATCGGCGTCGCAGAGATACTCAACGGCGCCAGATTGGCGCGCAGCCATTCCTCGAGCCGCGCTTCGTCCAGGTCGCTCATGAATGACTGCCGAACTCGTGCCGCGCGATTGTCCGATTGTGCACTTCGTCCGGCCCGTCAGCCAGCCGGAGCGTCCGAACGTTCGCCCACGCGCTCGCAAGATCGAAATCGTCCGACACGCCCGCCCCGCCATGCGCCTGGATGGCATCGTCCAGGATCCTGAGCGCCATCGCCGGAGCCTGGACCTTGATCATCGATATCTCGAGATGCGCCGCCTTGTTCCCGGCCCGGTCCATCATGTCGGCCGCCTTCAGGCACAACAGCCGCGTCATCTCGATGTCGATCCGCGCCCGCGCGATCCGCTCCTCCCACACCGAATGGTCGGCGATCCGCTTGCCGAACGCCACGCGTCCGACCAGCCGCCTGGCCATCGCCGCGATCGCCTCCTCGGCCACCCCGATCGTGCGCATGCAATGGTGGATCCGCCCCGGCCCCAGCCGCCCCTGCGCGATCTCGAACCCGCGGCCCTCGCCCAGCAGCACATTCTCCACCGGCACCCGCACGTCCTCGAGCACCACCTCGCCATGGCCGTGCGGCGCATGGTCGTAGCCGAACACCGGCAGCATCCGCTCGATCCGAACGCCGGGCGTGTCGAGCGGCACCAGGATCATGCTCTGCTGGACGTGGCGCCCCGCATCCGGATCGGTCTTGCCCATCACGATGGCGATCGCGCACCGTGGATCGCCCACCCCGGAAGACCACCATTTGCGGCCGTTGATCACATAATGATCGCCGTCGCGGACCATCGACGTCTCGATGTTGGTCGCGTCGGACGACGCCACCGAAGGCTCGGTCATCAGAAAGGCCGAGCGTATGTCCCCCGTCATCAGCGGCTTCAGCCAGGCATCCTTCTGCGCCAAGCTGCCATAGCGGTGCAGCACTTCCATGTTGCCGGTGTCGGGGGCCGAGCAGTTGAAGCATTCGGATGCCCAGCCGATCCGCCCCATTTCCTCGGCACACAGCGCGTATTCCAGATTGGTCAGCTGCGTTCCCTCGAACGCGAAGCTCTCCTCGACATGCGCATGACCCGACCGCGGCGGCATGAACAGGTTCCACAGCCCGGCGGCCTTGGCGAGCGCCTTCACTTCCTCGATCACCGGGATGACCTTCCACCGCGCGCCTTGTGCGGCCTGGCTCCGATACTCGGGATCGCGCGGCCGGATCTCGGTGTCGACGAACGCCCGGACCCGATCGCGGAACATCGTCTCGCGCGCGCTCAACGTGAAGTCCACGGCCACCTCTCCTGCTTCTTTGCCTTTGGACTAAAGCGTACCGGATATTCGGTAAAGGGCCAGCGCCGCGCAAATCGGCAGTACGGGAAGTTCAAAAAAGGCTTTGGCGCGGCCGCAAACCGGCTAAGCTGACCCGCGATGAGCGCACCAGAAACTGTCGGGCCGGAGACGCTCGGGGAAGCAACCGGCACAAGACGTTTCCGGGCCCGGCGCGATGCCATTCTGGCCGCCGCCGCGGACGCGATCAACGAACAAAGCGCCAAGGGCATGACCTTTGCCGACGTCGCGCGACGCGTGGGCCTCAACACGACCTCGGTAACCTATTATTTCAAGCGCAAGGAAGACCTTGCCGCCGCGGCGTTCGAGCACACGCTCGCCCGGCTCGACGCCATGCTCGATGCCGCGCTGGAGGCACCGACGCCGCAAGCGCGTGTCGCCCGGTATTTGAACATCAACATGGAACGGCTCGCGCGGATCGGGCGCGGCGAGGAGAAGGCGTTCGCCATCCTCTCGGACCTTCGCGCGATGGAGGAGCCGCTGAAGAGCCGGCTGCTTACGGGCTGGCGCAACATCTTCCGCAAGGCGCGCAGCATCTGGGGTGCCGGACGCAACCGCGCCGAGACCGACCTGTTCGGCGCCCGCGCCCACGTACTTCTGGAGAACACCTTCTGGCTTCCCGCCTGGATCGACCGCTACGAGCTCGACGAGTATCCGCGCGTCGAGGCGCGCCTGATGGAAGTGTTCCGCCATGGCATCGCCGCGCCCGGCCAGCCCTGGGAGCCGCAGCTCCTCGACCTGGTCCACCAGGAGCCCGAGCCCGGCCGCGAAGCCTTCCTGCTCGCCGCCACGCGGCTGATCAACGAACTCGGCTATCGCGGCGCCTCGGTCCAGCGCATCGCCTCGGAGCTCAACGTCACCAAGGGCAGCTTCTACCACCATCTCGATGCCAAGGATGAGCTCGTCGTCGCCTGCTACCAGCGCAGCTTCGACATCATCGTCGAGACGCAGCGTCTGGCCGAGAGCCGCGCCGGCAATCAGTGGGAACGCCTCGAAAGCGCGATCACCACGTTGCTCGACTATCAGTTTTCGGAACGGGGTCCGCTGCTGCGCACCACTGCCCTGTCGGGGCTTCCACCCGAGGCGCAAACGACGATGATCGACCGGTCGAACCGCATCGCCCGGCGCTTCGCCGGCATGCTGTCGGACGGCATTGCCGAGGGATCGATCCGCCCGATCGATCCGCTCGTCGCCAGCCAGGCATTGATGGCACTCCAGAATGCCGCCTTCGACATGCGCAAATGGGCGAGCACCATGCCGAGGCCGAAGGCGGTCGCCTTCTACGCCTCGACTCTGATGTTCGGCCTGTTCGACGATCGCCTGTTGAGCGCCTGATCGCTCAGTTCTGCTGGTGCGGCCGCTCGGCGGGCCAGGGCTGCTCGAGGTCGTTCCCGCTGACGATGACGCGGCCGGTGTCGTTGTACCGCGCCAGCGCCCGTGCTGCCGCATGCTCGATGTCGTTGGTGAACTGCTGAAAAATGGCGATCGCGTCACCCGATGGGATGCGCGCGCTCAACGCCTCCAGCACGTCATACTGGACCGCGAAGTCATAGCGTTCGCCACTGGCCTCGCCGGCGAAGTCGACCTGCCGGTCGTCGATATTGTCCAGCAGGGTATTGGTGTCGATCGTGACCCGGTCCTCGGCCATATGCTGCGTCTCCCTCTGCGCGTGGTGCGCTTCGGCTTGATAATCGCAGCAACACCCCCGGATGTTCCTCGAAGGCGAAAAGCCCGCGGCTCCCGCCGCGGGCCCTCGTCATGCGGAATTGGGACGACGGTTCAGAACCGCGAGCGCAACGTCACGCCATAGGTGCGCGGTTCGGACAGATAGGCGGAAAAGATCTGCGATCCCCCAGGATAGCCCGGCGTCGGCGTGGTGCTCACCGCCTGGAAGGGCGAGCTGAAACCGACCTGCATATAGTTGGTGTTCAGCAGGTTCTGCCCCCACAGCTCGATCGACCAGAGCTGGTTATCGCCGCTGATGCCGATGCGTCCGTTGACGATTACGAAGCCATCCTGCTCCTTCTGCGGAAACAGGTCGGAGCCGGTGTTGTAGTCGCTGGTCATCCGCGCATCGACATAGGCCAGGCCGCGCATGCTGCCGCCAAGCGAAGGTGTCCAGGCGACCGAACTGGTCACCACCCATTCCGGCGCGTTGGACATCTGGTCGCCCGGCAACAGCCGAAGCTGCGGATCGAGCGGAGCGCCGGTCTTGCTGCCCACCAGATTGTCGGCAAAGCGGGTATCGGCATAGGTCACGCCGAAGTTCGTGCGCAGGTCGCGCGACGGCGACATGCCGAACTCCACTTCGATTCCCTTGGAAATCACCCCCGGCTTGATGTCGCCCGCGCAGCTTCCGGTGGCCGGGCTCAGGTCGCGGTCCAGCCCGCCCAGATCGTCGCTGCACCCGTTGATGTTCTGGACGATGTAGACAGTGCCGTTGAACGTGTTCAGCTGGAAATTGCTGAATTCCTGCCGGAACGCGGCGATGTTGATGTTGAAGTGCGGCCGGGTGAACTTGATCCCCAGTTCATACGCATTGACCGTCTCTTCGTCGAACTGCAGCACGTCTTCATAGAAGTCGGCATTGGCCGGCGTGGCTGGGAAAATCGGGAATGGCTGGGTCGCCACCGGATTGCGGAACGCCGACCGATCCAGGTTGAAGCCGCCTGCCTTGTAGCCGCGCGAATAGCTGCCGTAGAGTAGCAGGTCGTCGGTCGGCTTGTACGACAGGATCGCCGTGCCGGTGAACCGGTCCTCCTTGCGCTGGTCGTCCAGCGTCAGGCCATTCACCCCCGAAGAGGATCCGCCCTGGCACGCCAGCGAGATGATCCCGCCGATCAACGCTTGCGACGCAGCAAGATAGGGCAGCAAAGTACGCTGCGCGGTGGGGCACACCGTATTGGTGTTGTTGAAGTCCGCACCAAGCGTCTTGGTTTCGTTGGTGTAGCGCAGCCCAAGAGTCAGGTCGAGGCGATCGGTGAGATGCACGATGTTGTGCGTGAAGAACGCGAAGTTCTCGCTGGTCTGATTGAAGTTGGCGGTGTCGTCACCGACGTCGCGCACCGTATCGAGCAGCCGCAGCCCTGCCACCGCCACGGGTCCGAGCGGACCAAGCGGAGAGAGCCCCGAGTTCAACCCCGCCACCGTGGCCGGGCTGAGGCAGCCGACATTGGTGGGTGAGATCGCCCCGAGCGCCGACAAGGCGATCCGGCAGCTGGCGAAGCGGCCATAATCGTTGCCGAACTTCAGCTCCTGCCGCGTTTGCAGCTTTTCGTTCGCGTAATAGCCGCCGACCAGCCAATCCAGTCTGTCTCCGAATGCGTTGCCTTGCAGCCGGAGCTCCTGCGAGAACGTCCGGAATTCGCGGCCGGTATCCGGCCCGAAATAGAGTATGTCGGCCAGCCCGTAATCCGCGTCCGACGCCTGATACGCGCTGTACTTGCGATAGGCGGTGATCGACGTCAGCGAAGCGCCGCCCAGCTTCCAGTTGATCTCGCCGGAAAAGCCATAATCCTCGGTTTCGCCTCCATAGCTGCGGTTGGGCGACACCGCGACACGGCGCGAATAGGCGTCGTTCGCCGCCGGGAAATACTGGGCGAAGGTCGTGCCGGTGATGCCGGTCAGCACCCGCGCGACCGAACTTGTCGGGGTGATCAGCCCCTGGTTGGCCGGCGCTACGTCCGCGGTCGCGAACACGGCTGCACAGCAATCCTCCTTGCGGTGGCTGTAATCGGCGATCAGCCGGACTGACAGATCGGAACTCGGCTCGAACAGCAGCTGCCCGCGGACCAGATAACGGTCGCGGTCGTTGAAGCGGTCGCCGGTATTCACATCCTTCAGATAGCCGTCGCGCTTGGCGTAGAGGCCGTCCAGGCGGAATGCGAGCTGGTCGGTCAGCGGACCGGTCACCGCGCCCTGGAAACGCCAGAAGTCGTAATTGCCATAGGTCGCCTCCGCCATCCCGCCAAAGGTGAAGGACGGCCCCTTGGTGACAATGTTCAGCAGCCCGGCCGATGCATTGCGCCCGAACAGCGTGCCCTGCGGGCCGCGCAGGATCTCGACTCGCTCGATTTCCCCCAAATCGTTGAGCCCAAGGCCGGTACGCGAGCGGTACACGCCGTCGATAAAGGTCGCGACCGAGCTTTCGAGCCCCGGATTGTCGCCTACGGTGCCGACGCCGCGGATACGCGCCGAGGCATTGGCCTCGTTCCCGGTGGAGGAAACGAGCAGCGAGGGCGCCACCTGGTTCAGCTGGCGGATGTCGGTCGCCCCCGTCCGCTCCAATTGCTCCGACGTGACCGCTGACACAGCCAGCGGGACGTCGGACAGGGCCTGGACACGCCCCTGCGCGGTGACCACTATCTCTTCATTGTCCCCGTCATCGCCTTGAGAGGAAACTGCGGCCTGCTCGAGCGGATCGGTACCCGCGGTCTGAACGTCGCTGCTGTCCTGGGCATAAGCCGGCGCTGCCGAAGCCATGATCATGGCCGACACTGCGCAGGCCGACAAAAGGCGTAGCCGCATCATCTTTCCTCTCCCTGTTGGCTGGAACACTTGCCGGTTCCATACCCTACCCTCGAATAACACTATGTTGAGGGATCGTCGTCAAGCGAAACAAGCGCTCCGGCCCAGAGTGGCGCGCGCATCGCCAAGCCAATCCCCACGATCGGGCCACAGAACCTTTATTTCGAAATGTTGCTCGCCCGTCGGCACGCGGGTCCGCCGCGCAGAGGAAGTTCGCGCATCACGATTGCGCAACGATCGCCGCTACCTATGTCCGGCCTTCCACGACGCCGGAGACCGTTGCGATGATCGAGCTTTATTACTGGCCCACTCCCAATGGCCACAAGATCACTCTCTTTCTCGAAGAAGCGGGGCTCAACTATAAGCTCAAGCCGGTGAACATCGGCACCGGCGAGCAGTTCGACCCGGCGTTCCTTGCATTCTCGCCCAACAACCGCATGCCCGCTATCATCGACCGCACGCCGCAGGATGGCGGCGATCCGATCACCGTTTTCGAAAGCGGCGCGATCCTGATCTATCTCGCCAACAAGACCGGCCGCTTCTTCGGCCCGGACGAGCGCGCCAAGGTCGATCAGCTGCAATGGCTGATGTGGCAGATGGGTGGCCTCGGGCCGATGGCGGGCCAGAACGGCCACTTCAACATCTACGCGCCCGAGAAGATCGCCTACGCCATCGACCGCTACACCAACGAGACCAACCGGCTGTACGGAGTGCTCGACCGGCGGCTGGAAGGCCGCGAGTTCATCGCCGGCGACTATTCGATCGCCGACATGGCCTGCTATCCCTGGATCGTGCCCCACGAAGCGCACAAGCAGAACCTCGACGACTTCCCCAACATCAAGCGCTGGTTCCAGGCGATCAAGGCGCGCCCCGCAACCGTCCGCGCCTATGCCAAGGGCGAGGAAATCCGCCCCTCCAATTCGCCGATGACCGACGCGCAAAAGAAGATCCTGTTCGGGCAGACCGCCGCCACAAAGGCCTGACGACGCCGCCAACCCTTGCGAGCCCTCTGGCAATCGCCACCGGGCTCGCTTAGCGGGAGCGCATGGGGCAAACGACATCAGCGGCCGAGGTTCTGCTCGGCAGCGACTTCGCGAACGTGGCAGATCTTATCCGGGCGCACGGGCGCGAGCGCCCCGATAAGCCGGCCATTGTCTGCGGCGACGAGCGCCTGAGCTATGCCGCGCTGGACCGGGGGGTCGACCGCGTCGCGGCGGCACTCCAGCGCGACGGTCTCGGCGCGGGCACTGCGGTCGTCATCCTCGGCAGCAATTCAGTCGCATTCGGGCTGATCTTCCTCGGCGCGCTCCGGGCAGGCTGCGTCCCCGCACCGCTCGCGACCTCGGCCACTCCCGATCAGCTTGCGGCGATGGTGCGCGACTGCGCCGCGCCGATCGCCTTCGTGGACGCGGAGTTCGCCACGCTGCCGCTGCCGGCGCGCACCCTCCGTCTCGACGCGCTCGATGCCTGGCTCGCGCCCAAGGATGCCCAGCCGCTCCCGGTGCCCGTGGGGCCCGAGCACCCGTTCAACATCATCTATTCCTCGGGCACCACCGGCACGCCCAAGGGCATCGTCCAGCCGCATGCGATGCGCTGGTTCCACATCGCCCGCGCCCCCGCCGGCTTCGACAGCGCCGTCACGCTGGTGGCGACGCCGCTCTATTCGAACACCACCCTGGTCAGCTTCCTGCCAACGCTTGGCTGGGGCGGCACGGTGGTGCTGATGCCCAGGTTCGATGCGCGCGAGTTCCTCGTCCAGGCCGAGCGCCACCGCGCCACCGTCGCCATGCTCGTGCCCGTGCAATACCAGAGGATCCTGGCACTCCCCGATTTCGACCGCTTCGACCTGTCGAGCTTCCGGCTCAAGACCTGTTCGAGCGCGCCCTGCCCCGCCACGCTGAAGGCAGACATCCTCGCGCGCTGGCCGGGACTGCTCGTCGAATATTACGGGATGAGCGAAGGCGGCGGCACCACCATCCTGGTCTGCAACGCCCACCCCGCCAAGCTCCACACCGTCGGCACGCCGCTGCCGGGACACGACATCCGCATCATCGACGACGAAGGACGCGAATTGCCGCCCGGCGACATCGGCGAAGTGGTCGGCCGATCCGCGGCGATGATGACCGGCTATCACGGCCGGGAGGAGGTGGGCGCCGCCGCCTTCTGGCACGATGCGGAAGGCCGCCCGTTCATCCGCCACGGCGATCTCGGCCGCTTCGATGAAGACGGCTTTCTGACGCTGGTCGACCGCAAGAAGGACCTGATCATCTCGGGCGGCTTCAACGTCTTCCCGTCCGATCTCGAGGCCGTGCTGGTCCAGCATCCGCAAGTCGAGGACTGCGCCGTCATCGGCGTACCGTCCGAGCGCTGGGGCGAAACGCCGGCCGGGTTCTTCGTCGGCGCCGCGGACCCGGACGAGCTCCTCGCCTGGTGCAACGCCCGGCTCGGCAAGACCCAGCGCCTGTCCCGACTGCATCCGATCGCCGACATACCGCGCAACGCCCTCGGCAAGATCCTGAAGCGCGCGCTACGCGGCCACTTCACCGCCTAGGGTCGCACCGCGACAAGTTGCGACAGTTTCGTGCCGTGTCCGACAAAGGCTTGCGACACGCCGGGTCCAGAAGTGCATCAACCGCGGAAAGCCTCCCGCGGATCGTGCACAGGAGTTCCGCGACCATGAAGAAGGCCATCCTTGCCACCCTGCTCGGCGCGACGCTGCTCGGCAGCCCCGCTTATGCCGCGGTTCAGCAGGCCCCCGGACGCGGCGGACCGATGATGCAGGCCGATGCGAACCATGACGGCATCCTCACTCGTCAGGAGGCGCTCGCCGCCGCGGACGCGCGCTTCGCCAAGCTCGACACCAACAAGGACGGCCAGCTCAGCCGCGAGGAGCATCGCGCCACCAAACGCCACCACGGCGGCACGTACAAGCGCGGCGGCGCCGACGACGCCAAGCGTGCCGGCTTCCACCAGCGGATGCTCGACCGCTTCGATGCTGACAAGGACGGCACGCTGTCGGACGCCGAACGCCAGGCGGCGCGTCAGGTGTGGCAGGCAAAGCGCTCCGCCGGCGGCTCGCCCGACGGCCGAGGAATGAAGCCACGCGCCGACACCGACGGCAACGGCTCGGTCAGCCTGGCCGAAGCACGGACGATCGCCACCGCCCGCTTTGATCGGATCGACTCCAACCACGACGGCAGGATCGACAAGGCCGAACGCGAGGCGGCACACGCCAAGCACAAGGCGATGCGCGGCCACGGACGCCATCACGGTGTTCCCGCTCCGGCCCCCCGCTAAGCGCGTGCCGGGCCGCTGCTGCAGCGCCCCGGCACTTCCCTTCACTCAGTGAGTTGTTACGGTGACATCATGTCCGAAATGCCGCATCTCCTCCTCGTCGACGACGAGCGCTCGATCCGGGAACCCCTTGCCCAATATCTGACGAAGCAGGGCTTCCGCGTGACTCAGGCTGGCGACGCCGAGGGTGCCCGGGCGCGCATGACGGCCTATGCGATCGACTTGGTGGTGCTCGACATCATGATGCCGGGCGAGGACGGATTGTCGCTCTGCCGCCATATCCGCGAGACCAGCGACACGCCGGTCATCCTGCTCACCGCCCGGGCGGAGGAGACCGACCGCATCGTCGGACTGGAGATGGGCGCCGACGATTATGTGGTGAAGCCGTTCAGCCCGCGCGAACTCGCCGCTCGGATCAAAGTCGTGCTTCGCCGCATCCAGGCCGGCGGCACCAAGCAGCATGCGCCGGAAGCGGGCAGCTTCGCATTCGCCGGCTGGGTGCTGAAGGCCGGCGAGCGGACGCTGGTGGACCGCGAAGGCGTATCCGTGCCGCTGTCGACCGGCGAGTACAGCCTGCTCCACGCGCTCGTCACCCGGCCGCGCCAGGTGCTCACTCGCGACCAGCTACTCGATCTCACCCAAGGCCGCGAGGCCGCGGCGTTCGACCGCGCGATCGACAACCAGGTTAGCCGCCTGCGCAAGAAGATCGAGCCGGACGCCAAGAACCCGACGATCATCAAGACCGTCTGGGGCGGCGGCTACACGCTTGCCGCCGAAGTTACCCGCCTTTGAGGCGCCTGCTCCCCAAGAGTCTGGCGGGCCAGATGGCGCTGCTCGTCGCGCTGGCGCTGTTCGTCGCCCAGGCGATCAACTTCGCCATGCTGCTGCGGGAGCGTCGTGCCTTCCGCTACGGTCAGGTCATCGTCCCCGCCGTGACGCGGCTGGTCGACACCAGCGAGCGCCTGGCCAACCCGGCACAGCCCGAGCGGCCGCGCGGCCGGCACGACGGCGATGCTCCGCAAGGCGGCTCGCGCGTCCAGGTGTCAGCAGCCAATCCGATCCCCGGGGGCGAACGGCGCAGCGACCTTGAGGCAGATTTCCGCCAAAGCCTTCAGGACGCCGGCATCCGCCCGCTCCAGGTGGTCGTCACCACCGAACGTATCGGGCCGGATCACCCGCTTCCCGGCATGCCGGCCAACCGCGCGGAGCGCCTGCGCCGCGCCGGCGGCGAATTGCGCGTCGCCGTCGAGCTGCCGGGCCACCGCTGGCTGTCGCTACGATCGGGCTGGCCCCGGATGGAGCGCGGACTCATCTGGCAGCTCGCCGGCCAGACGCTGATCCTCTACATCGTCGTCCTGATCCCGCTGCTGCTCGCCGGCCGCCGCATCGCTCGCCCGCTACGCACCCTCGCGCTCGCCGCGCGCAGCTTCCGTCCGGGCAACGGCGACCCCCCTCTCGAGGAAAGCGGCCCCAGCGACGTCCGCGCGGTGATCGGCGCCTATAATCATCTCAGCCGCCGCGTGACGGCGATGCTCGACGAGAAAGACCGGATGCTCGGTGCGATCGGCCACGACCTGCGCACGCCGCTGGCGGCGCTACGCGTACGGATCGAGTCGGTAGAGGACGACGACGACCGCAACCGCATGGCCGACACGATCGACGAGATGAACCGCACGCTGGAAGATATCCTGTCGCTCGCGCGCCTCGGCCGCCCCAGCGAGCCGCCCACCGATGTCGACCTCTCAGCGCTGATCGACGCGGTGGTAGAGGACTTTCGCGACCTGGATCACGATGTGCAGTTCGAGGAGGCGCCGCGGCTGCGCATGCATCTCCGTTCCGCGTTGATGCGGCGCGCCGTCCGCAACCTGATCGAGAACGCCGTCAAATATGCCGGCGGTGCCGAGGTCCGGCTGGTGCCGGCATCCGAGCAGGTCCGCATCGAAGTCGCCGATCGCGGCCCCGGCATCCCCGACGACAAGCTCGCCGCGGTGTTCGCCCCATTCACGCGCCTCGAGACGTCCCGCAACCGCGACACGGGCGGGATCGGCCTCGGCCTCGCGCTCGCCAACGCCATCGTCAGCGATGCCGGCGGAACGATCACCCTCGCCAACCGCGAGGGCGGAGGACTGCTCGCGACGATCACCCTGCCGCGCACCACGGGATAGTTGGACAACGTCGTCGCTGCTGTTGTGGAAGGGTGAAATAGCGCGCCTGGGGCCGATAACGGTCGGCCTTGCAGGCGGTCAGGCCGCGGTGATGCTCTTCGCCACGGCCTCGGCCACTTTGATCCCGTCTATCGCCGCCGAGAGGATGCCGCCGGCATAGCCGGCACCTTCTCCGGCCGGGAACAGCCGTTCGACGTTCAGGCTCTGGAAGTCGGCGCCGCGCGTGATCCGGATCGGGGACGATGTCCGCGTTTCCACCCCTGTCATTACCGCTTCGGGGTGGTCGTAACGCGCGATCTGCCGACCGAACGCCGGCAGTGCCTCGCGGAACGACTCCAGCACGAATTCGGGCAGGCAGGTGGACAGGTCGGTCGGCGTGACTCCAGGCTTGTAGGAAGGAACAACCTCGCCCAGCGCAGTCGAAGGCCGCCCCGCGAGGAAATCGCCGACCGTCTGCGCGGGCGCATGATAGTTCGATCCCCCCGCAACGAAGGCAAGCGACTCCCAATGCCGCTGCAAGTCGATGCCGGCCAGCGGCCCTTCCGGATAATCGCGTGCCGGATCGATCCCGACCACCAGTCCCGAATTCGCGTTGAACTCGGCACGTGAATATTGGCTCATGCCGTTGGTGACCACGCGCCCTTCCTCCGACGTCGCCGCTACCACCCGCCCGCCTGGGCACATGCAGAAGCTGTAGACGGTGCGTCCATTCTCACAGTGATGCGCCAGGCTGTAGGCCGCAGCACCCAAATCGGGGTGCTTCGCGCATTTTCCGAAGCGCGCCTGATCCACCCAGCTCTGCGGATGCTCGATCCGAACCCCGATCGAGAACGGCTTGGCCTCGATATGCACACCGCGCTGATGCAGCATCTCGAACGTCGGCCGGGCGCTATGGCCCACCGCCAAAACGACATGATCGGCTTCCAGGAAGCTGCCGTCGTGCAAATGCAGGCCGCGCAGCTTCTGCCGCCCATCCGCAAGCCGATCCAGCGCCAGATCATCGACGCGCGTCTGCCAGCGATACTCGCCGCCCAGCGCTTCGATCGTGCGCCGCATGCTCTCGACCATCGTGACCAGGCGAAAGGTCCCGATATGCGGATGCGCTTCCCACAGGATGTCGTCGGGCGCACCGGCCGTGACGAACTCCTCAAGCACCTTGCGGCCCAGGAAGCGCGGGTCCTTGACCCGGCAATAGAGCTTGCCGTCGGAAAAGGTCCCCGCCCCGCCCTCACCGAACTGCACGTTGGAGTCCGGATTAAGCTCGGATTTGCGCCAAAGTCCCCAAGTGTCCTTGGTTCGCTCGCGAACGATCTTGCCGCGGTCCAGGATGATCGGGCGAAAGCCCATTTGCGCCAGGATCAACCCGGCGAACAAACCGCACGGCCCCGCCCCGATCACCACCGGCCGCGGTCCGCTCCAGCCCTGCGGCGCCTGCGCGACGAAACGGTACGCCATATCCGGCGTGGCCCGCACGTCCTTGTCGTTCGCCAGCCGCTCGAGCACCGCGGCCTCGTCGGCGAGCGTCACATCGAGCGTATAGACCAGCTGGATCGCGTTCTTCCGCCGCGCATCGTTGCCGCGCTTGAACACGCGATACTCGCGTACCGCTTCCGGTTCGACGCCGAGCCGCTTGGCGATCGCAGCCGGGATCGCCTCGGGCGCGTGGTCGAGCGGCAGGGCAAGTCCGGACAGGCGAAGCATGAAACTACTCGGAGTGGAGGAAGCGCTTGAAGTAGGGGCCGCGGCCCAAAAGAGAAAGGCCGAGGCAAAGCCCCGGCCTTTCAGCTTCACCGCAAGGAAGCGATCGTCAGCCGACGATCTCTTCGGGCTTGAAGAAGAAGTTGATCTCGATCTCGGCATTCTCTTCCGAGTCCGATCCGTGCACCGAATTGGCTTCGATCGACTCGGCCAGTTCCTTGCGGATCGTGCCGGCGTCGGCGTTGGCCGGGTTGGTGGCGCCCATGATGTCGCGGTTGCGCTGCACGGCGTTCTCGCCCTCGAGCACCTGCACGACGACCGGGCCGGAGATCATGAATTCGACCAGGTCGTTGAAGAACGGGCGTTCGCGGTGAACGCCGTAAAAGCCCTCAGCCTGCTCGCGGCTCATCTGGATGCGCTTGGAAGCGACGACGCGCAGACCGGCCTCCTCGAGCATCTTGGTGACCGCACCGGTGATGTTGCGACGCGTGGCGTCGGGCTTGATGATCGAAAAGGTCCGGGTCGCGGCCATGGCCGTGCGGCTCCTGCTACAAATTGTGGAAAAGTCGCGGCTCTCTAGTCGCCACGCTTTCACGATGCAAGCGGTGCACGCGAACGCGATCAACGCCGCTTCTTACGGGACGATCCGTAGGTTCACGGCATTGAAGGGTTAACGCTCCCGCGCTAGCCCAGCGGACGACAGGCCGGGGAGGGCTATGATGATCGAATTCTTCATCTTTATGTACGCTACGCTCGGCATCTTCGTCGTGGCCGCGATGCAGCGCAACCAGCGCCGTCAGCGTCCGACGCCGCAGATGATGACCATGGTCGGATGGGGCCTGTTCTCGCTCTCCTCTACGCTCGCGATGCTGCTCGGTGCGGTCGCCGTGGCGATGGCGCTTGGGCTGCAGCCGCAGCTGCCCCCCGGCTTCGACGCGCCGCTCTTCTAAGCGCGTGCCGCTGTACCAAATCGGCGGCTCGGCGCCCTCGCTGGCCGCAGACGCCTGGGTCGCCCCCAGTGCCGACTTGATCGGCGACGTCCGGCTCGCCGGGTTGGTCAGCGTCTGGTTCGGTGCGGTGATCCGCGCCGACAACACGCCGATCCTGATCGGCGCCCGCTCCAACATCCAGGAGGGAGCGATGCTGCACTCGGATCCCGGCGCGCGGTGCACCGTCGGCGAAGACGTGACGGTCGGCCACCACGCCATCCTGCATGGATGCACCATCGGCAATCGAACGCTGATCGGCATGGGCGCGACGATCCTCAACCGCGCGGTGATCGGCGACGACTGCCTCGTGGGTGCTGGCGCACTCGTCACCGAAGGCAAGACCTTCCCGGCCGGCCACTTGATCGTCGGCTCGCCGGCGCGCGCGGTTCGCCCGCTCGATGACGCGCAAAAGTCGCTGCTAAGGGCCAGCGCGGCGCTTTATGCCGCCAAACAACGCGAATATGCCGTCGGTTTGACTCGAGTCGGCTGACACGCTCGCGGCGCTGCCGTAGCGTCCGGGGCGTCAGGATAGACAGCCTCTCGGGTTGCGCTAGAACTCCGACATGGCCCTTCCCCCGCTGTTCGACCGCCTCCGGCTCCCCGTCATCGGCTCGCCGCTGTTCATCATCTCGGTGCCCGAGTTGGTGATCGCCCAATGCAAGGCCGGAATTGTCGGCTCTTTCCCGGCACTTAACGCGCGGCCGCAGAGCCAGCTCGACGAGTGGCTTCACCGCATCACCGAAGAACTCGCCGCCTGGGACCGCGACCATCCCGACGCCCCCGCGGCACCCTTTGCCGTCAACCAGATAGTCCACCGCTCGAACGAACGCCTCGAACAGGACGTCGCTACCTGCGCCAAGTGGAAAGTGCCGATCGTCATCACCTCCCTCGGCGCGCGCCCCGAACTCAACGACGCGGTACACAGCTGGGGCGGCATCACCCTCCATGACGTGATCGATGATCGCTTCGCGCACAAGGCAGTCGAAAAGGGCGCCGACGGTCTCATCCTGGTCGCGACCGGCGCCGGCGGCCATGCCGGGCGGCTCAACCCCTTCCCGCTGGTCCAGGAGGTCCGCGACTGGTTCGACGGGCCCCTGATCCTCTCGGGTGCAATCGCCACCGGGCGCGCCATCCTCGCCGCGCAGGTGCTCGGCGCCGACCTCGCTTATATCGGCTCCCCCTTCATCGCGACGGAAGAGGCGAACGCAATCGCTGCCTACAAGCAGGGGATCGTCGACGGTCGCGCGGGTGACATCGTCTACTCCAACCTCTTCACCGGCGTGCACGGCAACTATCTCCGCGCCTCGATCGAGGCGGCCGGGCTCGACCCCGACAATCTTCCGGAAAGCGATCCTACCGCCATGAACTTTGGCGGGGCCAAGGCCTGGAAAGACATTTGGGGATCGGGTCAGGGTATCGGCGCGGTTACAGCGATCGAACCTGCAACCGTGCGCATCGACCGCCTGAAGGCAGAATATGCCGCGGCGCGGGCGGCCCTCGCCTGATCCGTCCCTGCGCCGCGCTCAGAACGACGCGGCGAGCCGCTGGATCATGGTGCGTGCGGGACTGACGACTGCAGGCCGCTCCTCCAGCGACTGGTCAAGCCGCGCCACCCGCCCGTACAGCGTCACGCTCGTCCGGATGATCGCCGCCGCCTGCGCGGGCATCACCGACAACGTGTCGGGATCGGAGTCGGGTGCTTCGCCCAGTCGCCGCGAGGGCGACAGGGCGTCCCGCTGCGTGATCTCCCCCGCCTCCACTGCCCGCTGCGTGAGCAACCAGGCGATGATGTGCATGAGCCGCGTCGTCACCTTGAGCGACTCGCACGAGAACGCGACCCGGTTCAGCGCCTCGAGTTCCTGACGCTCGCCACGGCCGACAAGGTCGAAATATCCGCGCGCTTCGTCCGCCAGGAGCATCGCCTCGGTATACAGCGAGTCGACCAGCCGGCGATGGATCAGGGAAGCGCTGTGCCGTGTCATCGACGATTCGATGCCACAGCCGCTTGCCTAACAAAATGCTTAATCTCGCGGAGCCGTCTCGATGCGGAGCATCATGCAATGATGTCCGGAACCAGCTGATCCTCCAGCACCGACATCTCGTCGCGTAGCTTCAGCTTGCGCTTCTTCAGCCGGGCGATCTGCAACTGATCGGCAGCTCCGGTTGCGAGAAGGGCTCCGATAGCCGCGTCCATGTCGCGATGCTCGTATCGCAGCGCCTCGAGTCGCTGGTGAATCTCGCCTGTTTCCATGTCGCCCCCGGTCCGCTTCCTGCACCAAGGGCCTTCGCATCGCAACGGACCATCGCGGCAGATCGGCAAGCCGTCGATTGCGGCTCTCTCGGAGCGAGACAAAGGGATCGAAAGCTGATGTAATCCATTCCCCCAGCGACCTTGAAGCAGGAGAACTTCCCATGCAAAATGCGCATCAGTCGGCTCTTTCGGCCAAGCACACGAAGCTGGATCAGCAGATCAGCAGCGAGTCGCAGCGGCCCATGCCCGACCAGATCCTGATTGCGCAGCTCAAGAAGGAGAAACTTCGGCTCAAGGAAGAGATCGCGCGCTAGTCGAAGCCGCGCTCCCAGGGTGCAGTCAGTGCGGCTGCACCCGCCTCGCTCACGACAGAGCTCAACAAAAACTCAGCGGCGCGACGGTATCGGCTTAACGTAGCTCGGCGTCGTCGTTCCTTTGCCGACCGGCTTGCGCGCGAGCAGCGGGTCGATCTCGCTTGCGAAGGCCACTCCTACGCGCCCATCGGTGGCCCAGGCGATGCGACCGCTGACCCAGCCGACTCCGCGCACTTCGATTTCCACCGGCGTGGTCGGCGCGATCTGAGCCGCGAATTCCGCCATCAGGCCACCCGACGACAGGTTGCGCACGCGCACCTGGTGCGTCTGATTATCCCCCGCCACACGGAACTGCGCCGTCAGCAACAGGCTGTCGCGCGCGCCGCTGCGCGGGACGGTGAAGTCCTCGGCGGAAAGCGCGCTTACGGAGTCGGAAGTAAACTGGTCCATCGGTGCTGCTCGAACGCGTGAAATGACTGCAACGGCCTACACCAGCAATCCTTATTGAAACCGTAAGACGTGGGTACCGCCAGTGCTCCTGGCGGTACCCACGTCGCGCTCATTCTTCGCGCGAGATCTTCTCGTTGCGCTCGTGGCGTTCCTGCGCCTCGACCGTCATCGTGGCAGTGGGCCGCGCTTCCAGACGTCCCAGCGGAATGGGCTCACCGGTCACTTCGCAATAGCCGTACTCGCCCTCTTCGATCCGGCGCAGCGCCGCGTCGATCTTCGAGATTAGCTTGCGCTGACGATCGCGGGTGCGCAGCTCTATCGACCAGTCCGTCTCGCTCGACGCGCGGTCGGTCAGATCAGCTTCGCGCAGCGAATCGGTCTGCAACTGGTTCAGTGTTCCTGCTGCCTCGCGGTAAATGGCATCTTTCCATGCCAGCAGCTTCTCGCGGAAATAGTCGAGTTGCCGCGGACCCATGAAGGGTTCGTCATTATGCGGTCGATACGCGCTGTCGCTGTCGTTAGCGGCGGTCGGCAGCGCTTTTTCGGGTTCGTCGTAGCAGTCCAAAACTGTAGCCATCCCCACTCTCCACTTCGGTCCCGAGTGGCTAAGCCGCCAAAGACCGCTAGTTTGCCCGCTGGCGCCTATACTTTCGCCAAATCATATGCACAAGCGAATGATTGTGCGTGCGAACACCCACTATGCGCATGGAAATTAGCCGAGGCTGAATTTCCGTCATGCCGGCTGACGGAGGTCGAGATCCCCGCTGCTGCTCCTCCTCAATAACAGTTCTGTACCGTTCCCGGACATTAACCATAAGGTTTCCTGCCAGCCTTCCAAAAAACAGGCAAGATTACGGTAAACAGACATTCACTCACTTGCACTTAATGGTTTGTTTTGCACTTTATCTGCAATGAACGGTGCAATAGCTGGCGGCGCGAATGTCGGCAGCGGGTGCCAGCAACAAGAGAGTGGGACATCATGTCGGTTCGCATGGCCTTGGCGAAACTTTGTGCCTGCGCTTGTGGCGGGGCAATCATCGGCGGATCCGGCGTGTACGTCGCCGAGCGCGTGCAACAACCCAAGGTGGTGAAGCAGCACGTCGTCGCGAAGAAGCGCGTTGTCCGTCAGGTGGCGAGCCGCGCCGTCGCGAAGAAGACGCTCCGGCGCGTCGTGACCACCACGACCACAACTCAGGCGCAGCCTCAGGTCGTAGTGATGACCGCACAGGGTGCGCCGATCCCCGTGCCTGCTCCCTTTGTATCGTCCAGTTCCAGCGGCTCCAGCAGTTCGGGCGTAATCGGTGGCTCGGGCGGCGGCGCTTTCATGGGCGGGTTCTTCGCCGGCGGCTTCTTCGGCGGCTCGGCGTCCGGAAGCTCCTCGGGCAGCAGCGGTGTCGACATCAACATTGACATCGACAATAAGAACGAGAACAACAACCAGAACGAAAATAATAATCAGAATAACAACAACAATAATAATCAGAACAACAATAACAACAATAACAACAACGAGCAGCACCAGGACCAGGATCAACACCAGCATCAGGACCAGGACCAACATCAGGACCAGGACCAGCACCAGGATCACGGCAAGCCGGATAAGCCGCATAAGCCCGACAAACCGGGTTGGAGCTCCAGTGGCTGGAACAACTCCAGTGGATGGAGTTCGAGCGGCCATCATGGCGGTAGCTCGGGCGGCGGCAGTTCGGGTGGTCCCGCACCGGTTCCCGCGCCTCCAATGATCCTGCTGTTCGGCGGCGCGGCAGCGGCGCTGGTGGCGCGGAAGCGTTTCAGCAAAAAGGCCCCGGCCGAGACGGCCGAGGCCTGATCTGCTCTGCCCGGCGCGGCGCCGGGCAGCACATTCCTGCTATTCGGCTTTCAGAAGCGCTTCTTCGATCTGCGGCACCGTGTGGCCGGTCAGGTCCTTGCTGATCTCGCCCGTCAGCCGCTCGCTTACCGACTGATGATAGTGTTTGCGCAATTCGCCCAGCGTCTTGGGCGGCGCGACGATGATCAGCGACTCGAAATCGTTGTTCAATGCCCGCTTCTTCAGCATTTCGGCCGTCTCTGCAGCGAACTTGTCTTCCTCCAACTGGTGAAAGTCGGTCTCGCCCATCGTCCCTCGCGCAGGCGCAAACTGCGCGCCGCCGCCACTGGCGTGCATCGAACCGGTCCGCGCCACCGCCGGCGCGCCCGGGCCGCTCTGGGTCGAGGATGACTGACCCGACTGGTCGCGCTTCTGGTCCGAATCCTTCGGGTTCGCGTGGATCTCCTTGGCTTCGACCTGCAGGTTCGGGAATTCAGCATCCCCTTCGTTCCTGAGGAACAGCATCTTTCGCCCATCGGCGACTAGAACGACTGCTTGATGAGGAACCTGCATAAACCTGTCTCCTTGTCTCGGTTCTGTGTCCTGTAACGCCCTGCTTCGCGCCAGGGTTGCGCGGCTTTGTCGCGCTCGCCATAGCGTCGGCCATGCACGACATCCGATCGATCCGCGAAAACCCCGAAACCTTCGACCGGGGGCTTGCTCTTCGCGGGCTGGAACCGCTCTCGGCCGAGTTGCTGGCACTGGACGAGCGCCGGCGTGCCCTGATCACCGAAGCGCAAGCAGCGCAGGCTCGCCGCAACGAAGCTTCAAAGGCCATTGGCGCGGCAAAGGCACGCCGCGACGACCCTACCGACCTGATGGCGGAGGTTGCCGCGCTCAAGGAACGGATGCCGGTGATCGATGCCGAGGAAAAGGCCGTCGGGGTGGAGCTGAACGCTCGTCTCGCGGCCATCCCCAACCTGCCGCTTCGCGATGTGCCCAAGGGCGCCGACGAGAACGACAACGCGCTGGTCCACGAACGCGGCACCCCGCCTGTGTTCGCGTTCGAAGCGAAGGAGCATGACACGATTGGCCCCGCGCTGGGGCTCGACTTCGAAACCGGCGCGCTCCTTTCCGGCTCGCGCTTCACCTTCCTTCGCGGCCCTGCCGCCCGCCTCCACCGCGCGCTGGGCCAGTTCATGCTGGACACGCTGACGGAGGAGCACGGCTATGAGGAAGCCGTCGTTCCGCTGCTCGTCCGCGGCGAGACGATGTTCGGCACCGGCCAGCTTCCCAAGTTCGCGGAAGACAGCTTCCATACCACCGACGATCGCTGGCTGATTCCAACCGCCGAAGTCAGCCTCACCAATTCGGTGCGCGAAAAGATACTGGCGAACGAAGTTCTGCCGCTACGCTTCGCCGCGCTCAGCCCCTGCTTCCGCTCCGAAGCCGGCGCCGCCGGGCGCGACACCCGCGGCTACATTCGCCAGCACCAGTTCGAAAAGGTCGAGATGGTCTCGATCACCGCCCCTGAGGCGTCCGAAGCCGAACATGAGCGCATGACCGCCTGTGCCGAGGGTATTCTCGACAAGCTCGGCCTCGCCTTCCGGCGCATGAAGCTGTGCACCGGGGACATGGGCTTCACCGCCGCGCGCACCTACGATCTTGAGGTTTGGCTGCCGGGACAGGCGCGCTTCCGCGAAATCTCCAGTTGCTCGACCTGCACCGACTTCCAGGCGCGCCGCATGAACACCCGCTATCGTCCGGAGGGCGAAAAAGGCACGCGCTTCGTCCACACGCTCAACGGGTCGGGGCTGGCGGTGGGCCGCACGCTGGTCGCCGTCATCGAGAACTACCAGCAGGAAAACGGCGCGGTCGCGGTGCCCGAAGTGCTGCGACCCTATCTCGGCGGTCTGGAGTTGCTCGAGCCGATCCGCTGATGCGGATCCTCCTCACCAACGACGATGGCTACCATGCCCGCGGGCTGGCGCTGCTCGAAGCGCTGGCGCGGACGATCTCGGACGACATCACCGTCATTGCGCCGGCCGACGAGCAGTCGGGCAAGGGCCGCTCGCTGTCCTTGACCGAGCCGTTCCGCGTCCGCCGCCATGCGGAGAACCGCTATGCGGTGCACGGCACGCCCACCGATTGCGTGATGTTCGCGCTTGCCGAGGCGATGAAGGACAACAAGCCCGACCTGATTCTGTCCGGCATCAACCGCGGCGGCAACCTGGCAGAGGATGTCAGCTACTCGGGCACCGTGTCCGCCGCGATGGAAGGCGCCCTGGCCGGCATCCGTTCGGTCGCGCTCAGCCAGCGTTACGCCCGCACCGGCGCAGGCGACAAGGTTTCGTTCGCCGCCGCCGAAGCCTGGGGTGAGCGCGCACTCCACCCGCTGCTGGCGATGGAATGGGCGCCGCGCACATTGGTCAACATCAACTTCCCCCCGGTCGCTCCTGACGCAGTCGAGGGGATCAGGGTCGTGTCGCAGGGGCTGCGCGACTATGGCCGCGTTGGCGTGGAACGGCGCACCGACCCGCGCGGCTTCGATTACTACTGGCTGGCGATGGGAAGCTCCCCGCAGACACCCGGCGCCGACACCGATCTGGAAGCGATCGAACGGGGCTATGTCACCGTCACGCCGCTTCAGCTCGACCTTACGCACAGGGACTCGCTCGACAGGTTGAAATCCGTCTATAGTTAACGCCATGTGGGGGATGAAATCATACCGGCAGGCGGCGCTCGCCGTGGCCGGTGCTGCGCTGGCGGGATGCATCCCGCCGTCTGGCTATTCGTCGGCCGCCCGTGAAGCTCCGCCTCCGCGGCAGGCTCAGCGGGATCGCGATGCGCGGCCGCCGCAGGAGGACCGCTACGAACGTCAGACGCTCGAGCAGGACGTCCGCGCCCTCCCGGCCCCGCCCCCCGCCTGGGAAGCGCGCCGCGTCGTTCCGGACGCCCGGCAGGTGCCCAATTCCACCTACGTTGTTCAGTCCGGCGACTCGCTCCGCTCGATCGCTGCGAAGACGGGTGCCGCGTCCGAGGCGATCGCCCGCGCCAACGCCATCCCCGCCCCTTATGTCATCCGTGCCGGCCAGCGGCTGAGCATCCCGGGCGGCCGCTATCATCTCGTCCGGACCGGCGAGAGCGGCATCGCCATCGCGCGTGCGTACGTCGTGGAATGGTCGCGGATCGTTTCGGCGAACGCGCTTACCGAGCCCTACATCCTGCGTACCGGGCAGCGCTTGCTGATCCCCACGACCGGCCCCGAAACGCTCGAACAGCGCGCCGCGCGCTTTCATATCGACATCGACGACATCCTGACCGGCGGCGAACCCGCGCTCGCCGTTAATGCCGCCCCCGCCAAGCCCACCGCTTCCTCGGCTCGGATCCTGCCCTCGACCACGCCGGTCGCCGCACCCGCAAGGCGCACCACCGGCCTGCTCGCCTGGCCGGTGTCCGGCCGGATCGTGCGCCGTTTCGGCCCAGGCCGCAGCGGCGAGCGCAATGACGGAATCAAGATCGCCGTGCCACTCGACACCCCCGTGCTCGCAGCCGCCGACGGCGTCGTCGCCTATGTCGGCAGCGACGTGCCCGCGCTTGGCGGTCTGGTCATTCTCAAGCACGGCAACGGCATGACCAGCGTCTATGGCCATGCAGGCCAGTTGCTCGTCCAGCGTGGTCAGGCGGTGCGCAAGGGTCAGACCATCGCCCGCTCCGGCAATTCGGGCTTCGCCGACCGTCCGGAGCTTCATTTCGAGATCCGCCAGGGCCGCACCCCCGTCGACCCGCTGACGCGGCTGCCGGCGCGCTGATGCGGGCGCTCCAGCCCGGCACGCTCAAGCGCAAGTCAAGCTTGCCGGTGTGGCTGGCGATCGGCTGGCGCGTTGCGGCGGTGCTGGCGCTACTCGCGCTGGCGATCGGGGTTCACTGGATCGAACGCGACGGCCTCAAGGACACCGCCGACGGCCAGGTCAGCTTCCTCGACATTCTCTACTTCACGTCGATCTCGATCACGACCACTGGCTATGGCGACATCGTGCCGGTCAGCACAGCCGCACGGATGTTCGACGCACTGGTGGTGACGCCGATCCGCATCTTCGTGGTGCTGCTTTTCCTCGGCACCGCCTATAATTTCGTGCTCAAGCGTACCTGGGACAAATGGCGCATGACGATCATCCAGCAAAATCTTCGCGGCCACATCGTCATCGCCGGGTTCGGCAAGACCGGGTCCGAGGCAGTCGACGAGTTGATCGCCCGCGGCGCCGCGCCCGACAAGTTCGTCGTCGTGGACGCCGATCCCCAGGCGATCGCCCGCGCGCATGCCTGTGGCTGCACGGTGCTCGAGGGCGACGCCACCCGCGACCAGATACTCGAGGACGTTCGCGTCAGCCAGGCCGAGGCGATGATCGTCGCGGCGGGCCGTGACGATACGTCGATCCTCATCACCCTCACTGCGCGCCACCTGGCGCCCGACCTTCCGATCAGCGTCATCGTCCGCAACGAGGACAATGAGTTTCCCGCGCACGCCGCCGGGGCGACCACGGTGATCAACCCGGTCAGCTTCGCCGGGCTGCTGCTCGCCAGCTCGTGCACCGGCACCAACATCGCCGCCTATCTCGCCGACCTCGCCTCGGCGCACGGCAACGTCGCCCTGAGGGAGCGTCTCGTCCGCCCCGAGGAGATCGGCAAGCCGCTCGCCGCCATCGCCAGCGGACTGGGCGTCCAGCTCCGCCGCGACGGCAAGCCGCACAGCTTCGCAGATCCCGAAGCTACGGCGCTGCGGGCCGGCGACACCGTCATAGAGATCGTCGCCACCCCCCGCGCCGCAGCTTGACGGCGCCGCCGCGCGCGACATGGTCGCGCCATGACTGCAACGCTCTTCGCTCGCCTGCTGCCGATCCTGATGCTGGTCGGCTCGAACATCCTGATGACCTTCGCCTGGTACGGGCACCTGAAGTTCAAGGACAAGCCGCTGCTGGCGGTGATCCTGGTGAGCTGGGGCATCGCCTTCTTCGAATACTGCCTAGCCGTGCCCGCCAACCGCTGGGGCAGCAGCCTATATTCGGCCGCACAGCTCAAGGGGATGCAGGAAGTCATCACCCTCGCGGTCTTCGCGGTGTTCTCGGTGCTGTATCTCGGCCAGCGTGTCACGCCTAACCACCTGATCGGCTTCGCACTGATCGCGGCTGGCGCCTTCTTCCTGTTCCGCGCGCCGATGGCCTCCTGATCCTCATCGTTTCGTCGAGCATTGGCCGGCGACCGCGCCACCATCACTAGCAATTTCCTCAGAAATCCTTATGTCGCGCCGCAATCATGGCAACCAAACTTCCTGAAGCCCCCAAGGTTGGGATGGTGTCGCTCGGCTGTCCCAAGAACCTGGTGGACAGCGAACGCATCCTCACCAAGCTGCGCAGCGACGGCTATGCGATGTCGCCCGACTATGCCGGGGCCGCGGTCGTGCTGGTCAACACCTGCGGCTTCCTCGACTCCGCCAAGGAGGAATCGCTTGAGGCGATCGGCGAGGCGATGGCCGAAAACGGCCGAGTCATCGTCACGGGCTGCATGGGGAAGGAAGCCGAGGTCATCCGGGCCCGCTTCCCCAACATCCTCGCCGTCACCGGCGCGCACCAATATGAGGACGTGGTCGGCGCGGTGCACCAGGCGGCACCGATGCCGCCCTCGCCCTTCGTCAATTTGGTGCCCGACAGCGGGCTCAAGCTCACGCCGCGCCACTACAGCTATCTCAAGATTTCGGAGGGCTGCAACCACCGCTGCTCCTTCTGCATCATTCCGGCATTGCGTGGCGATCTGGTCAGCCGCCGCCCCGACGCGATCCTGCGCGAAGCCGAGAAGCTGGTCGAGGCCGGCACCAAGGAACTGCTGGTCATCAGCCAGGACACCTCGGCCTACGGCATCGACATCCGCAAGGAGCCGCGCATGTGGAAGGGCGAGAGCGTCGTCCCCCACATGACCGACCTCGCCCGCGAGCTCGGCAAGATCGCCCCCTGGGTACGTCTCCACTATGTCTACCCCTATCCACATGTCGATCAGGTCATCCCGCTGATGGCGCAGGGGCTGATCCTCCCCTATCTCGACATTCCCTTCCAGCATGCCAGCCCCTCGGTGCTGCGCACGATGAAGCGGCCGGCCAACGACGCCAAAGTGCTCGATCGTCTTCGCCACTGGCGTTCCATCGCGCCAAACATCACGATCCGCTCGACCTTCGTCGTCGGCTTCCCCGGCGAGACCGAGGCCGACTTCCAATACCTGCTCGACTGGCTCGACGAAGCCCAGCTCGACCGAGTCGGCGCCTTCCGCTTCGAGCCGGTCCACGGCGCGCCCGCCAACGACCTGCCCGGCGCCGTGCCCGAGGAAGTCAAGGAAGAGCGCTACGCCCGCATCATGGAGAAGACTGCGGCGATCTCCGCCGCCAAGCTTCAGGCCAAGATCGGCCGCACCCTAGAAGTGATCATCGACGAGGTCGGTGATCCCGAGGACGGTGGCGGCGCCACCGGGCGTTCGCAGGCCGATGCACCCGAAATCGACGGTCAGGTGTTCCTTAGGGACGCCGGCCACCTCGTCCAGGGCGATATCGTCCGGGTCGA